>CAZPPK010000058.1:0-16289 GCA_964588415.1 uncultured Lentimicrobiaceae bacterium
GATTGTTCTCATAAAAAACTATTATAGAAGAACCCGTCATTGTTCAAAAGCATTCGCTTAAGCTGGTCATGGAACCGGATACCTATTTGTGGCGCGCCTGCGGCCGGAGCAAAAACCAGCCGTTTTGCGATAAATCCCACGTGGGAACATCTTTCCGTCCCGTAAAAGTGGTACTTAAGAGACGGAAATTTGTTAAATGGTGTATGTGCCGGCATAGCCAAACAGATCCGTTTTGTGACAAAACTCATCGCATGTTGTAACACGATAACACATTTCGATTCTGTTATTTCTATCCCTTTTTGTAATTTTCTGCAAAATCTCCAACTTGATTTTTCATTTTATGTGACAGGTAAGGAACGGGTAATCAACAACTTAAAAGTATATAAATTTTTGGTATAAGAATTGCGAGGTCTGCTTTTAAAACTTGAGAACTTATTCCCAATATGAGATATAAGGAATCATTTTACAGAGAGTTCTAATAGTGAAATTTTTTATATCTTTAATGAAAGAAAGGTTTGTTTTATCTAAAAGATAGTTTATGAGTACATTAAAAATTTTCGTGGTTGAAGATGACAACGTATACGGCAGCGTGCTCAGGCATCACCTATCATTAAATCCAACTAATGATGTCATTTTATTCAGAACTGGAAAAGAATGCCTTGAAAATCTATATCAAAGGCCAGATCTTATTTCTTTGGATTATATGCTCCCTGATATTACGGGAGAGCAATGTCTGCAAAGGATAAAAGCCGATTATCCCGATCTTCCTGTCATTATTGTTTCCGGTCAGGAGGATGTGAAAACTGCCATCGACCTTTTAAGAAATGGCGTTTATGATTATTTAGTTAAAGATCAGGATACTAAAGATCGATTGTGGAATGCGGTAAACAAGATTCGGGATCACAAAAATCTTAACAACGAACTGGACAGCCTGAAACAGGAAGTCGAGAAGAAATATGCTTTCAGAAATATTATTAAAGGCAGCAGCCCGCCCATCAAAGCAGTTTTTGACCTTATGGAAAGAACCTTGAAATCAAACATCACTGTTTCGCTTTCTGGTGAAACGGGTACTGGTAAAGAACTGGTTGCTAAAGCAATTCACTATAATTCTTCGCGTTCGAGAAAACCTTTTATTGCTATTAACGTTTCCGCTATCCCTGATACGCTCATCGAAAGTGAACTTTTTGGGTATGAAAAAGGCGCTTTTACGGGAGCTGATACACGCAAAATAGGAAAATTTGAGCAGGCCTCTGGCGGAACTCTATTTCTTGATGAAGTTGCCGATATGGATATGAATATGCAGGCCAAATTGTTGCGGGTACTTCAGGAAAAGGAAATTACACGGCTGGGCGGCCAAAAAGAAATTCCGGTTGACACAAGGCTTATTGTGGCCACCAATAAAGACCTGAATCATGTGGCGCACCAAGGGCGTTTCAGGCAGGATCTTTACTACCGGTTGTTAGGCTTGCCCATCAACTTGCCGCCGTTGCGGAATCGCGGTAATGACATACTAATCCTTGCTTCTTATTTTGCTGCTGAATTTACTGCTGAAAATGGTATGGAAAATAAAAAATTCACTCCGGAAGCTCAGGAAAAGATAATGAAATATGCCTATCCGGGAAATGTTCGTGAACTTCGTTCCATTATTGAATTGGCAGTGGTGATGTCTGACAAAAACATTATTGAAGCGCAGCATATCAAGTTTAACTCGACGCATATGGTAACGGATTTTCTGGGCCAGGAAAGTACGTTGGCCGAATTTAACCGGAAGATCATCTTCTACTACCTTGAAAAATATGACGGAAATGTGATTGAAGCAGCTAAGAAATTGGGTGTGGGGAAATCGACCATTTACCGGATGCTGAAAAATGAAAAGTAATCAGTAACGTTTCTTAAATTACCAATTTCCATAAAGGGAGCATCATCATCAATTAAAGTTGAAACTTCCAACAGAATTCATTCTTACAGGTATCTGTAGTAACTCTATTTAGACACCTGAAAGATAAATAACGTCCGATTTTTTTGTATTTTTGCTGCTCAATTTGAAATTATTCTAAATAATAAAAAATGAGTGACAAGAAGAAGGAAAACAATGCTTTGGATGAGGTCACATCAGGTGAATATAAATATGGTTTTGTAACGGAAATAGATTCTGATCAGTCACCCATGGGACTATCGGAAGAGACCGTTCGGTTTATTTCTGAGAAAAAAAATGAGCCCGAATGGCTTCTGGAATTCCGATTGAAAGCATTCCGGCACTGGCTTACAATGGAAGAACCCAAATGGGCACATATTCATCATGCTCCAATTAACTATCAGGACATTATATATTACTCTGCCCCCAAGCAACAAAAAAAACTGAACAGCCTGGATGAAGTTGATCCTGAACTTCTGCAAACTTTCGACAAGCTGGGTATTTCACTCGAAGAGCAAAAGCATCTGGCTGGAGTGGCCGTTGATGCTGTAATCGACAGCGTTTCTGTCAAAACTACTTTTCAGGATACCCTGAAAAAACACGATATTATTTTTAGCTCTTTTAGTGAAGCTGTACTAAAACATCCCGATCTGGTAAAAAAATATCTCGGATCGGTGGTTCCATATACGGATAACTATTTTGCAGCCC
Source organism: uncultured Lentimicrobiaceae bacterium (assembly GCA_964588415.1). Classification (GTDB taxonomy): domain Bacteria; phylum Bacteroidota; class Bacteroidia; order Bacteroidales; family F082; genus Sulfidibacterium. The sequence continues at coordinate 2,624 of CAZPPK010000058.1, forward strand.
TGAATTCGGCGGTATTCAGCGATGGATCTTTTTGTTATATCCCGAAAGGGGTTCGTTGTCCTATAGAACTTTCCACTTATTTCAGGATCAATGCTGCTAACACCGGACAGTTTGAGCGCACTTTAATCATTGCGGATGATGAAAGTTATGTCAGTTATCTGGAAGGTTGCACTGCTCCGATGCGTGATGAAAATCAGCTTCATGCTGCGATTGTGGAACTGATTGCTCACGATAATGCTGAGATTAAATACTCAACGGTACAAAACTGGTATCCCGGTGACAAAAACGGAAAAGGCGGAATTTACAATTTTGTCACCAAACGGGGACTCTGTAAAGGCCATCATTCCAAGATCAGCTGGACACAGGTGGAAACCGGTTCGGCCATTACCTGGAAATATCCCAGCTGTATTTTGAGCGGGGACTACTCCGTAGGTGAATTTTATTCCGTGGCGGTGACCAATAACTTTCAGCAGGCAGATACCGGAACAAAAATGCTCCATATCGGGAAGAATACAACAAGCACCATCATCTCCAAAGGAATTTCCGCAGGAAACAGCAACAATAGTTATCGTGGACTGGTCAGGGTGGCCAAGAATGCACAAAATGCCCGAAACTTTTCACAATGCGATTCGTTGTTACTGGGCGACAAATGTGGTGCCCATACTTTTCCCTACATAAAAACGGGAAATCCGACTGCTATTGTGGAACACGAAGCCACAACCTCTAAAATTTCCGATGATCAGTTGTTTTATTGCCAGCAACGCGGTATCGATCTGGAAAAATCCATTGGCCTTATCGTGAATGGATATGCTAAACAGGTGCTAAATAAATTACCAATGGAATTTGCTGTGGAAGCGCAAAAACTCCTGGCAATAACACTGGAGAGTAGTGTAGGTTAAATGGTGAGTAGTGAATAGTGAGTGATGAATAGTGAAGAAATTTAAATAGATAAAATATTTTCCCCTTCATGGGAAGTTTAACAGAAATAAAGAGTATGTTACTAAATATAAAAGATTTACATGTAGCCATCGACGGCAAGGAAATCATCAAAGGATTGAACCTGAGTGTCAACAAAGGCGAAATACATGCCGTCATGGGACCTAACGGAACTGGCAAAAGTACCTTGGCGGCTGCCATCACCGGTAGAGAAGGTTATCAAATCACAAAAGGAGACATCCTTTACAATGGTGAGTCTATTCTTGACTGGTCGCCTGACAGAAGAGCCAATGAAGGTATCTTTCTGAGTTTTCAATATCCGATTGAGATACCAGGAGTTAGTATGACCAATTTCATGAGAACGGCCATGAATGCAAAAAGAGAATTCATGAACCTTCCTCCCTTGAAGGCAGGGGAATTTCTCAAAAAAATGGAAGAGAAGAAAAAATTAGTGGAGATCAATGCAAAACTCGCCAACCGTTCTGTAAATGAAGGTTTTTCCGGCGGTGAGAAAAAGAAAAATGAGATTTTCCAGATGGCCATGCTGGAACCCGGACTTGCCATTCTCGATGAGACCGATTCGGGTTTGGATATTGATGCCTTGAAAGTGGTTGCAAATGGTGTGAACCAGCTGAAATCAAATGATAACGGATTTCTGGTGATCACTCATTATCAAAGACTTTTGGATTATATTATTCCTGATTTTGTTCATGTGATGTTCGAAGGACGCATTGTAAAATCAGGAGGAAAAGGGCTGGCACTGGAGTTAGAGGAAAAAGGCTATGAATGGCTTAAAGGCCCCTATGAAGGCTGAATCCCGGAGGAGTTATAGTTATGGAAAACATTAAAAAAACATATTTCCCTTTGGAAGATATTCTGATACGGCATTTCGCAGAACATTCGGATGAATGGGAAAAGAATGACACGCCAACGGTTACTTCACAAAGAAAGGAAGCCATGGATTACTTCAAACAACAAGGTTTCCCAAACCTGAAAATGGAAAAGTGGCGTGGCACAGATATGGATGCCGTTTACCAGGAAGAACTGGTGGTTTTCGATGAAGAGACACCTTTCGATAAGAAAATTGACGAAATTTTTGAGTGCGAAGTCCATGGTTTTAACACCAGAACAATCTCCGTTCTTAACGGAAGTTATTACAGCAAGGAAGAAACCAAACTTACGGTGAGCCCGGAAGGTGTGATCATTGGAAGCCTTGCCCGTGCACAGAAAGAATACCCTGAACTTTTTGAAAAGCATTACGGAAAACTATCCAACCATATTGAAGACGGATTTAAAGCTGTCAATACCGCATTGGCAAGGGATGGCGCTTTTGTCTATATTCCGGATGGTGTTGAACTTAACGGTGATACCCTGCAGCTGATCAACATCCTGAACAAACCAAATCTTGTGGTGAATACACGAAATCTGATTGTGCTTGGAGAAAATGCAAAACTTTCCTTTTTGCATTGCGACGATTCTGTGAACCACCATGCGGGGCTTATCAATACGGTGAGTGAAATTTATTTAGGTGAAAATGCAGAACTGGACTTGTATAAGCTACAGAACCTGAATGATGAAACAGCTTTGGTAAATCAAGTGTTTATTGACCAGAGGGCAAACAGCCGGATGAAAATAAATGTGCTGACCCTGAATGGCGGCCTGATAAGAAATGAAATTTCCGATGCCCTGAATGGTGAGGAAGCATCTTGTGATATTCGCGGCCTTTACCTGATGGATAAAGAACAACACATCGATAATCACGTTACTGTACTTCATAACGCTGCGCATTGCAACAGCAATCAGCTGTTTAAAGGCGTTCTGGACAATCAGTCAACCGGAGTCTTCAACGGATTTACTTATGTGAAAAAAGATGCTCAACAAACCAATGCTTTTCAAAAGAACAGTAACATTTTGTTGAGCGACAATGCACGGATAGATGCCATGCCCCATCTTGAAATTTATGCCGACGATGTAAAATGTGGTCACGGCGCATCGGTGGGCCAGCTGGATAACGAAGCACTGTTTTACCTCATGCAACGCGGCATTCCCTTTGCCAATGCCCGTATGTTATTGATGTATGCCTTTGCCGATGATGTAATTAAAGAAATCTCCATCGAACCGTTACGAGTTACGATTGAAGACATGGTAAAACGCCGGTTGCGTGGAGAACTTTCTATTTGCGATAGTTGTGTGTTGCATTGCAGTAACCCCGAACAACCTATTATTTTTGATATTGACTTTAGCAAAATTTAATTTCATGAAATTTCCCGTTGATGAAATCCGGAAAGATTTTCCGGTCCTGGACCAGAAAATAAACGGAAGGCCTCTGGTTTATTTTGACAACGCGGCGACTACCCAAAAACCGCTGGCGGTAATCAATAGGATATCGGAATATTATCTGAAAGAAAACAGCAATGTTCATCGTGGAGTTCATCATCTGAGCCAACTGGCTACGGAAGATTATGAAAATGCCAGGGAGTCCGTGCGGAAATTCATTAATGCAGGTGATAAAAAGGAAATTATCTTCACACGGGGAACCACGGAATCCATCAATATGATGGCTACCATTATGGAATCACGGGTTAATGAAGGAGATGAAATTCTGGTTTCCGCTATGGAGCATCATTCTAATTTTGTTCCCTGGCAGCAGCTGTGTCTTAGGAAAAAGGCAAACCTGAAAATTATTCCCATCAGTCAGCAAGGGGTGCTTGATTTGGATTTCCTGAAGAAAGCGCTCAACCCCCATGTTAAACTATTGGCTATCACTCATATTTCCAATGTGCTGGGGACCATCAATCCTGTAAAAGAGATTGTAAAAATGGCCCACGATAGTGGAATTCCGGTTTTGATCGATGGGGCTCAGGGTATTGTCCATGCATCTGTGGATGTTCAGGATATTGATGCTGATTTTTATGCTTTTTCCGGACATAAGGTTTACGGTCCGATGGGAATTGGCGTGCTTTACGGACGCGAAAGCTGGCTGAGAAGCCTGCCTCCTTATCAGTTTGGTGGTGAGATGATTGAAAAGGTCAGTTTTGAGTGTACCACGTTTAATAATCTTCCGTACAAATATGAAGCGGGAACGCCCAATGTGGCAGGAGCTTTAGGACTTGAAGCCGCGCTGCATTATTTTGAAAACCTGGGAATTGAACGAATCCGGAAACATGAAGATCATCTTTTGAAGGTAGCTACTGAAGAACTTTCAAAAATTGATGGGATACGGTTTATCGGGGAGGCTCCTGGTAAAACGGCCACCCTTTCTTTTCTGCTTGAAGGAATTCATCCTTACGATTTGGGCACGTTGCTCGACCAAATGGGAGTTGCTGTGAGAACCGGCCATCATTGTGCCGATCCTCTGATGGATTTCTTCGGAATTCCGGGGACTGTAAGGGCTTCCTTCGGACTTTATAACACAGAGGAAGAAGTAAATATTTTGGTGGAAGCAACCAAAAAAGCAGTTAAAATGTTGAGATAAAAAATAATAACCATGACCATAACCGAAAAAGAAAAAGAAATTCTGGAGACCTTCTCTTTATTTGATGACTGGATGGATAAATACGCGTATCTCATTGAACTGGGCAAGGAACTTCCGCTCATCGATCATCAATATAAAACAAACCAGTATTTGATTTCCGGTTGTCAGAGCCGCGTGTGGTTGCATGCAGATCTGTTGGATGGGAAAGTAATTTTTTCGGCAGACAGCGATGCTGTAATCACCAAAGGCATTGTGAGCTTGCTTGTGAAAGTCCTTTCGGGACAAACTCCAGACGAAATACTGAAAGCCGATCTAGGTTTTCTCGAAGAGATAGGACTGAAAGAACATCTTTCGCCGACACGTGCCAACGGGTTAATTTCCATGATTAAACAAATTCAGTTGTATGCCAAAGCATATCAACTTAAATTGAACCAGTAAAAGAACAGACACCAAGATGACGGCAGACGAAAAAAGCATATTAGAAGAAAAGATAATCAACGTATTAAAAAACGTATTTGACCCGGAAATCCCGGTCAACATCTACGACCTGGGCTTGGTATATGAAATCAATATCAGCGATGAAGGAAACGTAAAGGTCATGATGACATTGACAGCTCCAAACTGTCCGGTCGCCGATTCTTTGCCTTTGCAGGTTAAGGAAGAAATAGCCTTTTTGACAGGTGTCAAAGAAGCTGATGTCGAAATTGTCTTCGACCCACCCTGGGATATGGAGATGATTTCAGAAGAGGGAAAATTGGAACTAGGATTGCTCTGATCCCTTATCTATAAGGTTTGTTATTGAGTAAATCAACATACCTTATTCTGCCCTGCCTTTTTCTTTATCAAAAAAAATTTGAACTTTTTTTCAATAAAAAATTGGTTTTTTCAAAATAACATTACATTTGTCGGCATAAAGTAGTACAACTATGGACAGTTTATTTTACTACAGGCGGAATCTTATTATTCTCATTCTTTTTCATTTCCGGAAGGGGCGAGAAAAGGCATAAAATATATTTAACTGCTATATTTTGAACTTCTCGCTCTAAAGCGGGATTTTTTTTTGCCATGAATTTGAGATTACACCGGACAATTACAGCGGATTGGTACAGGAAATTTAAAAACGGTGATGCGTATTTTGAAATAATGTTAGGTTAACTGTAATTAAATTGTGTAAAATGAATGACAAAATTTTTGTTTTTGATACTACCCTTCGGGATGGCGAACAAGTTCCTGGTTGTCAGTTAAACACCGTGGAAAAAATTGAAGTAGCCAAAGCCCTGGAAGCTTTAGGTGTCGACATTATCGAAGCGGGTTTCCCTATTTCCAGTCCCGGTGATTTTCAGTCGGTTGTCGCGATATCCAAAGCGGTGACACTACCTGTCATCTGCGGGCTTACACGTGCCGTCGAGAAAGACATTGACGTAGCCTTTGAAGCGCTGCAATATGCCAAAAGGAAAAGAATCCATACGGGAATCGGCACCTCTCCCTATCATATTCAATACAAATTAAATTCCACACCAGAGAAAATTATTGAAAGGGCTGTAGCAGCTGTAAAATATGCCAAAAAATATGTGGAAGATGTGGAGTTCTATGCTGAAGATGCCGGACGGACGGATAACGAATATCTCGCCCGAGTTGTAGAAGCGGTTATTGCTGCAGGAGCCACGGTGGTGAACATTCCCGACACAACAGGTTATTGCCTTCCAACAGAATTCAGCCGGAAGATCCGTTTTCTCATGGAGAATGTCTCGAACGTCCATAAAGCCGTGATTTCAACCCATTGTCACAACGATCTCGGGATGGCCACTGCCAATACCGTTGAAGGAATTCTGAACGGTGCTCGCCAGGTAGAAGTTACCCTGAACGGAATTGGAGAAAGGGCAGGGAACACTTCCCTTGAGGAAGTAGTGATGACTATCAAAAGCCATAAGGATCTTCCGGTTTTCACCGAAATAAACAGCAAACTCATCTCCAAAACCAGCCGCCTGGTTTCTTCGCTCATGCGGATGCCCATCCAGCCAAATAAGGCCATCGTGGGCCGGAATGCTTTCGCACATTCTTCGGGAATCCATCAGGATGGCGTGCTGAAGAACCGTGAAAATTATGAAATTATTGATCCGCATGATGTGGGGATTAAGGAGTCAAGCATTGAGCTTACGGCCCGCAGCGGAAGAGCTGCTTTGAAGCACAGGCTTACTATTTTGGGTTACAAACTCAATAAAAAGGAATTGGATGAGTTTTACGAACGTTTTTTGGACCTTGCTGACAAAAAGAAGGATATCAAAGATGATGATTTGCAGGCCCTTGCCGGGGATTTTTCCAAAAACGAAAAATCCATTAAGCTGGAACGCCTTCAGGTTTTAAGCGGTAAATCAACCCTTCCCGTGGCAACGGTGGCATTGCGCATAAATGGCGAATTGCAAGTTTCCACCGGATCAGGTAACGGCCCTATTGATGCCGCCTTCACTGCTGTGAAACAAATCATCAAACGCAAGGTTCATCTTGAAGAATTTTTGATTCAGGCAATTACCCGCGGCAGCAACGACCTGGGTAAAGTCCATGTACAGATTGAAAACCGTGGCAAGCTCTACTATGGCTTTTCAGCAAATACTGATATTATCACAGGGGCTGTAGAGGCATTTGTAGATGCAGTGACAAAGATCATTTAAGTTTCATTTTCAAATAAATAAAATTTTGGAAGCAAAAACACTTTTCGACAAAATATGGGATGGCCATGTGGTAGGTTCCGTGGAAAACGGACCTGATATCTTATACATCGACCAGCATTACATTCATGAAGTTACCAGCCCTCAGGCCTTTTCCGGTCTTGAAAACAGGGGAATTCCTCTGTTTCGACCAGAAAAAACGCTGGCCACGGTCGACCACAACATCCCGACCCAAAATCAGCATTTGCCCATTCAGGAAACCTTGTCAAGAGTACAGGTGGCAACAATGAAAGATAATTGTGAAAAACACGACGTAAAACTTTACGGCCTGAATCATCCTTATAATGGTATTGTGCACGTCATTGGTGCAGAACTCGGCATTACCCAGCCAGGCATGACGCTTGTTTGCGGCGACAGTCACACTTCCACGCACGGTGCTTTTGGAGCAATTGCTTTCGGAATAGGAACCAGCGAAGTGGAAATGGTTTTTGCCAGCCAATGCGTTTTGCAGCCCAAGCCGAAGAAAATGCGGATCAACATTAGTGGCAAACTCAACAAAGGAGTTATTGCTAAGGACATTATTTTATTCATCATCTCTAAAATTTCAGCCAGCGGTGCTACCGGATATTTTGTTGAATATGCCGGAGATACCATCACTGCTTTAAGCATGGAAGCCCGGATGACTATTTGTAATATGAGCATTGAAATGGGTGCCCGTGGCGGGATGATCGCACCAGACGAGGTAACTTTCGAGTACATCAAAGGACGTGAGTTTGCTCCGAAAGGGAGCGATTGGGACATGGCTATTGAACGCTGGAAAAAACTTAAGACCGATGACGGTGCAACCTTTGAGAAGGAATTAAACCTCCGTGCTGAAGGTATCCATCCCATGATCACCTATGGTACCAATCCGGGAATGGGAATTTCTGTCAACGAATCAATTCCGGCACTTGACGCCATCCCGGCTACAGAGCAGGGATCTTTTAAAAAATCATTACAATACATGGGTTTTGAACCCGGATCGAAGTTGCTTGGCCATCCGGTGGATTATGTATTCCTTGGAAGCTGCACCAACGGTCGCATAGAAGATTTCAGGGTTTTTGCATCCTTGGTAAAAGGGAAAAAGAAAGCAGGTAACGTTACGGCCTGGCTGGTGCCGGGTTCCTGGAAGGTAGAAAAACAGGCGAGAGAAGAAGGGCTGGATGTTATTTTGAAAGAAGCCGGATTTGAGCTTCGTCAACCGGGGTGTTCGGCTTGCCTGGCCATGAATGAAGATAAAATTCCGGCCGGGAAATATGCAGTTTCCACTTCCAACCGTAATTTCGAAGGACGACAGGGCCCGGGTGCCCGCACCTTGCTTGCAAGCCCGCTGACAGCCGCTGCTGCCGCCATTACCGGAAAGATCACAAACCCCGCAGAATTCATGTAATCTATGAACCAAAACAACCATTAAGATGTCAATAGAAAAATTTAATATACTGGAATCAAGTTGCGTTCCTTTGCCTGTCGAAAATGTTGATACAGATCAGATTATCCCTGCCCGGTTTTTAAAAGCAACATCCCGGGAAGGATTTGGTGAGAATTTGTTCCGCGACTGGCGTTACGACAAAGACAACAATCCTAAAAAGGATTTCGTGTTAAATTCCTCGGAATATTTCGGAAAGATCCTGATTGCAGGAAAGAATTTTGGAAGCGGCTCCAGCCGTGAACATGCAGCTTGGGCTATTTTTGATTATGGCTTCAAGGCAGTGGTTTCCAGTTTCTTTGCAGATATTTTTAAAAACAATGCACTCAACAACGGACTACTTCCGGTGCAGGTGACGGAAGATTTTTTAGAGAAGATATTCGATGCTGTTAAAAAAGATCCTTATGCTCAACTCAGAATTGACTTGAAGAAGCAGGAAATCACGTTGCTTCCTACTAACAAAACCTGTGGCTTTGAGATCAACGCCTATAAAAAAGCCTGCCTGCTCAATGGCTATGACGATATCGATTATCTCCTGGGCCAGAAAGATAAAATCCTGGCTTACGAACTAATGCAAAACGGAAGCTGATGAAAATTGAGATAATGGATACAACCCTGCGTGACGGAGAACAGACGCAGGGAATTTCCTTTTCGCCCGTTGAAAAGCTGCACCTCGTTAAGTTTTTTCTGACAGAGTTACGCATCAACAGGGTTGAAATTGCTTCCGCTCGTGTTTCAAAAGGTGAGTTTGAAGCAGCAGAGACGATTGCAAAATGGGCCGGCGAAAACGGGTTTCTGGATAAGGTTGAAGTGCTGGGTTTTATAGATGGGGAAAAATCTCTACAATGGATTCAAGATGCAGGTCTTAAGGTGTTAAACTTATTGAGCAAAGGGTCGTTGCGTCATCTTGAGAAACAACTTCGTAAAACACCGGAACAACATGCAGAAGATATTAAGCAGGTGGTTGCTTTGGCTCAAAGCTGTGGAATTTCGGTGAATCTCTATCTTGAAGACTGGTCCAATGGCATGATTTCCTCTCCGGAATATGTCTATTTTATGCTGAATGCACTCCAAAATGTCAACATAAAAAGATTCATGCTTCCCGATACACTTGGTATTCTAAATCAAGATCAGACCTATAGTTTTTGCAAAGATATTGTGAACAGATATCCGAAATTGCATTTTGATTTTCATGCCCATAACGATTATGATCTGTCGGTAGCCAATGTCTATGCTGCTGTAAAAGCCGGAGTAAAAGGAATTCATACTACTGTGAACGGACTGGGTGAAAGGGCGGGCAATGCACCTTTATCCAGCGTGATTGGTGTTCTTCACGATCAGTTGAAGATGAAAACCAGCATCCGGGAAACCGGCGTCCACAAAGCCAGCCAGCTGGTAGAACGGGTTTCAGGAATCCGGGTTCCTGTAAATAAACCCATTGTTGGCGAAAATGTTTTTACACAGACTTCCGGAATTCACGCTGACGGCGACAATAAGGATAATTTGTATTACAACAATCTGTTGCCGGAACGTTTCAGCCGGAAGCGGAAATATGCACTAGGTAAATTATCCGGGAAAGCCAGTATCGCGAAAAATCTTGAAGAACTGGGTTTTCGTTTGGACGAACCTTCGTTGAAAAAGGTTACTGAGCGCATTATTGAGCTGGGGGATAAGAAAGAGAATATCACCATTGATGACTTGCCGTATATTATTGCAGATGTGTTGAATACAGGTGAAGATAATTACAACATTTTCATAAAAAATTACTCTTTTTCGCTGTCGCATGGTATGCGCCCTTCGGCGAGCCTTCAGTTACAAATCAAAGATGCCACACACGAAGGAATGTCCATTGGCGACGGACAGTATGATGCTTTCATGAAAGCATTATGGAAAATTTATGATAATATTGGCAAGGAAAGACCCGAACTGATGGATTATCGCGTTACCATTCCTCCGGGGGGGAATACCGATGCCCTGGTTGAGGCGATCATTAGTTGGAAATTTAAAGGAAAGACATTCATAACCAAAGGCCTGGATGTTGACCAGACAGTCGCTGCCGTCAAGGCCACAGAAAAAATGTTGAATATTATTGAGTTATAAATTTGGACAAAAACCATAAAATATGAAGTTTAAAATAGCCGTTTTGCCTGGCGATGGAATCGGGCCGGAGATTATGGAGCAGGGCATTAAAGTTTGCCAAGCCATCGGAAAGAAGTTTAATCATGAATTTGAATTCAATTACGGAATGGTAGGTGCCAGTGCCATTGACAATTGCGGGAATCCTTTCCCGGAAACGACCTTTGAACTGTGTAAGAACTCTGATGCCGTTTTGTTTGGCGCTATCGGCGACCCGAAATACGACAACGATCCTAAAGCAAAAGTCCGTCCGGAACAAGGACTGTTGGCCATGCGGAAACAGTTGGGTCTTTTTGCCAATGTGAGGCCGGTTACCGCTTTCCCGTCTTTGATTGACAAATCCCCCATACGGAGAGACCTGGTGGAAGGCGTGGATTTTATGGTGCTGCGCGAACTAACCGGCGGCATTTATTTTGGAAAACCACAGGGACGTTCCGAAGACAGCAACACAGCGTATGATTCATTGGTTTATCATCGTTACGAAGTTGAACGCATTGTGCGCCTGGCTTGCAAATATGCTATGAAAAGGGATAAACGGGTCACAGTTGTTGATAAGGCCAATGTGCTCGCAACTTCAAGATTATGGCGAGAGATTGCTGCTGAAATATCAACTGAGTTTCCTGAAGTGACCATGGATTTCATGTTTGTAGATAATGCTGCCATGCAGCTCATTCAATGGCCGAAAAAATTTGACGTCATCGTTACGGAAAATATGTTTGGTGATATCCTGACAGATGAAGCCAGCGTAATCACAGGCTCGTTGGGATTGTTGCCATCCGCTTCCATTGGACAGCTTACTTCGGTTTTTGAACCCATCCACGGTTCTTATCCGCAGGCAAAGGGGAAAAATATTGCCAATCCTTTAGGGACCATTCTTTCGGTTGCCATGATGTTTGAGTACGCCTTTAAATTGAATGATGAAGCTCAGTCCATTCGGAATGCGGTATTGCATTCTCTGGAAGAAAACTTTGTTACGGAAGATCTTTCTAAAATGAATGCCCGTTCCACTTCGGAAGTTGGCGATTGGGTTGCCCTCGAGATTGAAAAATGATATATACAATAAATAGCTATGAAAATCAATGATTTTCATAGCTATTTATTGTCTTTGGTAGTGATAAAAATTCCGGACAAATCTGCCCGGAATTTTTATTAATGGTCATTTCAGGCTTCCTTTCCGAAAACCATTATTTCACTTACCACCACTTCAGTAATGTAGCGTTTGGCTCCATCCTTATCTTCCCATGAACGGTTAACAAGTTTGCCCTGAATGGCTGCTTCTTTGCCTTTTGCCAGAATCTTCTCTGCAATTTCAGCGGTTTTACCCCAGGCAACAATATTGTGCCATTGGGTTTCTTTAGTCTGCTTGCCTTCGCTGTCACGATAGTAATCATCGGTTGCAAGAGAAAAACGCGCCATGCTGCGGTCGTTTCCAAAAGTTTTAACTTCCGGGTCATTGCCCAGGCGTCCGATCAGGTGTACAGAATTTCTTAAAGTAGTCATGATAGTAATAATTTAAATATTATAAATATGATTATTTGTTTTGCAGCAAAGAAAAATACTTTGCTATAATTTATTAGCGACCGTGCTAACATGATTTCTAAAGAACGATAGGACAAAAGTAGAGCGTTGGGTTTGCAACATCCGGTTAATAATCAATTACTTCCGTTTAACATTCGTTTATAAACGGGTAAAAACTGATAAATAATTGATAACTTGTCGTTTAGATAAAGACAGTGAATGACTCTATTATTGTTGGATATCATTCTTTCAGGTCGAAGGAATCCTGAAGGAATGATAAAATTTCTGAAAAAGCGATGGATGCATTAACGCGAATCGGCCGAATAAATTTTCCTGCCTTTTAGTGTTTCTTAATCTGTTTAGGCGGTTTGGCTGAAAAATTTACAGAATAAAGGATCGATTCCACCTGCAACAGAAGATCACGTTTTTTATTATTCGGATAATACACATAGCCAAATAGTGTCACGATCTCATTGGTTTTGGGATCAAGAAAAGTATAGCTGATGAAAGGTCCTCCCATAAAGTCATTTTCCACGCGCCAAAGGCCGTCTATTTTGATAGCATATTTTGTTGGGAAATTATTGATGGATGAGTATTCTGGGATAATATATTTTCTGTCTATGGACATGTAGGAGCCTTCTGTGGGGCCAGGAATATATTTTCGTTGATAATTTTGTATCCGGGTCAGGATGCTTTCCCTGGAAAATTGACCCGCATCAACATAAGGTTCTGATATGATTATAAATCCCTGATTATATCGGTTGGCTTCATGCCTTACCCACATAAACCCGGGTTGATTTTTGGCGATATAAAAACCTGAGGGAACGTTCAGAGAAAAGCCGAATCGACCCTGAATTCCTTGCATGACTTTATCGTCAAGCGAAGAATGGAAAACATCCAGAATCCGCTTCCGCTCTAATTTCATATATCTTTCGATGAAAAGATCATGACGATCCTTAAACACATCAACAAATGATTGTTCAGACGGAGCCGTCAGGTAAATGACCAGTTGTGGTGCAGACCATATGTCTTTTTTTATCTCAATTTTAGGTTCTTTGACTTTGGGATTAATGGTTACAATAAAAATGTTGCGCTGCGTCTTGAAAATATCTGAAAGTTGATCTTCATCGATGTGTAACAATCTGAAAATCGGTTCACTTTGCGGAAGACCATAAATGCTGGCCTGGAAGTATTTTCTGATGGTGTTCCCAATGGGACTACTCCATTGCCCTGCATTTTGAAACACAACCAAAACCTCCGCTGTACTTCCAATAGAATCGGGTTTTGAAGTATTATTCTGTAACAGGCTTGAATTACAGGAAGATAAGCCTGCCAGCATAAAAACAAATGCAATGAATACGCTTAAAATCTGTTTCTTTTTCATGGCTGTTTTTTTTCATTAAAATAACGAAATGCCCTTAGTACATGACAATTTTTGAAATAATCAATATAAGCGGTTGATATTTAAGC
>CAZPPK010000059.1:0-16221 GCA_964588415.1 uncultured Lentimicrobiaceae bacterium
TCCAATAATTTAGAAAAATTCGTGGAATGCTGCAAATTTTTGTCATGTACTTAGGTAAAGACACGTATTTATTTACTGACCTCAATAAATTTTTGTTCTTTATAATCGGTGTAGCAGAAATAACAAGCCTTATTTACAGATTCCCGATATTTTTCCATTTTTCTTGACAATTAAAAATTTTATTTATCTTTGACCGACCGTTCAGTCAAAAATTATTAAATAATGGCTCCAAAAACAAGTAAACAATTCGAAGAGATAAGGCAGTCGCGCAAAGCGATGTTAGTTAAAGCTGCCATGGAGCTATTTGCCAATAACGGGTTCATGGGAACTTCTATCAGTAGTATTTCCAAAAAAGCAGGCGTCTCAAAAGGTTTAATTTATAATTATTTTGAAAATAAAGAAGCACTTGTAAAAGAAATCATCATGGCAGGATTGAAGGAAATTATGCTGGAAATGGATTTCGACTTTAACCAAAAGATGACCCGGGAGCTAATCATCGAGCTGATGGACAAAAATCTGGGTTTGATTTATAAAAACGGTGACTACTGGAAACTTTACATTGCCGTGATCGCCCAGCCTGCCGTGGTTGAATTGGTAAAAGATGAAATTTTCAAAGTTCTGGGGCCATTTTTTGTGGCTGTAGCAGCTTATTATGAAGAAAAGGGTGAGAAGAACCCGATGGCTTACGGATATCTTCTGGGGGCCATCCTCGACGGAGTCGGACTTGACAGCATGTATGATCCCGAGCATTATCCCATTAAGGAAATTCGTGATATAATTATCGAAAAATTAATTTAATATATGAAAACACGTTCAATAAAAATCTGGGGCGTCATATTGGCAGGGCTGCTTTTACTGGCAGGTCCGGTACAGGCTCAAACAATGACCGCCAAAGAGCTGGTCAACAAATCGTACAATCTGTTTTTGGGGAAAAGTAGTTTTAGCATTATGACAATGGAAATTGTCAGGCCTACCTGGCAAAGATCCATCGAGATGCAAAGCTGGTCACTGAGCAACGAATACTATATCGCGCTCATAACACAGCCGGCGCGGGATAAAGGCGAAGTATTTCTCAAATATGATAAGAACATGTGGAACTTCATCCCGGCCATTAACAGGGTTATCAAGATACCGCCCAGCATGATGATGCAATCGTGGATGGGCTCCGATTTTACCAACAACGATCTGATGAAACAAAACAGCATCATTACGGATTATACCCATAAATATAACGGAAGCGCTACCATCGACGGTTATGATTGCTATGAAGTTGATTTAGTTCCCCTACCCGATGCTGCTGTTGTGTGGGGTTCTATCAAAATGTGGATTGCAAAAATGAACTTTAACACGTTGAAAGCAGAGTTCTACGACACACATAACAAACTGGTGAAAACAGAAACAGCCTCCGAACTTAAAACAATGGGTGGCCGATTGCTGCCGTCGCTTCTTGAAATGACTTCCAATACAAAGCCGGGAGATAAAACAGTCATCCATATTCTGCATCAGGAATTTGATGTAAAAGGTGTAACCCTACAGTTCTTTTCCATTCAGAGGATCAAAAATATCAGACCCAAAAATATTCATATCAAGTAAAAATGAAATCAATCTTTAAAATAGCCTGGAGAAGTTTATGGAGAAACCGTCGGCGTACGCTTTTGACATCAGTTTCTGTCGTACTTTCAATTTCACTTGCTCTGTTCATGCGCTCCATGCAGTTTGGTTCCTACGAACAAATGATCCAGGCTGGTGTTAACCAGGTAGGTGACTTACAGGTACATGACACCGGTTACTGGGAAAATAAAAGTCTCGACCGCGCTTTTTTCCAGCCAAAAGGGATGAATGAAACCATCAAAAGCATCCCGGGCGTTAAAAATGTGATGCCAGGACTGGAAACATTTTCGCTGGCATCCTACGGAAAACAGACCAAAGGAATTCTTGTTTCCGGTATTGATCCTGTGTTACAAAACAAGCAGACAAACCTTGCCGGAAAGATTATCAAAGGCGCATATCTTACAGAACCCAACCAAGTACTCATTGGTGACCAACTCGCAAAATTCTTAAAGATCAATGTGGGAGACAGTATGGTATTGCTGGGACAAGGTTTCAGAGGTTTGACCGCTTACGGGATATACAAAGTGGCCGGAATTTTTCATCTTCCTTCTCTGGAAATGAACAGCCAGCTTCTATACATGAGCTTGACCGACGCTCAGAGTTTTGTATATCCTTATCAGAAAGGATTATTGACCGATGTTTCGGTTTTTCTGAATAATCAGTCGGAACTGAGTAGTGTAACAAAGGCATTGGGAGCCAAGTTGGGAAAGAAGTTCGAAGTCATACCCTGGCAAACCATGCTTACAGATATTTTACAAACCATCCGGGTGGACAATGTTGGGGGGCAATTTATGTTGCTGATATTGTATGTTATTGCCGCCTTCGGCATTTTCAGCACCATTTTGATGATGACCATGGAAAAGAGAAAACAGTATGCTGTGATGATTTCCGTGGGAATGCAAAGGAGAAAATTGATCATGGTAAGTGTTGTTGAAACGTTTATCGTTGCTGTGATCGGAATCCTTGTCGGCTTGATGATTGCTTCGCCCATATTGTATTATTTGCATTACAATCCGATTCCCATGACAGGTGACATGGCAAAAATGTATTTGGAATTCAATATTGACCCGATACTGCCCTTCTCGATCAAATCACATATTTTCCTGAGCCAGACGGCCATTGTGTTGGGTTTATCGTTGCTTTCTGCTTTGTATCCGGTTATTTATCTGTCAAGATTTAACGTTTTAAATGCTTTCAGACATTAAAAATAAAAAAGATGTTACTGGCCATCGCCTGGAGAAATATATGGAGAAACGGTCGCAGGACCATCATTGCCGCAACATCCGTGTTTATGGCACTGGTGCTGGCTTTGTTAGCGTTATCCATGAAATATGGCTCGATGGAACAGATGGTCAGCGCAGGGGTAAACCAGGTGGGTGACCTGCAGGTTCATGACACTGGTTATTTTGAGAACAAAAGCATTGACCATGCATTTTTTGATCAGAAAGACTTTGATAGGGTTTTCAAAGATTTTCCCCAAATAAAAAGAGTCATTCCTCATTTGGAGACTTTTTCGCTGGCTTCCTTCGGTAAACAGACCAAAGGGATTCTGGTTTCAGGGATTAATCCAAAACTGGAAGATGCCCAGTTAAAGCTTTCGCAAAAAATAATCAAAGGTCATTACCTGACAAAAGACAATGATGTCATCATCGGCGATAAAATGGCTGAATTTTTGAAAATCAACGTTGGCGACAGCCTCGTACTGCTGGGACAGGGATATCGTGGAATTACGTCTTACGGAATTTACAAAATTGCTGGGATTTTTCATCTTCCATCTCAAGAAATGAACAGCCAGCTTCTCTATATGAATCTGGCTGATGCCCAGAGTTTTGTTTATCCTTATCAAAAGGGGTTACTCACCGGATTTTCAGTTTATCTAAAAAACACTTCGCAGGTAGAAAGAATCAAACCGCAACTGGAAAAAAAATTGGGAAAAGATTACGAAGTGATCTCATGGAAATCTATCTTATCCGATCTGCTACAGACCGTTGCCGTAGGTAAGGCATCATCGCAAATCTTAATGCTGATATTGTATGTGGTGGCGGCTTTCGGTATTTTCAGCACCATTTTGATGATGACTATGGAAAAACGAAAACAATATGCTGTCATGGTTTCGATTGGGATGCGCCGCGGAAGACTGGTTTGGATGAGCATTATGGAAACCTTTTTGGTTTCTATACTCGGTGTTATTGTGGCTTTGCTTGTAGTGTCTCCCATTTTGTTTTACATGCATTTCCATCCCATTCCCGTAACAGGCAGCATAACAAAAGTCTATCTTATGTATAACATCGAACCGGTCATGCCTTTTTCGGTGAGTCCGTATCTTTTCATCAGCCAGACATCAATTATCTTGATCCTTTCATTTTTATCGGCCTTGTATCCGGTAATATATGTATTGAAATTTAATGTATTAAACGCCTTCAGGCATTAAACTAAAAATTATGTTATTTGCCATTGCATGGAGAAACTTATGGAGAAACAAACTTCGCAGCACAGTGATTTTTGCATCCATTGCCGTTGGAATAATCGGCGCTGTGATTTCCGGTGGCTTTATGTCGGGAATGGCAGATCAACGTGAAAATGCTGCCATTGCAAACGAAGTTTCAAATATTCAAATCCATAACCCTGATTTTCTTTTAAACGGAGAAACAAAATATATGGTTCCCCAGGCGGAGCAAAAAATCCGTGAGATTGAGAAGATTCAGCAAGTAAAGGGAGTGAGCCTTCGTTTGAAAGTTACAGGCATGGCTGCGTCTGCCAACGCCGGGGCAGGAATCACCATCCGTGGTGTCAACATCGCTCCCGAACTTAAAGTAAGTGATATCAATCAGCATATTATTCAGGGAAAATATCTTACTGATGATGCAAAATTCCCCGCCGTGATCGGGCAGAAATTGTCACACAAACTTGACCTGGGACTCGGAGATAAAATCATCATTACTTTATCAGATTCCAGCGGAACAATTACCAGCGGTGCTTTTCAGATCGTAGGAATTTTTAAAACTGCCAATAATCAGTTTGACGAATCCAATGTTTTTGTCAAGAGAAAAGACCTGGCCAAACTGGTCGGTTATCCTGTTAGCGTTGGAAATGAAATTGCAATAAGGCTTTTCTCCAACCTTGATACACCAATGGTTGTAAAAAATTTAGATAAAATGATGGCGGGAGAAATACAATCCAAAAAGATTATCATCCAAAGCTGGGACCAGATTGAGCCCATGCTAAAATCGATGGTGGCTATGATGGACTATTTTTCTTATCTATTCCTCATCATTATTATGGCGGCGCTTGCCTTTGCGATCATTAACACGATGTTGATGGCTGTTATGGAACGGACGCGGGAAATCGGTATGCTGATGGCGTTAGGGATGAACAAAAGAAAGATATTCAACATGATCCTGCTGGAAACCGTTTTCCTGTCTATTATTGGTGCTGTTGCCGGACTGGCCATTAGCATCCTTATTGTACACCATTACGCCACATACGGATTTGATCTTACCAGTTCAGCAAGTGGATTAAATGCGTTCGGCTACAGTGCCCGTATTTTCTTCAGGGTTGGTAATGAATTTTATCTGACCAGTCTGATACTGGTAGTGATAATTGCCATTATTTCAGGAATTTCACCGGCATTGAAAGCTTTAAAATTACAGCCTGCAACGGCGATAAGAGAAAATATTTAATTACCCTTTAAAAATAAACCCATGAGTATAATTCAAGCTAAAAACATTCATAAAGTTTACAACGAAACACACGTTCCGGTCAATGCCCTCAACGGTGTCGATCTGGAAATTGAAAAAGGAGAATTTACCGCCATTGTCGGACCTTCAGGTTCAGGAAAGACAACACTCTTAAACATTATCGGCGGACTTGATTTGCCAACGCAAGGCGATATTTTTATCGAAGGAACCAACCTGAAAAATCTAAGCTCAAGACAACTGATTGATTTCAGGCTTTATAATATCGGATTTGTATTTCAGGCTTACAACCTGATCCCTGTGCTGACGGCACTGGAAAACACCGAATTTATTCTTGAATTGCAAGGTGTTTCCAAAAGGGATCGTGAAAAAAGAGCCATGGAAATACTTGAAACGGTAGCCATTGCTGATAAAAAAGATCACAAACCGGGGCAGCTATCCGGAGGACAACAGCAAAGGGTGGCTGTCGCACGGGCCTTGGTCTCGCAGCCGAAATACATCATTGCCGATGAACCAACTGCCAACCTGGACTCTAAATCAACAGAAGAACTGTTGATGCTGATGAAACAAATGAACGAGAAATATCACACCACCTTTGTATTCGCAACCCACGACCAAAGAGTTATGGACAAAGCCAGAAGAATTGTGACCATTGATGACGGCAAAGTGGTTGGTGACGAAACTTATGATAGGTAAGGCTTTGTTTTGGTCAAAAACAAAGCTCATTCGGGTTTGTAACCCGAATGTTCAGGGCAAACAGGATTTGTAATCCGGTTGAATAAATATCTGAAACATGAAAACGAAAAGTATAAGTAGCGGACTCAAAATCATTTATTTCAAAGCTTCCGGATTGCAAATCCGGAAGGGTGTCAAAATAAAAATCCTGATCATATTTTCTCTGTCTGTTTTTCTGGTGACCAATGCGTCTGCTCAAAGCAGGAATTCTTATTCAATAAAAGGTTTTCTGGAATACACCAACACCACCTGGGCTCCGCCAGGCCAGCAACCGTGGATCGAAGCATCAGGTTTATACAATCGACTTGACTTTAACTGGTTCCCCAACAGCCACTTAAATTTTCAGGCAGGGATGCGGAACAATTTCGATTTTGGCTCTATGATAGCTGCATTTAATCCGATATATGCCAGTTACCTGACGGCAGACAACGGACTCCTGGATATGACTTTTAAACTGGTACAAGATTCTTCCTATGTTTTGTATTCCAATTTTGATAGGCTAAACCTGAAATTGAGTTATGACAAACTGGAGATTGTCTTAGGCAGACAAAGGATCAACTGGGGAATAAACACAGTCTGGAACCCCAATGACATTTTTAATACTTACAATTATTTCAACTTCGATTATGTGGAGCGGCCAGGCAGCGATGCTGCTCTGATTCAATATTATACCGGTTCATTATCATCACTTCAGGTCGCTGCCAAATTAGATAACAAACATCAGCTTACTGCAGCGGCCATGTATAAATTCAACCTTTCCAACTATGATATCCAATTTCTAAGCGGTGTCATGAACAAGGATTTTGTAGCTGGAATGGGATGGGCCGGGCAAATCAAAGGGGCCGGTTTTACCGGTGAAGCCAGCTATTTTCGAAACCTGAAAGCTTTTAGCGACACAACCGGGCAGTGGGTTATCTCCGTTAGCGGCAATTACACGCTAAAAAACGGATTGTTCCTGAACACATCAGTCATTTACAACAGTTCAGGAGCAACCGGCCCGACAGGTTTCATCAATTTTTTCCAGCTTGCCAATCTCTCTCCCAAAACGCTCACACTTTCACGGCTAAACTGGTTCGTAGAGGCTTCTTACCCAGTTACGCCTTTAATAAAAGTGGATGTGTCTTCAATAATGAATCCTTATGATAATTCTGCTTTTCTGGGACCTTCAATAGACTTCAGTCTCACGGAAAATCTGGTACTTTTCGTTATGGGCCAACTTTTTGTGGGAAAACCAAACACCGAATACGGAAGTTTCGGGCAAATGTATTACATGCGATTAAAATGGTCTTTTTAAGAAAGTTAAAAAGAATTTCAGCACAAAAACAAAGAAAATCCCCGGTTTACGAGACTAAGGGGAACACTTATTTATTCCAACTTATGCGCCTGTTTAAAGGTTCTTTTTATTTTTGCTGACATAAAATAATATTATGAACGAAGATTTGACAAAATTAGAACCAGCAAAAATTTGGTACTTTTTCAGGGAAATTCTCTCCATTCCCAGACCATCGAAAAAAGAAGAAAAGGTTATAAATTATCTTTTAGCTTTTGCCCGCGAGCGGAATCTGGAAGCCATCAAAGACGAAACAAACAATGTTTTGATAAGAAAACCGGCAACCCCGGGAATGGAAAACAAAAAATCGGTGGTTTTGCAAAGTCATATTGATATGGTTTGTGAAAAAAACAGCGATAAAGTTCATGATTTTGAGAATGATCCAATCGATACTTATATGGACGGTGGATGGGTAAAAGCCAAGGGGACAACTCTTGGAGGAGATGACGGCATCGGCGTGGCAGCTGAACTGGCGTTGCTGGATTCTGAAGACATTCAACACGGACCGATTGAGTGCCTGTTTACAATAGACGAGGAAACCGGACTCACTGGAGCATTCGGATTAAAACCGGATTTTCTGAAAAGTTCCATTTTATTGAATCTTGATTCGGAAGATGAAGGACAACTTTATATCGGCTGTGCCGGAGGACAGGATACACTTTCGTGGCTCCCTTATAAAAACCAAGTTGCACCCAAAGGTTATAAATCACTGAAAATAATAATTACCGGACTTACTGGCGGCCATTCCGGTGATGACATCAATAAAAACAGGGGAAATGCCAATAAAATTCTGAACCGTTTTCTTTGGACCCACAAGGATAATTTCCAGATGAAACTCAGTGTTTTTGATGGTGGAAACCTCAGAAACGCTATTGCCCGTGAAGCTTACGCATTAGTGATGATACCTTCCGAAAAAACTGATTCTTTAATTGCTGAAGCAAAAACTTATGAAACTGTGGTAAGAAATGAGTTTCATACTACAGAACCGGGGTTGAGAATTTCAGTCATCGAAACCGAACAACCTGAAATGGTTATCCGGGATGAAGATTTCACGAAGCTCGTTCTATCACTGTATGCTTGCCCTCATGGGGTAATTGCCTTGTCTCAGGATATTCCCGATTTTGTTGAAACATCTACCAATCTGGCCTCGGTGAAATTTCTGGAAGATGAAATATTGGTCACCACCAGTCAACGGAGTTCTGTTGAATCTGAAAAATGGGATGTTACCAATATGATAATAAGTCTCTTCAGCTTAGCAGGAGGCCGTTCTAAAACATCAGAAGGTTACCCGGGATGGAAGCCTAATCCGAATTCCGAAATTGTTGATCTTACTGAAAAATCCTATGAAAAACTGTTCAAAGTCCAGCCTAAAGTACTTGCTATTCATGCAGGTTTGGAATGCGGACTGATTGGAGATAAATACCCAAAAATGGACATGGTTTCTTACGGACCTACCATTAAAGGCGCTCACTCTCCCGACGAAAGGCTGGATATCGAATCGGTAGTAAAATTCTGGGATTTGACGCTGAAAGTACTAAAAAACATTCCTGAAAAGGAATAAGATTTCTGAATATCTTTGTCAGGAATTAAGATTTTAAATGAAAATAAGAAACAACCATCTATTCACTTCTTCCCACAGGAGGCGATCTTTTATTGTCGCATTGCTGTTGGTTGTTTTCTTTTCGCCTTATAGCATAAAAGTAGCTGACATGGTGGTTCACCACCATTATACAAGTCACTATAACAAGTTACCCGAAACAGAATTTAATATAGCGGGTCATTTTTGTCCCATCCCCGGCTTTCAATATAAATCATTCACATTCCATCAGGTAACCGGGGAAATGGAAGGAATTCGTTTTCTCCATAAGATTCTTTTTTACAGGACTCAAGACCCATTCGTTACCCCATATATATTTTCATTTTCTTTGCGTGCACCGCCTTTATTGGACAACATCTCTTAGGTAAAAACAATCTTATTGTCCAATAAATAACGGAATTAAATGAAAGCAAAAGTTTTCCTTTTCTTTCTGCTGTTTCTTTTTATAAAAGTAAATGCAGATAATGTCATAAGCGGCACCATAACTGATAATAAATCAGGTGAAAGCCTGCCTGGAGTAAATATTGTAATGACTGAGCTTTCGGCTGGAACAGTCAGTGACAACAGCGGTCATTACCTCATCAAAAACTTACCCAACGGAGAGTTTCTTGTCAGCTACATGTACGTAGGTTATGAAACGTTAACCAAAAAAGTGAAGTTGACAGGCAACACTCACATCACATTCAATGTTGCTTTGAAACCAAAGGTATTCCAAGGTCAGGAAGTGGTAATCACTGGAAATTTCACAAGTACCCAACATGAAAACACTGTACAAATTAATAGCGTAAATCCACAAAGTATCAACCAGGTAGGAACACCATCGCTGATGGCTTCTCTGGCTCAAATTCCAAATGTTGATGTGATATCCAAAGGTCCCGGTGTGGTCACTCCGGTCATCAGGGGATTATCAATGAGCAATATTCTTGTACTGGAAAACGGGATTCCTATGGAAAATTTCCAATTCTCAGAAGAACATCCCTATATGGTGAATGTATCGGGATTGGATCGTGTAGAAATCATCAAAGGGCCCGCATCGCTGATGTACGGCTCGGGAGCCGTTGGCGGCGTGATCAACCTTATTGATGCACCCGTAGCCCAACAAGGAACCATCAAAGGGAGTGCTGACATAAGATATTTCAGCAATACGGCAGGAACCAATTCCGGCATCGGCATTGAGGGGAATCAAAATGGTTTTGTTTGGGGAGCCCGCGTTTCCATGAATTCCCAGGAAGACTTCATACAGGGTAACGGCAAATTTGCACCAAACACCCGTTTCAATACCCAAAGTGCCAAACTTAACGCCGGTTTTGTGAAAAAAATAGGAACATTCCGTTTGTTTTACAATTACGACCAGGACAAATTTGGCATGGCCGTTAGGGAGTCATTGCCCATGGTTACCGAAAGAGGAAGAAAAAACAACCTGTGGTATCAAAACCTGACCGATCATCTGCTCATTTCCAAAAACAAAATTTTTCTTGGGAATTTTAAGCTGGCCGTAGATTTTTCCTTTCAAGACAATCATCGTCGGGTTGAAGCTTCACCCCAGAATCCCACGTTTGAAATTGTGGACATGACACTTAAAACCTTTACTTACAGAATGAAGGGGGGTTATGATTTCTCGAAAAAACTCAAAGCTTTTCTGGGCATACAGGGTTTGGCACAAAACAACCTGAACCATCAGGCTCCGCAACACGTAATTCCTAATGCTTCACAAAATGATTTTTCAGTTTTCGCCATGGGACGCTACCATTGGAACAAAAGAATCATTACAGAAGGCGGTATCCGCTTTGACCATCGAAAAATTTTCGTTCCGGCTTACACAAATAACGCTATCGGAAATTTAATCTCCGACCTGACCCGTAAATATGACAATGTAAGTGCTTCGCTGGGGACCAATGTACATTTTAGTCCTTCGTTCCTGCTCCGGTTGAATGTGGCTACGGCTTTCCGTAGTCCCAACATTGCCGAACTAACCCAGGACGGAATGCATGCCAATCGGTACGAAAAAGGAAATAATAATCTGAAAAACCAACAAAATACCGAGGTTGATTTGGGATTGCATTACCAAACTAAAAACGCAAACTTCCAAATATCAGCCTTTTACAATCACATCAACAACTATATCTTTCTAACACCGACCGGTACATCGACGACTGCCGGCAACCCCATTTATCAATATCTGCAAGCACCTTCTGAATTATACGGTGGAGAGGCTGGCATGCAGATTAGCCCACGTTCTCTAAGCTGGCTGAACATGAAAGCCACCTATTCCTATGTTTTGGGACGAAAAATATCGGGAGGTTATCTGCCGCTTATTCCTGCAAACAAAATCCATTTTGAGGTTACAGCTACCAAAAAACATTGGCATCATTTCAGCAACAGCTTTTTCAAAGTGGAAACAAATCATGTATTTGCACAGAACCATCCCGGCCAGTTTGAAGATGCTTCCAAAGCCTACAACTTGTTTAATCTGGTATTGGGAACCCAGATAAAAATCAATCAACAACGGGTTAGTTTGGACATCACAGCTTCCAACCTGTTCAATACAGAGTATATGGATCACCTTTCCACTTTACGGGAAGTGGGACTTTATGATATGGGACGGAATATCACTGTTTCACTGCATATTCCGTTCGGTATTGTCAAATCAAAAGCAATTAAAAATTAGATTTTCCGTTTCACTTTTATGTAGTAGCTTTGTTCGTTTACAAGACACAAAATATGAGCCTTACGGGGAACGCAAAAGTGCACTCCCAGTGAAAAAATACAATTCATGAAAATGAAATTCAGGGGAACCTTTTTACTTCTGGCATTTGTGGGATTATGCGGACTGATGGCATCTTGTCAGAAAAACGATATGTGGAATACTGATCCTTCCCTGCACCTTGGGTTTTCAAACGACTCTATCATATTCGATACTGTTTTCACCACATTGGGTTCTGCAACCCATGCTTTAATGGTATACAACCGTTCCAACAGTAATCTGATAATCTCCAACATAAAACTGGAAGAGGGAAGTAAATCCCCCTTCAGGATTAATGTTGACGGGGATGCTACTTTTGATGCCAGCAATATCGAACTTCGCAGTGGGGACAGTTTGTTCATCTTTGCAAAAGTCACCATCAACCCAAACAATGTCACTAATCCCTTTGTGGTACAAGACAGCATTTTGTTTCAGGTCAACGGAAACAATCAATTTGTTAAACTCGTTGCCTGGGGAAGAAACGCGCATTATATTCTTGCAGATCATACCACTGCAGGATTCCCACCTTACAAAATTGTTGCCGACAGCCTGCAGACCACTCACTGGGACAACAAATTACCCTATGTGATCTATGGTTATGCCGTAGTTGATTCATATGGAAAATTAATCATCGACCCGGGAACGCACATCTATTTCCATAACAATGCAGGTCTCTGGATCTTTGCAAACGGCCAGCTCATTGCTCAGGGAACGATTACTGATCCTATTGTCTTTCAAGGAGACCGGCTGGACGAATCTTATGCCGACCTGCCGGGACAATGGAATCGTATCTGGATCATGGAAGGCCCTTCCGGGAAAAATAACATTATACAAAATGCAGTCATCAAAAATGGTTTCATCGGCATCCAGGCCGAATCGTTTTACAATCCAACAAAAAATAAGTTGATCCTGGATAATGTAATCATTAAAAACATGAACGGCGTAGGGGTTTATACCCGCAATTACAACATCACGGCACAAAATCTGGTAGTGGGCGATTGCGGCAGCTACAGCATGGCTTTGACCGATGGCGGAAATTATCAGTTCATACAATCTACTTTTGCAAATTACTGGCTTTATTCCGTGAGAAACAATCCTGCTGTTTTCTTAAGCAACTTTCTAGTGGATTCCAGCAATCAAACCATTCCCAATTCGATGCATTTTAATTTGGGAAATAGCATTATTTATGGTGATAACGGCAATGAGTTTGGAACCCAAATGGTTTCCGGGGCTGATTCGAGCTACTATTTCGATCATTGTCTGGTAAAAACAACATTAGATATGACCAATACGAATGAGTTCAATCAAATCATAATAAACAAGGATCCTCTTTTCAAAAATACTGATAGTATGGATTATAGACTTGATACACTTTCTCCGGCCATCGGAAAGGGGGATCCCAATATTAGTGTTAACGTACCCAATGACCGGCTGGGAAATCCACGCGGCATGTTCCCCGATCTTGGTGCTTATCAATTTGTTCCGGGTCAAGGTAAAAAGTAGCCGGAAACTTACTACTTTCGCACCCAATTTTCCTGATGGTTCTTATTTTGGATCTCAGGCTACAATTTACAAGGGAATTCATAGAAAACAAAAGCTATGATCATTGGTATTGGCGGCGTCAGTAATGCCGGGAAAACAACACTGGCCAACAGAATAAAAGAATCTTTAGCCCCATTAAAGGTCAAAACGTTATGTCAGGACGACTTTGCCAATCCTGTCGACCAGATTCCCATGATCAATGACCATGTGGACTGGGAAATCCCCAAATCTATCGATATGTCATTGTATTTCAGACAAGTCCTCGAAGATTCAAAGAAGTACGATGTGATTATTGCCGAAGGATTGTTTGCCTTTTGTGATGAAAGGATTGTTAGACATTACGACAAAAAGATATTTATCACCATAAGTAAAGAAACCTTTTTTAAACGAAAATCCAAAGATTTCAGGTGGGGAAAAGAACCTGAATGGTACATGAACCATATCTGGGAAAGCCACTTTAAATCTGGCACGCAAAACACAATGGATAAAAATACTTTGATCCTTTCCGGCGAAAAACCCGTTGACCTGAACCAACTGATCCCTGAATTGGAATTTGAGAAATATTTTGCCGGCATTCTTTCCTGAAAACCGGTTTCACTTTAAAAATTAATAATAATTTATTACATCTTTTGGGAGGAAAACCTATATTTGCGGATAGGCATGTGTATTTCTAAAATCTTGTAACTAATGAAAATATTAAAGCTGACGCTTTTAGCCGTGTTCTTTATAGCTATTTCCGGCATAATGAATGCGCAACACATCACAATTCTTCACACCAACGACATCCATTCAAAAATTACGGGAAATGGCCCTGAAACCGATTATTCACCACTTGTGCTGAACAACGACAGTGTGCAAGGTGGCTTTGCCCGGCTGGCTACCTTGCTGAAAGAGCAAAAAGCCAAAAACCCAGACGGGACACTCATTGTGGATGCCGGTGATTTCCTGATGGGAACTCTTTTTAATATGGATGAACCCAACACGGGTTTTGAGCTGGCCATGATGAAAAAAATGGGATTTCAGTTCACCACCATAGGTAACCATGAGTTTGATTATGGCCCCAATGCGTTGGCTGATGTGATTAATGAAGCGGAAAAGCATGGCGGGATTCCGCAGATTATCTCATCCAATCTGGTGCCCGCGCCTAATTCTCCACGGGATAACAAGTTGGCAAAACTTTTTGAAGACGGAACTATTTTACCTTACAAAATCATTACTATCAAAGGCATTAAAATCGGAATCATTGGAATTTTGGGAATCAATGCTGCCGAAGTAGCTCCCAATAAAGCACCTGTAAAAGTTGAAAAGCAAAGAAAAACGGCTCGCAAACTGGCCAAAATGCTGAAAAAAGAAAAGCATGTTAATCTGGTGATCTGCCTGTCGCACAGCGGCGTTTACCCCAATGGAAAAGGAGGTTTCTACGGCGAAGATGTGAAAATGGCCAAAAGAGCAAAATATATTGATGTAATTATCAGCGCTCATACGCATGTGGTCACGCCGCAACCCATCAAAGTGAAAAACACACTGATTGTCCAGACAGGTTGTTACCTGCATTATTTGGGAAGACTTGACCTGGATGTGGAACAGGGAAAAATTGCCAGCTATCATTTTGAGCTCATTCCCATCAACGACAAAATCATGGGAGATAAAAAAATTAATGCTGAAATCAATGCCTACGAAAAAGTCCTGACAAAAAAATATTTATATCCCCTGGGATTAACCTATAAAAAACCCATTGCAGAGACTTCGTTCAACTTAATGAAACATAATCCAAACGGATATCAAAACACCGATCTTGGCGTGTTCCTTGACCATGCTATCAAATATTATGTTGACAAGTACGATGGCGGAACGGATGTGGAACTGTTAGCTTCCGGTGTCGTACGCGATAATATTTTAAAAGGGAAAACCGGTGCTATTACGGTAGCAGATATGATCAGGATGTTGCCTCTGGGACGCGCCAATAAGCATCTTCAGGGCTATCCACTGGCAAAAATTTACCTCACCGGACATGAATTGAAAAACCTTATGGAAGTGCTTTTGCTTTCAAAAAGCGATGACGGGTATGTTTTTGCTTCCGGCATTAAGGTCTTTTACAATCCCAAAAAGCTTATGCTCACACGGGTTTATAAAATTGAAATGAACGGCAAACCGATCGACCTTGACAAGAACGATCTTAAACTTTACAGTGTTACGGCGGACACTTACTTACTCAGCTTCATTGGAAGAGTGAAAAAACTTAGTCACGGACTGGTAAGCGTTATTCCCAAATTCAAAGACGGGGTACCCATTCATGATATGAGCAAAGCCATTATTGATTTCGACAAAAACGAACCGGGCCTTCAGCCGGGAACCGAATGGCTGGGGGTTGTCCGTTATTTGCAACACTTGAAAGACACAAACGAGAATGAAATCCCGGATATTCCGCTGAAATATGACCATGCGCTTTCAAATCGGATTGCGGGGAAAAAGAAATAATGGATGAATCATTCCTTTAAAACGTTGTATTTTTTAGACAATGAAAAGTTCATTTTCATTGAAGTAAAAAGAACCGGACTTACAGATGAGAACGACCCGGGCAGGATTTATTTTTGGCTGGTTTATGAAAAATCTTCCGGAAAAGTCCAACGGCTTCAGTTTGTTTCAATATATTCGGATGAACATGAAGAGCAACGGGTTTTTAAGGAAGGCATCTTAAAATTTGATTCCGAAAAGGGACATTATCTGGAAAACGGAACGCTCAAAAGATTTGAATTATCCAATCTTCCGGTTCATCTCGTTCCTGAAACCTTTAAAGGCAGAATCAACGATTTCTTTTCAGATTTAGAGTAAAAATTCTTACTGGCGCGCGTTTGAAACGCGTGCCTATTGTATAAGATGTTAAAGAATTTACATCCAAAACAATCGTTAAAGAGAGTCTGCTGATTTTCTTATGCGGCCAAAGTTATAAATTTATCCGTGTAGGTTG
>CAZPPK010000060.1:0-16075 GCA_964588415.1 uncultured Lentimicrobiaceae bacterium
TAGCAAGCATTTTGTTGAAAAATATTACGTACTTGGGGGAAAGTTAGGGTTTAATACCTCGATGGCTCTGCCTCGGGGTAGTTTATTACCAGTAATATCGAATGTATTGATTATGAGATTGCTTCTCCACCTTGGGCGGATCGCAATGACGCCGGGATAGATAGATAATTCAGTGTTAATTAATTACAATAATTTCTATAAAAATGGACGTCATGGCGATGAACCTTGGGGAGTTTTGTGGGCATGCGTGAAGAAGCCATCTCATTATTATCCTGGAAATTGTCCATAAGATCATTTTGTAGCTCAAAAATTCTTGAAGTACTCGCAATGATTTCAATTATGGAATTTTTTTGGAACTAATAAGCCCTCTGGTTCCGGCCTTCCACATAATTAATGAATGCCTGATTCACCACCTTATTACCGCCAGGTGTGGGATAATCGCCGGTGAAATACCAGTCACCCAAATGGTTTGGAATTGCAACATGAAGATTCTCAATACTTTGGAAGATAACTGACACTTCGGCATTGATGTCTTTTGAAGTGACAAGTTCAGCAACCTTGGCTGAAACCTGCTCCGGAGTAAACGGCTTGTAAATTTCTTTGACGTAGTTTACAATTTCTTCCTTGGGGAGGTTCTGCTGTACTTTTGCCTTTGCATATACTTCATTGATCACATGCTCCTGATGAGTCTCTTTCAACAAAGCGATGGCAGCACGGAAAGCAATAAAATCATCCAGTTTGGCCATATCGATCCCATAACAATCAGGATAACGGATTTGTGGAGCTGACGAAACGATGACAATTCTTTTGGGATGCAACCGGTCCAGAATTCGGATAATGCTCTGCTTCAGCGTTGTCCCTCGAACAATTGAATCATCCAAAATCACCAAAGTGTCTGTATTGTTGTGCACAATGCCATAAGTAACATCATAAATATGAGTTACCATGTCGTTACGATGCGTGTCGGCAGTGATAAAAGTTCGGAGCTTGGCATCTTTCACAGCAATGGTTTCGATGCGCGGTCGCTCGGAAAAGATCACGTTTAAACGTTCAGCAGTCAGCGAACCCTGTTCTTTTACAATTTTTTCCTTGATGCGTTCAGCTGTATAATCATTGAGATATTCTTCCAATCCGTGAAAAGCCACAGAAGCTGTGTTGGGAATGAAGGAGAAAACCGAGTTTCTCAGATCATAATCAATGGCTTCTAACACCGTTTTGCCAAGTAACCGGCCGAGTTTTTTTCTTTCGAGATAAATATCGCGGTCAGTCCCGCGTGAAAAATAAATGCGCTCAAATGAACAGGATTTTTTTGGTAATGGATCCATAAAGACTTCGTTTTGAATGGTTCCATTCTTTTTCACCACGAGGGCATGTCCGGGCTCCAATTCTTTAATCGAAGAAATTGGAACATTCATGGTTGTCTGGATCACAGGTCTTTCGGATGCGGCTACCACAATTTCATCATCGGCATAATAAAATGCAGGCCTGATACCTGCCGGATCGCGCATGACAAATGCGTCGCCGTGTCCCAGCAGACCGGCAATCACATAACCACCGTCCCAGCGTTTGGCCGATTCCCTTAAAATGGGTAGAATATCCAGCTTTTCAATAAGATAATCGGTTGCTTCTTTTTTGGAAACGCCCTGATCTTTCAATTCAAAATAAAGGCGTTCATTTTCTTCATCCAGAAAGTGGCCTACTTTTTCCAACACAGTTATGGTGTCGGAAGTTTCCTGCGGATACTGCCCCAGTTCGACAAGTGTTTCAAAAAGTTCATCGTTGTTGGTCATGTTGAAGTTTCCCGCCAGCAAAAGATTTCTTGTTTTCCAGTTATTGGCTCTTTTGAGAGGATGGAGGTTTTTTATAGAATTGCTGCCATAGGTTCCATAACGCAAATGACCCAAAAAAAGCTCCCCGGTAAAATCCATATTAGTTTTCATCCAGCTGATATCGTTGATGCGTTTCGGATGCTTTGACTGGATTTCCTGAAAATGATCGTAAACTTTGTTAAAAATAGATTGGATCGGTGTGGATGAGTTGGAGCGGATGCGGTTGATGTACTTTACTCCCGGAGGCAGGTCGAATTTTACGCAGGCCATTCCGGCGCCGTCCTGTCCGCGGTTGTGTTGTTTTTGCATCAGCAGGTGCAGCTTTTGCAAGCCATAAACTGATGTACCGTATTTTGCCAGATAATATTCGAGAGGTTTTAAAAGCCTAACCAGGGCAATTCCGCATTCATGTTTGATCTGATCGCTCATCTGTATCGGAGATTATTTTATATTTGTCCGTCTCAACATGTTCCGGTGTCAAATGTGTTGAAGACAGCAAGAACACACCTAAACGAGCGCACAAAATTATCAAAAAACATGATACAAATTCGATTGGCTAACGAAGAAGATTATGAAACCATTGCCGGTTTCCAAATCAAAATGGCACTGGAAACGGAAGATATTAGCCTGGACAAGGAAACTGTAACCACAGGAGTTCATAGCGTGATGCGTGATCCCACTAAAGGAAAGTATTTTGTCGCTGTTGACACTGATAACAAAATTATTTCATCTCTGCTGGTTACTTTTGAGTGGAGCGATTGGCGAAACAAATGGGTTCTCTGGATACAATCAGTCTATGTGCTTTCCGAATATCGAAAACAGGGAATATTCCGTAAGATGTATCAAAAAGTGAAAGAGTGGGCTGAGCAAGATACTGAGATTACAGGCGTTAGATTGTACGTTGATAAGTCGAACCAAAGGGCGATAGAAGTTTATAAACGCATGGGGATGAACGGAGAACATTACCAGCTTTTTGAATGGATGATTTCCTGATGTTCAAATTTTTCGTAAAAATGTTTTCCAAAGTTCATGAAACTAAAGAAAAACTCCCGGTAAATAATAAAAAGACAGCGATTAAAATATGCATCTCAAACTCTGGAAAACACCATCGTCTGACCATCGTTTCACCATCGTCTTCTGATTCGCATTATCTTTGTCTGAACTATGACACAGGAATCATCTGATAACCGGAAAATATACAGCTTGCTTGAGATTTCTTTGGGAATCCGGAGTGTCGTCGCAGCAGCTTTCCCTTCTTACCTTTGGATTAAAGCCGAAATTGCCAAACTGAACTTTTATCCCAAAAGCGGCCATTGTTATCCCGATCTGGTGGAAAAGCAAAACGGCATGGTTAAAGCGCAGATTCGTGCCAACATCTGGTCAGGCCAATTCAATCAAATCAATCAAAAATTTAAATCTGTAACAGGTGAACCATTGAAGGACGGTCTGAAAATATTGTTTCTTGCCAGAATAGGCTATCATGAGCAATATGGAATGGCATTGAATATCACAGATATAGAACCGAGTTTCACACTGGGTGAGATGGCACGTGAAAAACAGGCAACCATTGAACGGCTGAAAAAAGAAGGCATCTTCGAGAAAAATAAAAACCGTCGTTTCCCTTTGTTGCCAAAACGTATTGCTGTTATTTCCGTGCAGACCAGCAAAGGTTTTAGTGATTTTGTAAATGTGATAGATAAAAACACCTGGAATTATCAGTTTTCGATCCATTTGTTCCCAGCCCTTCTTCAGGGTGAAGGCGCTGTGCGTTCCATCGGGCAGCAATTACTCGAAATTGAAGAAAGGCAGGAAGAATTTGATGTGGTCGCCATCATCCGCGGCGGCGGGGGTGATGTGGGACTGAATGCCTATGACAGTTACTCCCTTGCAAAAGTAGTGGCGGTTTTTCCATTGCCGGTAATTGCCGGTATTGGGCATTCCACCAATGAAACTGTGGTGCAAATGGTGGCGTTTGCCAATAAAATTACCCCCACCGAAGCCGCTCATTTCCTGATACAACAATTTCATAATTTTTCAGTGAGACTGGAAGTCTCTGTTGATAAACTGAATCGAATTTCAGGAAGGATTTTTGAGGATGAAAAACAAAAATTCAGTCATGTGTTGCGATTTTTTGAAGTTCATACAAGAAATCTGTTGAACCGTGAAGATATTTCTCTGAATCGTATTAGCAAAAATCTGGAAAGGAGCGTGGCCTTTTCAATTCAGGAAGCCGGGAAACAGTTGAAAACACTGAGCTCAGGCTTGCTTTACAAACCGTTACAGACCATACAAAATCAGCAAATCCAATTAAAGGGAATTAACCGGTTGATTGGTATTCATGCCCGACAAAAATTGATGGCTTCTTCAAACAGATTAGAAACCTTTCAAGGCAAGCTTGAGCTGCTGAAACCAGAAAATGTATTGAAACGTGGTTACAGTATTACTTATTATAATGACAAAGCGGTTACGGACACATCGGTACTCCGTCAGGGAAATACATTGCATACGAAATTGTTCCGCGGAAGCGTAGAAGTTACCGTTGAAAAAGTAAATAAACTATCTAACAATGAATAAGATAAGTTATAAAGAAGCCATGGAAAAGCTTGAAGCGATCGTATCCGGGCTGGAAAGTGATGAAATTCCTGTTGATGAATTGGCAGAAAAAGTAAAAGAAGCATCCAAATTGATCCGGATATGCAAATCTGTTTTGTACGAAACGGAAGGAGAAGTAAACAAAGTGCTGAAAGAAATGCAGCAGGAGAAACCCTTAGAAGATTGAATTATTCTGTTTCACCAATTTATTTAGACGGGATTTCCCGCCTTTTTTTCCTGTTTTTGCATTATGAAACGTCCATTCAATTTTTATTCAGAAATATTAAAAAACAGGTGATGCGGAAAAAGCCAAACTGCAATTACTGCAACAATTAGGAAACTTATTTGGAGGAACTGATTATTTGAAACCGATATTTTTTTGATTCAGGCATAACTGTTGGCTTGGTCAACTTCTTTCCAGGTAATTTTCCTGTAAACGTAAATCCGGTCGAAATACAGAATAGCACCGAAATAAACCGGCAGGAGCATCAGGTTTGCAAAAGGGAACCACCGTAATAAAAGTTCATGCAGAAATCCGAGCACGACAGCGATCACAATGATTCCGATAAATTTAAATGCCTTGCTGGCTCCCTGCGGGGCCAGCTTCTCCATGGTGAATGGAAAAACGGGAATTTGCATGAATTCTATCACCAACGTAATAAGGTAAATGGCCATCAAAGCGATAAGCATGTCGGGTAAAACACGGATCCCCCAGATACTACAGACGATAACGCCTAAAGCAAGATAAAACGGCAGGAAAAACCGAACAAATGCTGCCTTAATGCAACCTTTAAAAAAATTGGCCGGTGTGCCGAAAGGCAGGGCTTTAAAGATCCATGCTGCATACTTATTGTTTCCTGTATTCATCGCTGACGGAAGAATGACCGAAATGAACATGAATGCGTACAGAATCAGCAGATATTTGTTGCTATTGACTAATTCGCTGTAACTGAAATGTTTGTTGAGCAACGGAATAACAATCATAATAACCACATATCCAAAGACGGGTAGTAATGTTTGTTTGAAAAGCCGTTCGCGTCCGATCATTTTCCACGTCAGTTTAAATGCGGCACGTTCCTCAGTTCCTTTTGTAAAAATGGATGCCATTGTCCGGTACCATAAACCTTGTCGTGAACCTCTGGTTTGCACTTTCGACACGTGGTCGCCCTGTTCAAGGTCCATCAGCTTTCGGTTAAAAACCGGAGTTAAATATTTACTGGTCAGATAAATGGCAATTACAGGTAAAAGCAAGGCTTCTGCAATGAATATCAGGTGGTATATGTCGAAATTTGAGGATGTAAAGGCATCAATTAATCCTGAAAAAAAGGCCGGTGGAACCAGGAAGGTGTACCAGTGGACAGGCAGGACCATGTTGCTTATTTTTGATTTATCTACAATGTTCAGTCCAAACTCATAGCCGGCCATAAATAAAATGGCAACAATCACCTGAAAATACATGAGCAGGTTTTTAAGCTTTTCGCC
This sequence comes from uncultured Lentimicrobiaceae bacterium, assembly GCA_964588415.1. GTDB lineage: Bacteria > Bacteroidota > Bacteroidia > Bacteroidales > F082 > Sulfidibacterium. The sequence goes on from CAZPPK010000060.1 coordinate 5,904, forward strand.
ACTGGCCAGCCTCATGATTCCAAGGTACAAAATGTTGGTTAAAAAAAGCGTGAATAACACGTTCAGGAAAATGGTCAGAATGAAAATCAGTCCTGAAACGATTCCAAATTTATAGATAGCCAGCAGGATGGTAAAAAGGGAAATGTTGAAGGCCATCAGTAAAAGGTACAGGAAAACATGCGCGTTTCGTGCCAGGCTGACGGTGTTCCCTTTTATCGGAAGCGGTTGCATAATGCTGTTGTCGGCTGTGTCGAATAAAACCGTGGAGAATTCTGAAATGATCATCATTGCCATCATGGCCATCGTGAATGTGTGCGAAAAATAGTAGAACGTGAAGGATGATTTAATTAGCATTAAAAAGGATAAAAATAACAATCCTAAAATCATCTGTGTGACTGATTGTTTGACCAGTGCATTTTTCATCGTCTTTCCAGATTTTCCTCCAAAACCTTTCATGCGACGGTCATCGAGAGTAAGCTTCAGTCGTAATATTTTAATGAATTGATTGTAATCGGCACCTGTTTTCTCTATAAACCAGCGAAACGGGACAAAAAGTGCAAGAAGAAATTTAATCATGGCCTTAGTTTTCGAATGCGTTGATAAATGCTTCAGCTTTTTCGCCATGATTGGTGTTGCCGGTCAAACGGGTAAATAGTTTTTCCAGGTTTTCGTCGTTTGTCATCTTGTTTAGTTCACCAAAAGGCCCGTCAGCAATCACTTTCCCCTGATCGATCAGCACAATGCGGTCGGATATTTTTTCAACCACATCCATAATATGCGAACTGTAGAAAATCGTTTTTCCATCGTGTGCCAGGTGAATCAGCATTTCTTTAACCATGATGACCGAATTGGCGTCCAGGCCTGAAAGTGGTTCGTCCATGAAAATCAATTCAGGATTGTGAATCAGTGCCGAACAAATCAAAACTTTTTGCCGCATACCTTTCGAAAAAGTGGAAATCCGCTGATTGAGGTTGGATTTCATCTCGAAAATATTCATCAATGCTTCGGCTTTTTGCCGTGTCTGTTCCGAAGCCATTCCACGCATTTCGCCTATGAACTCCATAAACTCAAGTGGCGTAAGCGATTCGTAAAGCGAAGCATTTTCCGGAATATAGCCCACTTTCTTTTTGATCTCCATGGTTTGGGTGCGCAAATCCATGCCGAAAATGCTCACTGCTCCCTGAAATTCACTGATTAACCCACACAGGATTTTTACGGTGGTAGATTTTCCTGCTCCATTTGGACCAATGTAGCCAATAATCTGTCCAGAAGTAATTTCCAGATTTATTCCGTAAAGAACCTGTTTTTGTCCGTATTTTTTCTGAAGGTTCTGGATATTTACAATTGTTTGGTTTTGCATAAGAATAGATGTGTTAGATTGATTCAAGAAACAAAATTAGTTTTTTCAGGATGTAAATCAGATCTAACCAGTAAATAATGATAGAAATGAAGAGAGATTTCTTTTAATATAGCTCTGAACAAGGATATTTAACTCCCCCAGAATTGCACCCTTGTCCATTTTTCCGCCTTCTTTTTTTTATTTTTGCATTATGAAACTGGTGGATACCCATACTCATTTATATGCGGAGGAGTTTGCTGTCGACCGTGGAGCGGTGATTCATAAAGCGCTAGCAAATCAGGTGGAATGTATGTTGCTTCCCAACATTGACAGTAGTTCGCTGGAAGCCATGCTTTCGCTGGCCGAAGCTTTTCCCCAACATTGTTTTCCCATGATGGGTCTTCATCCTACCTCCGTGACCGATCAATATGAAACGGAATTGGAACTGGTGGAGAAGGAACTTGCCCAGAATCATTATGTAGGAGTGGGAGAGATTGGTGTGGACCTGTATTGGGATAAAAGTTTTAAGAGCCAGCAGGAAGATGCTTTCCGGAAACAGCTGAAATTTGCAAAAAAATATCGGCTTCCTGTTTCCATCCACACACGTAATGCTTTCGATATAACATTACAAATAGTAAAAGAAGAACTTGGCAATAATTTTAAAGGGATTTTTCATTGCTTTACCGGAACGGTTGGCGATGCAAAAAAAATTATGGACACCGGTTTTAAGATGGGAATAGGTGGAGTGGTCACGTTTAAAAATTCAGGATTAGCGGAAGTAGTGAAGGATATTCCCCTTGATGAACTTGTCCTTGAAACCGATGCCCCTTATCTTACGCCCGTCCCCTTTCGGGGAAAGAGAAACGAAAGCAGTTACTTGAGATTTGTGGCCGAAAAAATTGCTGAAGTCAAGAATATTACGTTTCAGGAAGTTGCCGAAACAACGACCCAAACAGCAGAAAACCTGTTTTCTACAAAAAATATGTTGTAAACTATGGAAGAGCAAATCAATATCCTGATTATCTATACTGGAGGAACTATCGGGATGATCAGAGATTCTAAAACCGGTAGTCTGACGCCGTTTAATTTTGATGGTATTTACGAACAGATTCCTGAATTAAAACGGTTTCACTATCATTTGGATTTTTACAGTTTCGATCCTTTTATCGATTCCAGTGATACACATCCCGGATATTGGATTGACATTGCCACAGTCATTGAGGAATCTTATGATACTTACGATGGTTTTGTGGTACTCCATGGTACCGATACAATGTCCTATACTGCTTCTGCGTTAAGCTTTATGCTGGAAAATCTGAACAAACCTGTGATTTTCACAGGTTCGCAACTTCCATTGGGTGTTTTACGAACAGACGGCAGAGAGAATTTTATCACGGCTATTGAATTGGCAGCAGCGCGCGAAGACAACCTGCCGGTTGTCCCCGAAGTCTGTATCTATTTTGAAAATCAGTTGATGCGTGCCAACCGCACTTTAAAATATAACGCAGAGAACTTCAATGCATTTATTTCACCCAACTATCCGCTTTTGGCTGAAGCAGGCATTTATTTGAAATTTAACAAACATAATATTTTCAAACCCAACGGTAAGAAACTGAAAGTTTATAAAGAGCTTGATAACCGAGTTGGATTGCTGAAACTATATCCTGGAATTCCTAAAGAGTTCGTTCATGCAGCACTCACGGTTCCCAATCAAAAAGCAATTATCTTAGAAACTTTCGGAGCCGGAAATGCTACCACCGAGCAGTGGTTTATTGATGCTGTAAAACATTGCGTTGACTCGGGAACAATAGTTGTGAACGTAACACAGTGTATGGCGGGAGCTGTGGATATGGGCAAATATGATACTTCATTTTTGTTGAAAAGTATTGGGGTTTTAAGTGGATTTGACAGCACAACGGAGGCTATGTTGCCAAAAATCATGCACTTACTGGCAAAAAAACTCAGCATGGAGCAATTTATAGAGAATATGAATTCTTCCTTGAGAGGTGAAATTAACATTGTGTAAGAATATTTTTATACTTTTGGCGTCCTGAAATTGGAGAGATGCTCGAGTGGTTGAAGAGGCACGCCTGGAAAGCGTGTGTGCGCCAAAAGTGTACCGCGGGTTCGAATCCCGCTCTCTCCGCAGATCAACTGAAAGTGATTATGATTTCGGCCAAATAATTTGGAGAAAGAGTAAAATAATCACAAATACGTTTGTCGATTAAATTAATTTATATTTTTGTAACCGATCAGAAAATGTAAAATCGTCTTAATCAATTTTTAATCATTATGAAAAAATTAATTGCATTTATTTCACTTGCTGCAATGTTAAGCTTAGGGTTTTCCAATGTTGTATATGCCCAGGACGCAGCGGCCCAAAAAACAGTCGTGACTAATGATTCAAGTATTGTTGCTACAGATTCAACTGCTGCCGATACAACCGCTGCTGTTTCAACTACGCCTGCTGTTGCGCAACAAAAATCATTTCATCAGGTTCTAAAGGATGAGTTTATTCAAGGGGGTCCTGCTTTTATGGCTTCAATTTTGTTAACCCTTATCTTTGGTTTGGCTATAGCCATTGAACGTGTTATTTATTTAAGCATGGCTTCCATCAACTCAAAGAAATTACTGAGAGAAGTTGAAGAGGCTTTGAACGGTGGCGACCTGCAAAAAGCAAAAGCGGTTTGCCAGAATACACGTGGCCCTGTTGCGGCAATCTTTGCGGAAGGGCTTAACCGTTACGAAAACGGACTGGAAGACGTTGAAAAATCAATCATCGCTTATGGTAGCGTGGTAACAGGAAGACTTGAAAACGGAGTGAGCTGGATTTCATTGTTTATTGCTTTGGCACCTATGTTAGGATTTATGGGTACTGTTATTGGTATGATCCAGGCTTTTAATTCCATTGCTATTGCCGGAGATATTAGCCCTGCAGTTGTTGCCGGTGGTATTAAAATTGCTTTGCTTACCACTGTGTTTGGTCTGATCGTAGCTGTTATTTTGCAGATTTTCTACAATTACATTATTTCAAAAATTGATACGTTGGTTAGTGACATGGAAGATACCTCCATCACTTTCGTAGACTTAGTTGCACAACACTACAAAAAATAATTATTATGAAAGATAAAGTAGCAAACATAACCAGATGGATTCTGTATGCGCTGCTGTTTATTTCGGCGTTGGCAGGAGTCTTATTCTACACCGGAATGTTAGGCCTAAAAGACGGTGCAGGATCAAGTAACCTTATTATCCTTGCTGATCTTTTTGTAATCGTTGCCCTGGTTGTATTGATAGTTACTCCTATTTATACAATAATCACTAACCCCCAAAATCTGCGTAAAATGTTGATCAGCGTTGGTGCTCTGGTAGTTGTTTTGGCTGTGTCGTACGGGCTGTCTTCCAATGCATTCACACCTCAGTATTTAGAAACTTATAAAATTACTGCTGAAACATCCAAATTAGTGGGTACGGGTTTATATGCAACTTATATTACTTTAGGTCTGTCAGTAGTTGCAATCCTGTATTCGGGAGTTATGAATATTTTTAAATAATAGAATTATGGCTAAAAGAGGAACAGCACCGGAGATTAATGCCGGTTCCATGGCTGATATCGCGTTTCTGTTGTTGATATTCTTTCTTGTTACAACAACCATGAATGTTGATACCGGTATTACCAGAATTTTGCCGCCGCCTGTTGTAAATAAAAATCAAAAGGTGGACGTGAAGGATCGTAACGTGCTTAAGATATTGATTAACAGCCATGATTTATTACTTGTTAACGGGAAATCTGGAGATATAAATAACCTAGCTGCAAAGGTTGAGGATTTTATGACTGTTCATCCTGGCAACAACCCGAAATATCCTGAAACGAAGGAAGTTTACATTCCTGCGTTGGGTAGAAAGGTAATGATGACGAAAGGTCTTGTGTCTTTGAAAAATGACCGGGGAACTTCTTATAATATGTACATTAAAGTGCAGGATCAGTTGGCTAAGGCTTTTAATGAGATGAAAAATCAAGAGTCACTTAACCGGTATGGCATGAAATACAGCGAATTGGTCGATAAAAAGAAAATTGATCTTATTGATAAGCTGGTTCCTGTTCGTATTTCTGAGGCTGAACCTGAAAATGTAGGAGGAAATTAAGTTATGTCAAAGTTTAAAACTTCAAAAACAAAAGGTGTTCCTTCAATAAATACAGCTTCGCTACCTGATATTATTTTCATATTATTGTTCTTTTTTATGGTTTCTGTTACTATGCGTACGAGTACCCTGCATGTTAAGATTCAATTACCAGGGGCTACTCAGGTACAGAAACTGGAAAAAAAATCATTGGTAAGCTACATTTATATTGGAGAACCTACCAACCAGGTACTGGGAACAAAATCCCGTATCCAATTGAACGATGCTTATGCTTCAGTAGCTGCAATTCCCGAATTTGTTGCTAAGGAGCGTCAGTCGAGAAATGAAGCTGATCGTAATATGCTTACTTTTTCTCTGAAAGTTGATAAGAGCACTAAGATGGGGATCGTAACTGATGTGAAACAACAGTTACGTAAATCCAACGCTTTGAAGATCAATTATTCTACAAGAAAATTGATTCATCACCAACCACAGTGATGATTATCAAAATTAATTATAGGAAGCCACCCAAATTTTTGGGTGGCTTTTTCGGTTTAAAATGCAAAGCTTTCCATAAATAACTTATTTCTGAGATAGATAATTTTCTGGCAAACAGAAGGGGCCTGGCAAAAATTACCAGGCCTTTGTGATAGATAGCATCGCTATCGTTAAGAGATTTCAATCTGACGGGTCAGCTTGACTTCTTCTTCCTTTTTGGGAAGCGAAATGCTTAGAATCCCGTTGGAATAGTCAGCTTCGATTTTTTCAATGTTTACCGTTCTTGGTAAAGTAAATGAACGACTGAAGCTGTTGTAAACAAATTCTCTTCGGGTATAGTTACTTTCCTTTTCCTCATTTTCCTGTTTCTTTTCCGATGAGATGGTCAACATATAGTTGTCCAGGTCAACTTTGAAATCTTCTTTCTTCAAACCTGGAGCGACAAATTCCAACGTGTATTTGTCCTTTTCGTCTTTGATGTTCACTGCCGGAACATCATCATTGTCTTCGTTTAACCGGCCAAAGAAGTTTCTTTCAAAATTTTCCATCAGGTCGTTAAACACCGGGTAACGATTAATTCTTACTAAGTTCATGGTTATTCCTCCTATTGTTTATTTAATTGTTTTTATTTCTACTTTTTCAAATCTTGTACCATCACGTTTGAATTGAAATTTTGAAAAAAAAAACAGACAAAATGACATGTTAATTTAAAATAACACGCCAAAACGGCATAGCGTTTAATTTTCTAAAGAATAATTTGCAGATACTTTACTTATATTTGTATTTGTTAGAAGTAAGATAATTTCACGGAATGGAACACCATCCTGAATGAATTAGCCTGCATTTTGATCATATAATATTGCAATTTTGGATAAGATTATAAACAGCTTAAAGCCTTCAAGAATTATACTCCCCATTCTGATTGGATTAGGGGTGAGCGCATGGCTGTTGTATCGTAATTTTGATGAACAGGCTTTTAGTTTTGTTCAGTTTACCTGGCATACGGTTCTTTTTATTTTCATTGCCATTGTGATGATGCTGATCAGGGATATCGCTTATATGTATAGGATCATCATTTTGACCGATTCACAACTTAATTGGAAAAAGGCCTTTAGCATCATTATGTTGTGGGAGTTTAGTTCGGCTATTTCTCCTTCGGTGGTTGGTGGTACCGCACCGGCAATTTTTTTTCTGCATAAAGAAGGATTGAGCGTGGGACGAAGTACTGCAGTTGTTTTGACGGCAATATTTCTGGATGAGATTTTTTTCATTGTTTCTGTTCCGTTAGTGTATCTTTTTTACGGCAATCATATTTTTCCGCCTGAAGCCAAAAACTACATGGACCTTATCTACGGCTTCTTTATCGGTTATGGAATAATTTTCCTCTATACATTGCTATTGGCTTATGCCCTGTTCATTAACCCTTATGTTTTTAAAACATTTGTTTCATGGGTGTTTTTGTTCCCGGTCTTAAGAAGATGGCGCCTCCAGACCCGTAAATCTGCTAACCAACTGATACAGACATCGAAGATCATTAAAAAGAAGCCCGCAGGGTACTGGATAAAAAGCATGTTGGCGACAATCTTTTCATGGACTGGAAGATATTGGGTAGTCAACTTTATGTTGATGGCATTTTTTGTGCAATCCCATAATTTCTACGATCAATTTCTTATTTACGGCCGCCAGCTTACCATGTGGATCATCTTGCTCATTAGCCCTACTCCGGGGGGAAGTGGTATTGCAGAATATATTTTCGTAGATTTCCTGAGGGATTTTATTCCAAATGCTTCATGGGGCGTTACTCTTGCCATATTTTGGAGGCTTATTTCGTATTACCCTTATTTGTTTATGGGAGTTATAATTTTGCCTGTTTGGGTGCGAAGGGTGTATAAGGAAACAAAAAAATATGAATCCATTAACTAGATTTCAATCGTTTGCTAAGCACGAATCAGTATCAGTCTAATTGTGTTTGAAACAAAACTCTTGGTTTTGTACGGGCACAGGAATTATTCCCTGTCTTTTTACGTAATTTTGTTATCGAGTAAAATCTTATATAAACAAAGAAACAATGTCAATAAAAATTTCAGACAAAATTAAACCGGGTGTTGTAACCGGTGATGATGTGCAATATATCTTTAAAGTTGCCAAAGAAGGGAAATTTGCAATTCCGGCAGTTAATGTTGTTAGCTCCGATTCTATCAATGCTGCTCTTGAAGCAGCCCGGGAAATAAATTCTCCCATTATTATTCAGTTTTCAAATGGCGGTGGTGCTTTTTATGCTGGGAAAAGTATTTCCAATGATGGCCAGAAAGCAGCCATTGCGGGTTCTGTTGCAGGTGCGCTTCATGTGCATGCAATGGCCGAACATTATGGTATTCCTGTGATTCTGCATACCGATCACTGCGCTAAAAAGTTACTTCCCTGGGTGGAAGGGCTGTTGGACGCAGGAGAAAAATATTTTGAGTCGCATGGTAAACCGCTTTTCAGTTCCCACATGCTTGACTTGTCTGTCGAACCACTCGATGAAAATTTGGAGACTTCCAAACGTATTTTGGGAAGAATGAAAAATATGGGAATGACGTTGGAAATTGAATTGGGAATCACCGGAGGTGAAGAAGACGGTGTTGACAATTCCGACGTTGAAAACTCAAGCTTGTATACTCAGCCTGAGGAAGTGGACCGTGCTTATGAAGAGCTGCTTTCTGTAAGTCCACGATTTACCATTGCTGCTGCCTTTGGAAATGTTCATGGTGTTTACAAACCCGGCAATGTAAAACTGGAACCGGTCATTCTTCATAACTCTCAGGAATACATTCAGAAAAAACATAACATGGAACCGAATCCGGTAAATTTTGTATTTCATGGTGGTTCAGGTTCCGAGCCTGAAAAAATTGCAGAAGCTGTTTCTTACGGAGTGGTAAAAATGAATATTGATACTGATACCCAGTGGGCATTCTGGAATGGTATCCGTGAGTATGAGAAAAAGAACCATGATTACCTGCAGGGACAGATTGGAAATCCGGAAGGAGAGGATGCTCCCAATAAAAAACATTATGATCCGCGAGTATGGCTTCGTGCTGGTGAAGTAACCATGCGCGACAGACTTATTCAGGCTTTTCATGACCTGAATTGCATCAACAGGTACTAATCTTTATTTTAGAGAAGGGCATGGAAAGGCTTTACAGCAGCCATGCCTTTTTTATTGAATCTGATAGAAATGCTTCATTATCCTCCAGAAATACTGCTCGCCTTTGGCGAGACTTTTACCGAAACTGATGGAGCGTTTTTGAAATGGCTTCTTGAAAATAATTATCCTGAACTGGCTGCCCTCAGTAGCGCCATCAAAGGTAGCTATGAAGCTCAGAACTGGCTTATCAAAAATAAATTCCCCCATCTGGCAGTTCTCGACGAAGCCATCGACAACAAAACAGATGCTTTTGAATGGCTAAAAAAGTATCACTATGATTTTTTGATTGTCTTTGTCGATGCTGTACACGAAAAAGAAGTGGCCTTGAAATGGCTGAAAGACAATAACCTGCAAATATTTATTCTTCTGGTAGCAAAAATCAGGAATTTTCGCAGTAATCAAACTTTTGATTACCACAAAATTCATTTCTAAAAAATGAACTACCCCCGCCGCAGAGCAGCGGGGTATCAAAAGGAGATTATTAATCGCCCCAAGGGGCGGGGAATTAATCCCTTGTCCGCCTCAGGCGGATTAAAAAAAACAGGCTTTCAAAAGCGACCTTTGTGCGGTAAAATTGTAAAATAGGGAAAAGGAAAGTCATGTCTACCAATTTATTAGATCATTTGTCCAAAAGGTATTACAGGCAACAAATAAGCCAACCTAAGAAGACCGGATCTTTTCTTACAGTTTCCCGTCAAACAGGTTGCGAAGCCACGGAAATAGCTGCTGAACTGATAAAGGTCTTCCAGAAATGAGGCCGTTCGTTGAGCATGCCTGAACAAAGAAATTCTGGATAAGTCTGCCGAGATGTTGCACTTTGAGCGACAAAAGTTGGATCACGATTTCATCACAACACGGGGTAGTGCCATGGACGAGGTTATCAAGTCTTTGTCAATGTGTTATTATGTGAATGACAAAAAAATCAGGGAGGCCATTGCCGACATCATTAGACGTAATGCTATAAAAGGAAATGTTATTAACCTGAGTTCGATATAAGATTTATCTCACAGAAAGCCAATAGTGGGC
>CAZPPK010000061.1:0-16065 GCA_964588415.1 uncultured Lentimicrobiaceae bacterium
GGTTCGAAATGACAGCCTTGTTCTTTTATTGTTGTCATTTCGAGGGAAGCGACGACAGGAGCGACGAGAAATCTCCTCAGCTCCATAGACCGGCCTAAAGAAAGAACCCCTTTTGCGGGAGGCCGTTTCCTGATTCTGAGGAGATTTCTCACCGCTCACACACAGAGCCAACCCACAAGGTTCGAAATGACAGCCTTGTTCTTTTATTGTTGTCATTTCGAGGGAAGCGACGACAGGAGCGACGAGAAATCTCCTCCGTTCCACAGACCGTCCTGCAGAAAGAAACCCTTTTTTCGGAAGACATTTTCCTGATGTTGAGAAGATTTCTCACCGCCTGCGTGCAAGGCCTATGCACAAGGTTCGAAATGACAGGCTTGTTCTTTTGCACTTTTTCTTCGTAATAGACATGTCCTTGCGGATTTAAGGTTATAGTAGATTATAATAAAGTCCAGCACCCTTCCCTCGTTTAACTCTGAGCCGGCATTGAAAAATTGATTTGTTAACACTAATTGAATATCCGGCGTGAGAGTCTTTGGAATGAACAGTGAACACCCGGCAACCAATACCCAAAGGCCAACCCAAAGATGCCTCAGAATTGAACGGGTTTTTATTGCTATAACCATAAAAAATCATTAATTATTATTATCTTTGTGCCTGTAACCATAAACAATGAATCGTGATAAACCGGAAAATTTACATTGAGCAGGTAACAGATTTTATTGATAAACCTTTTGTCAAAGTGATCTCCGGGATCAGACGAAGCGGTAAATCGGTCTTGTTAATGCAAACAATCGAAGCGTTAAAGCAAAAAGGGATCAATGAAAAAAATATTATTTATATCAACTTTGAAAGTTTCAGATACGCGGAAATAACAAATGCGAAACAGCTTTATGAAAAAATAGCATCTAAAATAGTAAACAACGATAAATACTATATCTTATTAGATGAAATTCAGGAAGTTGACAAGTGGGAAAAAGCAATTAATTCGTTTCGGATAGATTTTAATGCAGATATTTACATAACAGGATCAAATTCACATTTGTTATCATCAGAACTAACCACCTATTTGTCAGGCAGGTATATACAAATCCCTGTTTATACTTTATCGTTTTCCGAATTTTTGGATTTTAGAAAAGAATACGCGAATAAGAAGGTCAAAGATGTGTATGAAGAATTTGAAAATTACCTGCGTCTCGGTGGTTTCCCTTCCATTCATGCAGGTTCCTATACCAACGAACAAGCCTATAAAATAGTTTATGACATTTATTCATCGGTTATCTTACGTGATGTCATTCAGCGCTTTAAAATTCGGGATATTGAATTACTCGAAAGAGTGGTCAGGTATGTTTTTGATAATATCGGGAACAAATTCTCAGCAAAAAATGTGGCAGACTATTTTAAAAGTCAGAACAGGAAACTGGATTTAAACACCATTTACAACTATCTCAATGCCCTGGAAAGTGCTTACATTATTTACAGGATACAACGATACAATATAAAAGGAAAAGAAATTCTGAAAACGAATGAAAAATATTTCCTGGGCGACCAGTCGCTGCTCTATGCTTTGACGGGTTTCAGGGACCGGCAAATTGCAGGCGTTTTGGAGAACATTGTTATGCTTGAATTAAAACGCAGGGGATACGATGTTTATGTTGGTAAACTAAATGACCTCGAAGTGGATTTTATCGCGGAAAAACAAAATAAAAAACGTTACATTCAGGTTGCTTATAAGATGACCGAAAAATCAACGATGGACAGGGAATACCGGCCTTTGCTAAAAATTAATGATAATTTCCCCAAATATGTTATTACCATGGACAGATTATGGAACGATAACATGGAGGGGATAGAACATAAGCACATTGCTGATTTCCTGCTTCTCAAAGAATTTTGATTTTTACAAATTGTCCCATAAAAAGGTGAGAAGACAAGTGAAGTCTCTCAACCCCCGGCGTTTAATTCCGGGCTGGCGAACGGGGAGCTTTTCCCATATCTTACGATAAAAATACTACCATGCCTTCGGCAGCAATCTCTTTGTTTACATGATCTTATTATTATGGTGAGATTACTTTTCCGCTGACGGCAGATCGCAATGACGCACGTTTTTATAGAATTTACTCTTTATAAAAATAGCTACTTAATAATATTGTCATTGGTAGTAGAGCAAAGAAATAGCAAAAAAAGATAATGAACTACCCCCGCCGCAGAGCAGCGGGGTATCAAAAGGAGATTATTAATCGCCCCAAGGGGCGGGGAATTAATCCCTTGTCCGCCTCAGGCGGATTAAAAGAGATCCGTCTTTCGCCTCAGGCGAGGTCAGGATGACAAACAAAGCAAAAAATACTTAGGATACTCCGAAATATAAATTTTATTATTTTTAGCTCAACAATTTGCAACCTGTTCTGCACATTATTTAAAAAACCAGGCATGAAAAAATTCCATTATATTTCCATATTTGTACTGCTGCTGATCATATTATTTCCAACGACGTCATGGGGGCAAAGCCTTTCCGTGGGGATGCCGGTGCTAAATGAAGTGTACCGCAGGGAACAGTTGCTGGGAAAGGTGAACCCGAATGTGAGCTTTACTTCCCTTCCTTTGTTTCCCGTGGAGGCATTTAATATCCAGGACAGTTTCGACCCGGACAGTGCTCTAAACAAAAGCAACCTGCTTGGATTTGACGGAACAGCCACCTTTGACCACGCCAGAGGGAAGGTGCAACTTTTGCCTGTGGTGTGGAAGAACCAGTATAACAGCCTTCATCCGGCAGGATTTAACGACGGGGTGATGGTCCCTGCCCGGGGATATCAGACGGTATTCAGTGCCGGGGTGTTTATAAAGTACAGATTTTTATCCATTCAGTTGGAACCGGAGGTGCTGGATGTTCAGAACCTGCCTTTTCAGGGATTCTATCAGATTTATCAAAAACCTTCACCACCTACAGGTATTGATCTTCCCGAACGTTTCGGGGATTCAACTTTCAAGAAGATCTATTGGGGACAAAGCAGCATACGGCTTACGTTCGGGCCGGTTTCCCTGGGGTTCTCCAATGAAAACTTATGGTGGGGGCCCGGCATTCACAATGCCTTGCTGATGACAAACAATGCCCCGGGTTTTGCGCACGTAACTTTAAATACAGTCCGTCCCATTAAAACTGCCATCGGAACTTTTGAAGGACAATTGATTGGTGGGAAATTGGTAAGCTCAGGATATACGCCCGGACAACCCGACGACTGGCGGTATCTCAATGCCTTTACCTTAACCTATCATCCCAAGTGGGTTCCCGGGCTTTTTTTGGGGTTTACCCGTAGCTTTCAGATCTACCATAGTGATATGGGTCACCATTTTTATGATTACCTCCCGGTTTTTGGTGCCGTGGAAAAAGCGGCAGTGGGCAATGCAGCTACCGATGCCCGTAGGCAGGATCAGCTGCTGTCACTTTTTATGCGTTGGGTTTGGGAAAAAACCCATGGTGAAATTTATGCAGAGTTTGGGCGGGAAGACCATGCCTGGAATACGAGGGACTTTTTGTTGGAAGCAGCCCATTCTGCAGCTTATATTGTAGGGATACAGAAATTGTTTCCTTTTGGATATCATGAAGGCCAGTTTATTCAGGTAAATGCAGAAATCACCAACCTGGCATCTAATTCAACTACTGTTAATCGTGACAGAAATTATTCCGAGCCCGTAGGATATTGGTATTCTCACAGTCAGGTCGTTCAGGGTTACACCAACGACGGGCAGGTACTGGGCGCCGGGATAGGACCAGGAAGTAACATGCAGTGGCTACAGGTGAAATGGGTAAAGGGGATGAAGAGCCTGGGCATCGCTTTCGACCGGTATGTGCATGACAACGATTATTTTATTGCCAACATAAAAGACGACCGGAGGAACTGGATGGATTTGGGAACCAGCCTGGTGGGGACCTGGGATTATAAAAGCTTGTTGTTCAGTGCGCAGTTGGAATACATTCATGAAATTAATTATGAATGGCGTTACAGGCCAGCACCTGTTATTAACGTGCAACCTACACACTGGAATCCGACCAAAGACAGTTATAACTGGCATTTTGCATTGAATGTGGTTTATAGATTTTAGATAAAATGAAGAATGTAGAGTGAAGAATGAAAAAAAAGCATCAAGTTGTCAAACATCGGTCAGACAATAGTCACACAATTATATGACCACATCACTGCATTTCACTAAACATAAAAAAATGAATAGGCGTGATTTAAAAAATAATAAAATGATTTTTCCTTATAAAAGGCGACACATAGTAAGAAATTTAATTCTGGTATTTTTTGTCACAGGAGCGCTGCGGGTTTTTTCCCAAACGGTACCTGTTAACATGCCCGTTCTGCTGGACTATTACCGCAAGGCGCAGCTCATGGGGAAGGTAAATCCGGATATCAGCTTTTGTGCGCAGCCGTTTTTCCCGAAGAGGGCATTGAAAGTTCAAAATAGTTTCGATCCGGACAGTACTTTAAGGCAGGATCCTTTTACCAAATTTAACGGGATTGTGTCATTGGGAAAGAAAGGCGATTACATACAACTGATGCCCGTGACCTGGCAGCAACAATTTAACACACATCACCCGGAAGGGATCGATAACGGTTCCATGATATCGGCCCGGGGATACCAGACGCTTTTCAGTGCAGGGATTTATGCACAATACGGCCCCTTAAGCATTCAATTAATGCCGGAAGTAGATTATGCACAAAACACTCCCTATGCCGGGTTCCCGGTCAGCTATGCCGATGTGAGATGGGCGCAATATTACGCCGGGGTTTTGAATTTTATTGATCTCCCCGAACGTTTTGATAACGGCCCTTACAGTAAAATTAACTGGGGACAAAGCAGCATTCGCCTTACCTTTGGTGCGGTTTCCATGGGGTTATCCAATGAAAATTTATGGTGGGGCCCCGGTTTACGTAATGATCTTATTATGACGAACAATGCCCCCGGATTCAAGCACCTGACTTTTAATACAGTGCGTCCGGTTAAAACCTTTATTGGTTCCTTTGAGTGGCAACTCATTGCGGGAAGACTGGAACCTTCCGGTTTTCTGCCGCCCGGTACCGATAGAACTTATAGTGGTAAGCAGCTGTATGTTCCTAAGCCTTATGAATGGCAATATCTGAGCGGTTTGCTGGTGACCTATCATCCCAAATGGGTTCCCGGTTTATTCTTGGGTTTTGCCCGTACGGTTCAACAATATTACAAGAATGTCGGGGTAAATCTGATTGACTATTTCCCGGTTTTTGCGCCCCTTGGATTAAAGGCCGCCGGAGGAGATGCCAAGATTGCTAAACAGCAGCAACAACTCTATTCCGTATTTGCCAGGTGGTTGTGGAAAAAGGCCCATGGCGAAATTTATTTTGAATATGGAAGAAATGGTTATTTCTGGGATAAACGCGATTTTCAGGTTGAAACTGCATATACCGGAGCTTTTGTGATAGGTTTCAGAAAACTGATTCCTCTGAAACTGCATAAAAATGAATATATCCAGACTATGATGGAATTTACCCAGTTGGCCATGAATTCTACTACCAGAAACCGGGGGGGAATGAGCTGGTATCTGAGTTCTGTTATCAAGCAGGGATATACAAATAAGGGGCAGATTATCGGTGCAGGAATCGGACCGGGAAGCAATATGCAGACGTTGGAAGTAGATTGGGTGAAATCTTTAAGAACGATTGGGTTACGGATAGAACGATATGTCCATAATAATGATTTCTTTAATACATATATTAAAGACGACCGTAGAAACTGGGTGGATATGAGTGTCAGCCTGCTGGGAACCTGGCCATACAAAGACCTGTTGTTTAACGGCCAACTGGAGTGGGTGAAGTCGCTGAATTATGAATGGCAATTTACACCACCTCCGTCTCCGGCACACTGGGGACCTGGGTTGGATGTTACCAATTTCCATTTGAGTCTGGGAGTAACTTACAGATTTTAAGACAAAAGGAAAAAGACAAAAGACAAAAGGAAAAAAATGAAAGGATGGGAAGGTTAAGGCTCATAAATACACAGGGGGCTTAACCTGAACCTAAGCCTTAACATCAAAGGTTAAAGTTTAATGGAAAAAAGGGTTTAAAAGGTTTGAATAGTTAAAGAGTTTGAAGGGGTGAAAACTTGAAGCCGGAAGGCCGAAGTTTTATTCCCGTTGAACTACCTTGAACCCTCTTGAACGTTTTCTAAATGCATAGACCGAGAATCAAGAGATATATTGAAGAGATGAACGAACCTGGCAGGAATATTTCACGAAGTACCGTCCGGGGCGGTTTTTGGATGTTTGCGCTCAGAGTATTTCAGCAATTATTTGGTTTGACCAGGCTTATTATCCTTGCCCGTATTCTTGCCCCGGATGATTTCGGTTTGATGGGTATCGCATTACTTACCATGGCAACGCTGGACACTTTTTCCCAGACCGGATTTCAGGCGGCTTTGATTCAAAAGAAAAAAAATATTGAATCGTATCTTGACAGTGCCTGGACAGTCATGATGCTGAGGGGATTTGTCTTGTTTGTCATATTATATATTATTGCGCCTTATGCAGCGTTATTCTTCAATACACTTGAGGCAAAGCCCATTATTCAGGTAATTGGGGTTGCTGTCCTGCTCCAGGCATTTACAAACATCGGTGTTATCTATTTCCAGAAGGAACTGGAGTTTAATAAACAGTTTGTTTATCAACTGAGCGGAACACTGGCGGACTTTATTGTAGCAGTCTCAGCAGCCCTGATCTTAAAAAATGTCTGGGCATTGGTGTTCGGCCTGCTTGCAGGGAATGCTGTGAGATTTATAGTAAGTTATTTAATACATCCTTACAGACCCCGTTTCAGTTTTGATTTGCAAAAAGTAAAGGAACTCTTTGGATTCGGTAAGTGGGCATTGGGGTCAAGCATCATCATGTTTTTGATCATTCAGGGTGACGATGGATTTATCGGTAAATTTCTTGGCGTAACGATGCTTGGCTTTTATCAAATGGCTTATAAGATTTCAAATATGCCGGCAACGGAGATAACCCATGTAATTTCTCAGGTGACTTTCCCGGCTTATTCCAAGATACAGGATGATATTCCCAAACTAAAAGAAGCCTATTTAAAAGTATTGCGGGTAACGGCATTTTTATCTTTTCCCGTTGCAGGATTAATATTTGTTTTGGCACCTGATTTTACCAGAGTATTCCTGGGAGAGAAATGGATGCCTATGGTCCCGGCAATGCAGGTGTTGGTTTTCTGGGGGTTGATAAGATCCATAGGGGCAACAATCGGGCCTGTCATTTATGCTACAGGACGGCCAAAAACATTAACAAAATATCAATTTTTCCAATTAATCACCCTAGTTGTTCTGATATATCCTTTTACAAAGTATTGGGGAATATTGGGCACTTCACTGGCCGTACTCATTGCTTCGATGGAAGGAAATGTTCCCGCATTTCACAAAGTCATTAGAATTACTAATTGTGGAACCAGTAATTTTCTCAGTGCTATCAGCATTCCACTGATAGGTTCATTACTCGCAATAGTATCTGTGTTAATTTTGAAGATGTATTGGATCATGCCTAATACATTGTTATTACACCTTGTCTTATTTGCGATATTTTATGGATTGGTATATTTGGGGGTGATATGGCTGTTTGACAGATTTTCAGCATATAAAATACAACATTTGGTTAAAGAAGTATTTTTATCATCACGCGGATTATAAAATCACCATCTTTTTAAGCATAAATTTGCCAGTAAACAGGTTAAAGGTATCAGATATCTCTTTTAGATTGGTAAAATTTTATACAAAAATGAGTATCGCAATGCTTTAATCATTTGTATATAACGGGATAACCCTATGAAGATTTCAATTTTAACATCTGATTTGTCTGATAATTGCCTTGGCAGGGCTTATTTATTGGCCAAAATACTTCAAAGGCATTATGAAGTAGAAATTGTAGGGCCCCAGTTCAGAGAAGGAATCTGGGAACCGGTTGCCCATGATAAAAGTATAACCTATAAAACTGTAAAGATATCCGGAAGGCTGAAACCTTATTGGCAAATTGGGAAATTGATCAATAAAATAGACGGAGATGTTATTTATGTGAGCAAGCCGCTTTTTAGCAGTTTTGGGATTGGATTGTCAAAGAAAGTTTTAAAAAAGAAACCGTTGATCTTAGATATTGATGACTGGCAGCTGGGCTTTAGAAAGGATGACTATAGCCGGTTATCCCGTACCCGCCGTTTTAAGCATCTGGTATCTGCAGCTCTTTATTCTTATAATACAGGATCTTACTGGAACAACTTATTGGGAGAGAAACTATCGCGTTTTGCCGATGAGATTACGGTGTCAAACAATTTTTTAAAAGAAAAATTTGGTGGAACAATAGTATGTCACGGAAGGGATACCCATGCTTTTGATCCGGAAAAGTTTGACAGGGACTTAATAAGAGAAAAATATCAAATAGAAAGAACAAAAAAAATAGTAATGTTCTTCGGAACTCCAAGGCCTCATAAAGGCATAGAGGATTTGATAAAGGCTGTTAGACTGATTAAAGATCCGGATATCACATTGGTGATAGTGGGAGTTGATTATAAAGATTCTTACAGTATAAACTTAGTCGAAACAGCTGGCAAACGACTGGGAAAAGAGAGATTTCTTGATTTCGGTTTGCAGCCGTTTGAAAAAGTTCCGGAATTTTTGGCATTGGCTGATGTAGTGGTCATCCCCCAGAGAAAAAACATCTCGGCATCCGGGCAGATTCCGGCAAAAGTCTATGATGCCATGGCGATGGCAAAACCGATAGTTGCGACCAGCGTTTCTGACCTTCCTGAAATTCTGGATGGATGTGGCTGGATTGCGAAACCCGGAAATCCGGAGCAATTGGCTCAAAAAATCAGTTATATCTTTGATAATTTTGAAGAAGCAAAGAAAACGGGTCTGAAAGCACGGCAAAAGTGTATTGAAAAATACAGTTGGGATGGTCTGGAAAAAACGTTAATGACGATATTTGTAAAATATGAATAACAAAGTAAGTCATTCATAAAGTGATCATTATGAAGGAAAAAGCTCCAACTGTCAGCATAGTAATTCCGACTTATAACCGCGCACATCTGGTGGGACGTTCTGTAAAAAGCGTATTGAATCAAAACTATCAGGATTTTGAAATTATCATTGTTGATGACGGATCAAGTGACAATACGGAAGATGTCATAGAAAAATTTCAGGAACAGGATGACAGAATTAAATACATCAGACACAAGACAAATAGAGGGGGAGCTGTGGCAAGGAATACCGGAATCCAGGCTGCTAAAGGTAAATACATCGCTTTTCAGGATAGTGATGATACTTGGGAGCCGGAGAAACTTGAGAAACAGATGCGGGTTTTTGAGCATGCACTGGCAGAAGTCGGAGTCGTTTATACGGATATGTGGAGAAGGCGCGAAGGAAAAAGAAAGTACATCCCATCTCCCGAAATAAAGCCGGAAGAAGGTATAGTGTACAAACAAGCATTAATCCGGGTTTTGGGAATAGGGATAGGGACGGCGATGATCAAAAGGGAGTGTTTCAATCGGGTAGGGATGTTTGATGAAAGCTTACATCGGTTTATAGACCTGGAACTTTTTGTCAGGCTGTCTAAATACTATTATTTTCAACATATTAAGGAACCGTTAATAAATTATTATGATGCAGGAAAACGTATCTCGGGCAACGACGAAGCGCTTATCGAGGCGAATGAATTGATTTTGAAAAAACATTCTCATGATATTACGGGAGACAAAAAATCATGGGCGGAATTTCAGTACAGGATGGCGAATATTTTGTGCCAAAACGGCAATACGGGTCGATGGAAATATTATCTTCTAAACGCGGTAAAAGCCGACCCGTTCAACATCAAATATCTGATAGCCGTATTTATCTCCCTGTTCGGGAACAGCGCCTATAACAAAATGATTAAATTATGGCTTAGAATACAGGATGCAAATACGGGTTATAAAGAAGAATAGACGTTGCTTCTTTTAAATTTGACCTTTAACTTTAAATGTCGAATGCCGTTAAGGCGATATGAGATGGATGACAATGTGACCAGTGACTGGGTGACAAATTCAAAGGCTAAACAAGATAAAAGAAAGGATATAAGGATAAGGCTGAGAGGTAATGAGTGCACTTAACCTGAATCTCAATCTCAAATCCAAAGGCTAAAGTTCAAAGGAAGAAGTGGGGGAGTGAAAAATGCCTTGTCGTGGAAGTTCCCCCTTTAGGAGGTTAAAAAGTGACAATGAGACAAAGTGACAAATGCAAGACATCAATAAAGTAATAAGTTGCTAAATCAATTTTTACACTGGCTCAAAAAGAAACAATCCTTTTTTCTTAAAGGCTTGCTGGCATTGCTGTTTGTGGATGTGATGGTTGACCCGAACAACCTGATCTTTCATGCAAAATACATTCTCTTTGTCCTGGTTTTCCTTGTATGGTTGTCTGGCCGTAACTTTGGGAAAAGCAAGATCCCTGTGAAGCTGAGTTTTGCTGTTGTTTTTATTGCGCTGTTTATGCCCTTTTATGCCTTGTCGGTGGGAGTTATAAACAGCGTTTTGCATAATATGCCGGTAGGGAGCCTGGTCTATTTTAATTCATTTTTCTTTTTTCTTATAGCTCTGGTCACTGTAAATGATGCAATTGACCTTACCGGATTGTTCAACCGTTCTTCGTTGTTGATTGTCCTGATGACTTTGGGGTTGTATGTCGCTTTGGTCTTTAATCCGCACTGGTTCGGATCCATGTACAAATATTTTGTTATAAATAAAGGTGTAGCTGTTTATGCATTAAGGGATTACGGAAAAGTAACCATGCTTATGATCTTTTATAAGACATCACCACTTCTTGTGTTCCCACTATCTTATTTTCTCTATCGAATTTTAATTGATTCAACCGGAAAAGCGCCATTTTTCCATTATCTGCTGACAATACTGATTGCAGTCACATTGTTCTTGTCGGGAACCCGTGCCAACTTACTGGCGCTGTTCTTTATTCTGATTTTCTACATAGGGTTTTTTACCTACCGGAGATCAAAATCATGGTTTGCTTTAGTGGCCGGATTGGGGCTGCTAATATTTCTACTGATGTTTCCTTCGCTGTGGGATCTGATCATGAACCGTCATGAAGCCTCAAACGTGATAAAATTTGGCTATCTTTCTTCCTATGCTGATTATTTCGATGGCCATATATTGAGTCTGATTTTTGGTCAGGGAATAGGGGGCTCTTTTTTCGCATACGGGTTGCAGCGGTTTATGAATGTGACAGAGCTTACTTATCTGGAGCTAATCAGAATTTGGGGAATTCCCATTGCTTTTCTTTTTGGAGTAATCCTGATCTGGCCTTTGGTTATGGAAATAAAAGCGAAGAAACTGAGTCATTTGTTTATTGCATACTTAGCTTATCTGTTTATTGCGGGTACCAACCCGTTGCTGCTAAGCTCTACAGGAATGCTGGTGCTTGTTTATGTTTTCTCAACTACATTTGGTTGGAAGTCGGAAGAGTTGAAAAGTTGAAAGACCGGTTTTAATCCGCCTGAGGCGGACAAGGGATTAATTCCCCGCCCCTTGGGGCGATTAATAATCTCCTTTTGATACCCCGCTGCTCTGCGGCGGGGGTAGTCCATTCGTTAAAAGTGAAAAACCCCGTTACTATCCGCGAGGACCCCGAAAATTTTCGGGGAACGAAGCGATCTCATCACTAAGTAGTCTGTGGATACAATGAGATTGCCTCTCCGCCTGTGGCGGATCTCAAAGACGTACGTTTTTATTGAGATTAATCTTTATAATACAATTATTTGCTCATAGTTGTCATTCTGAACGGAGTGAAGAATCTAAACTAAAGTAGTAAGTATGAGATCCTAACCTCGCCTCAGGCGAGGTTAGGATGACAAATAACATGACAAATCTTAATTTACCTTGAAAATAGACATTCTACTTTCTACTTATAACGGAGCCCCATTCCTGGAGGAACTGCTTCAATCTTTAAAAGATCAAAGCTATTCTGATTGGAGATTGGTAATTCGTGATGACGGTTCCACTGACAGCACCACGGAAATCCTGAATGTATTCAGGGAAAAGGAACCTGACAAAGTTAGCATTGTCCAGAATGGCAAAAAACATCTTGGCCCAAAAAAAAGTTATGAAGCGCTTCTCCAATTCACCACAGCTGATTTCATCATGTTTTGTGACCAGGATGATGTCTGGATGCCTGATAAGATTCAACGAACCCTAGATAAAATGCTGGAAATGGAGCAGCAGAATCCGGAGTTGCCAATGCTGGTTTTTACGGACCTTACTGTCACCGACAAAAACCTGAACGTGATTCATCCATCCTTGTGGCAATACACAAAAGTGAATCCTGAAAATGTAAATATTGTTTATCGTTTGCTTGTCAACAATCCGGTTGTGGGATGCACGGTTATGATCAACAAAGCCGTGAAACCTTTGGTGTTGCCCATCCCCGAAAGGGCAGTCATGCACGACTGGTGGATCGTATTGAATGTAACCCGGGAAGGAAAGGTCGGTTTTTTGACACAACCTACAATTTGGTATCGCTTGCATGATAGGAATAACCTGGGAGTTTCTGCTGCAAACGGAAAATATTATCTTGGAAGAATGCTTCGTCTTAAGACAACATTGTCTCAAAATATCAATGCCATAAAAATGTTGAATTCGTTGGATTTTTCCCTTTCAATTGTGAAGTTTTTGAGTTATAAATTTGTAATTAGTCTTTCGAAAATCTTCAAATAATGGTATCTGTTTGCATGTCCACATACAATGGAGAGAAGTATCTGAAAAGACAGATGGATACTATTTTGGAGCAGTTGGAGCAGGATGATGAGCTGGTGATTTCTGATGATTCTTCTACTGACGGAACGATAGAGATTATTAAATCCTACAAAGATGAAAGGATCAGGCTATTTGCGAATAATCTTTTCAAAAGCCCGGTATATAATTTGGAGTTTGCCCTGAAACAAGCTCAAGGGGAATATATTTTTCTTTCTGACCAGGATGATATTTGGTTACCAGGTAGAGTTCAGAAAGTAAAAGAAAGATTGCAGGAAAACGATTTGGTTGTTTGTAATGCATCGATTGTTGATCAGGATGAAAAAGTGATACACGAATCATACTTCAGCTGGAAAGGTTCCGGTCCAGGATTCTGGAAAAACCTGAAAAAGAATTCTTTTCTGGGATGTTCCATGGCTCTCAACCGGAAAGTATTAAATGCAGTTCTGCCCTTTCCCAGGTACGTCATTATGCATGATGTATGGATTGGTCTTGTGGCTGAAAGTATTGGGAAAGTGCTTTTTCTTGACGAAAAGCTGATTATGTACCGCCGTCATGCAGACAATGTTACAGCTGCGATTCATCGTGATGATGCGCATCTTTCAGACTTTAGTTTGGCATTTAAGCTTTGGTATCGGTTGGCTCTTCTGACACGGGTGCTTAAAAGGTACTTGAAGGTTCGAAGTAAAAAGGCTAAAGGCTAAAGGCTAAAGTTCAAAGGCTAAATTACAATGCAAGACCTGTCTGAAAGATTAATTTCTTTTTCAATAGAAATCATAAAATTATTTCGAAAAATTCCGATTTCAGAAGAGTATAAGATAATAAGATATTGTTTTAGCCCCTTAGAAAGTCGGACAATATTATAGTTAGAAATCTATAAATTTGTACGATTATGACAGAAAAAAGAACGTTCACAAAAAAAGAAAAACTTCATAAAGTTCCGGAACATTGAACTTTAAACTTTAGCCTTCGTTAATGCAAACTAAGAAAATTATAATAATCTCCTTGTTTTTTTACGAGCTATCCGATAACATCCGGATCAGCACGGTATATAACCTTTTGAAAGAAAGAAATGCGGATGTAGAATTAATAACCACTGATTTTAATCATCGGACGAAAAAAAAGCATGATGTAAGACTTTATCCAAAAGATATCATTTTTTTGAAAGTTCCGGGATACAAAAAGAATTTGAGTACCGGTAGGCTTTTCAGCCATTTTGTATTTGCAATGAGACTAGCTTCTTATCTGAGAAAACTCTCATACAAACCTTCAAAAATTTATTGCATTGTTCCCACCGTTTCAAGTGGTTGGGTATGTTCAAGGTATAGCAGGAAAAATCAAATTCCGTACATGGTAGATGTGATTGACCTTTGGCCGGAGTCACTTATAGTGTTGTCACGGAAGAAAAAACTGTTGCATTTTTTTACCTTTCCCATGAAATGGATGGTACAAAAAGTGTATCAGTCGGCAGATTTTTTGTACGCCGGATCGGTTGATTATGCAAAATATGCAGGGAAATTCAACAAAAAGACAAAAGCTGTTCCGGTTTATCCTGGTACGGATGTGGAGCGGTTTCAATCATTAGTTTCTTCAAGCACACTGAAAATCAACAAACCTGAAAATCAAAAATGGATTTGCTTTGGCGGAATGCTGGGCAACAGTTATGATATTGATATTATTCTTGAAAGTTTTAAAAAACTTGTTGATGAAGAAACAGGAAACGTGAAACTGTTTTTTATCGGTGATGGACAGGAGCGCACCAAAATTTTGCAGTTTAAAGAACAAACGGATTTAGATATTGAAATTACAGGTTTTTTAAAGTACGCCGATTTTTTAAAATATCTGAGTTTTGCCGATATCGCCATCAATAGTTTTAAAGAAGGCACGCGCGTGGCCTATTCCTATAAATTTAACGACTATATTACTGCCGGGGTTCCTATCGTCAATAATGTGACAGGTGAAATGGCTGAAATGGTCGAAAAGTATAATCTGGGGCGCAATTTCCTGCATACCGCTGATTCGCTTTATGACTGTCTGAATGAGATGATCAGCAATCCCGATCTCTTGAATGAGATGAAGAAAAATGCTACATTTGTGGCTAAGGAAGTGTTGGATAAAAGAATAGTTTACAAGGAAATGCTCAATCAGCTAACGCATTAAAATGTTTAGAAAATTATATTTTTCCCCTTTGGGATACCTTATTTCCGGATTCTTGCAGGTGCTGGCAAAGTTTTATAAACCTTTTATGGTATACGGCTATTTTAACAGTTCGACCAAAACTTTTCAAAAATATACACGCATCAGTTCATCGGCAAAATTCATTCATAAAAAGGACATTAATCTTGGAAATCATATATGGATCGGACATTATTGTCTGGTGGACGGTACGGGAGGCGCTTCTATCGGCGAAGGAACTCAGATTTCTTCCCATACAGTGATTTATTCACACAGCAGTCAGGACGCCATCCGGCTTTTGGGGAAAGATTTTATAAAAATCGCTGCTGAGAAAAGACCGGGTTACAAGATAAAACCTGTAAAAATCGGTGCCTATACTTTTGTAGGGACATCCTGCGTGATTTTACCCGGGGCGACTATTGGAAAGGGGTGTCTTATTGGTGCCGGATCGCTTGTCAAAGGCAATATTCCTGATTATGCCATTGCCTCTGGAAACCCGATAAAGATAACCGGTGATACACGTGAAAGGGATAAGGCTCTTTTTGGTGATCAGATAGATATTGGGAGGTATTACGATCCGGAAGCTATTTAGGTGCTTATTAGATTTCTGTTTACAAACGTTTGTCATTCTGAGCGAAGCGAAGAATCTATAATAATACCTGAAAGGCTTTTTGGTTCAAAAATGCTAATAATTATGAAAGATGAAACCCATTGGAACCCACAATTACTTTGTTTATATAACCACCAATAAAAACAAAACAGTCCTTTATACAGGAGTGACCAATGATTTGCCTTATCGTTTGGAGCAGCATGAAGAAGAAGCAAAGGCTGGAAAGAGATCGTTTGCCGGCAGGTATAATTGTTATTACTTGATTTATTAGTGAAACTCTATTTTGAAAATCCGCGATAAGCGGAGCATTCGAAATAGTTAGTTGAACTAATCCCGCTTTTTCAGCGGGATATAGGTTAATACCCCGACCCTCTGGGTCGGAAACAATAATGTTTGCAAAGCAAACTCCATTTAATACCTCGATGGCTCTGCCTCGGGGTAGTTTATTATGAACACTTTGATTTC
>CAZPPK010000062.1:0-15847 GCA_964588415.1 uncultured Lentimicrobiaceae bacterium
CTGTGAGAGGGATAAAGATAGAATAGCAATATTCTATCTTTACCCTACTTGATTGGTATGCCGGGCATGGTAATATTCTGGCGAGATAGAAGTCCTCGTATGTGCAGAGTTGATAGGAAACATTAGCGAATGAAGGGTAGAGACTGCAAATCTGAAAGAAGCCGTCAGCATCCGCCATTTGGCGGATGCTGACGCACATGAATCTGATATAAGGTTTACATGGGAGGGCAGCCGGGCAATGCGGAGGCTGCCCAAATATCAACCGTAATCCCACAAAGTAAATCAGGCAGGACGCAAGGAAAGTTTATTTATCCCGGGAGGCCTTGTAAATTGTTGCCACAGCGACAAACCAAGCGGCAACAATTGGTAGCGCCGCAAATACATCAGGCAATGAATAACTTTTGGTTTATAATTCCTATCGTAAAAAACGCTATTATTTTATTCGTAAACTTTGGGTTGAACCTCGCCAGTCACCACACGCAGACCGTTTTGTGCGAGTGCTTTCATTTCATCTTCTCCCGGATACACATGAATGGGTGCCAACCTGTGTATATATGAGATGATCTGATTGACAAAATATTTGTCGTTGGCGATGCCTCCTGTAATCAAGATTCCATCAATTTCAAAATTCAAAACGGCACCCATGGCACCCACTTCCTTCGCTACCTGATAAGCCATGGCATCGTAAACCATTTTTGCTTCTTCGTCGCCTTTGGCAGCACGTTGCTCCACATCGTAAGCGCTGTTGGTTCCCAGGTAAGCCACCAGTCCGCCTTCCCCTTTTATCATTTTCAAAATTTCTGCTTGCGTGTATTTGCCACTGAAACAGAGTCTTGCCAAATCACCAACAGGTAGGCTTCCCGTGCGTTCCGGTGAAAAAGGCCCATCACCGTCGAGTCCCTGGTTTACATCAACAACGCGTCCTTTTTTGTGAGCACCGACGGTAATTCCGCCACCCAGATGAACTACAATCAAATTCAAATCATCATATTTCCGCATGATGGATTTGGCATGTTCGCGGGCAACTGCTTTTTGATTTAAAGCATGAAAAATAGAACGTCGTGGTAACAAAGGGTGTCCTGAAAAACGTGCCAAAGGCTCAAACTCATCAACCACGACAGGATTGGTGATATACGCTTTGGCGTGGGGGAGTGAACGGGCAATATCCCAGGCAATCAAACCACCCAGATTACTGGCATGTTCTCCGAATTTACAGGTTCTCAGTGTTTCCAGCATCTTGGTGTTTACCTCGTAAACACCAGATCCCACAGGTTTCAAAAGGCCGCCTCGTCCCATCACTATGCCAATCATATCCAGACGGATGTCTGCTTCTTTCAGCTCGTTCAGAATTAACTCTTTTCTAAACTCAAACTGATCGGTGATGATCTCAAAAGGTTCCAGTTGCTGACTGCTATGCTGAATAGTTTGTATGAAGACGGGATTTGTGCCAATATATACGGCAATCTTTGTGGAAGTTGAACCGGGGTTTATGGCTAATATCCTGATTTCTTCGTGCATATGATTGATATAATTGGTTTAAATTAAAGCTTGCAAAAGTATGCTATTTCGCTGAAATGGCTGCCAGTGCAATGGAGTATAATTTGGTTTTGATACTGTCGCCACGCGATGAAAGAACGGCAGGAACATTGGCTCCAACGACAATTGCTCCCTGCTCTCCACGGGCAAGTTTTGTATTGGATTTATAAAACACATTTCCTGATTCTATATTGGGAAATACCAGGCAATCTGCATCACCTGCCACCTCATTTTCCAGTTTTTTGATTTCAGCACTTTCCTTGTCGATGGCTACATCCAAAGCCAAAGGCCCCTCCACGAAAGCGCCGGTAATTTGACCGCGATCAGCCATTTTTGACAGCAAGGCAGCGTCCACGCATGCCTGCATTTTGGGCATTACCTGTTCCGTGGCGGCTAAAACTGCAACTTTTGGTTTTTCAATTCCCAACACATGACCCATATCAATGAGATAGTTAGTAATGGCGATTTTTTCTTTGATCTCAGGTGCCGGAATAATAGCCACATCTCCTATAATAAGCAACTTATGGTAGTTTGGATTTTCCATTACAGTTACATGACTGAGAACAGCGCCTGGTTTCATTAACCCGTTTTCCTTGTTAAGAATAGCACGCATATATTTATTTGTACTTACAAGGCCTTTCATCAGCATGTTGCCTTTTCCTTCGTTGATAATGGCAACAGCTTTTGTAGCTGCTTGCATTTCATCAGGTTCGTGGACTACTTCAAATTTCCTGATATCAATATTTTCCCGGCCACAAACAGCTTCAATCAAATCGAGGTTTCCTACCAAAGTAGCTTCTACAATTCCCAAATCAATGGCCTTGCTTACAGCGCCGATGCTGTGTTCATCGTTGGCAAAAGCCACGACCAGTCTTTTGGGCTTTCGTGCTTTGAGCACTGTGAAAAGATCATCCAGTTTTTTTATCATTTTTGCACTTATTTGTCCATGTGAAATATTTCACAAAATTAGAACAAATTCTGCTTTGTTCTGGACTAATTATCCTTTTAGGACGCCTTTTTCAGGGTATTACCTAGAAAGAGACTTCATCAATATTGTCCGTAATGCGAAATGCATCCAAAAATACATAATTGTTTCCTGCCTGATACAAATTAACAGGACTAAAAAGGTTTGGCTTCGCCAGGCTGGCGAAGCCAAACAGATTCTTTTATGCTTTTAAACGGATATTTTTTTACTTCGTGTAAAAGTTGATCATTTTCTGAATGGCTTCCTGGCAGGCCGGGCAGAACTTGTTGCCTTTGAAGGTATTCATCAAACAATCCTGCATGGGACGATACATTCCTTTTGGCTCGTAGCCTCCGCCTTCAAAAGCACCCACCGTGTTGATATATTTTTTTGTGGCCGGAGTCGGAATGGGTGTCCCCGGCTTAACGAGATGTTTCCATTTTTTCCCGAAATCTTTCAATGTGGTGATATTCGGTTCCCAGGGTTCAACATTTAAATTATAAAAATGATGATAAGAAGTGGAGTTATCATAATACTCGTCTGCCAGCCCGGCAAAACCATGACCGAATTCATGGACCAGGATTTTTGCTGATTGTTTGTTGCTGTTGACCGCTACATTATAATAATTGAAAATAGCGCCACCACCGTATTTCGGACTGTTTACCAAAATATAAATCTGGTCGTAAGGTGCGTTGGCAGCAAGGTCGCGGACACTTTTATCATCCATGGTCATAAGATAACGCTCGCTGTTAAAGGTGTAATAGCTGGTATTGAGGATGGTGTTTTTCCAGATATGTTGTGCGGGAATGTCGGTACCCGATTGTTGAGAAGGTGCCAGAATAGCCCTAAAATTAAATTTATCTTCGTTTTTAGTGTAAGGTGCTACGGTGAAGAAATCTTTAACGAGCTTTTGACAGTCATTGATGAATTTTCCCATTTCTGCTTTGGTGTAGCCTTCCGGTAAGATCACAATATCCACTCTTTTGGCTGGATCACCGGTGATTTTCACATTAAAATACGGATAGACCAAACGTCGGTCGTGTTTTATGAAATAGTTGTTCGTGTCAACAACGTATGAAAACTTTTTATGAAATTTTCCGTTCCAGTCGCGGCTGTAAAGTTCAATACGCACATTTTCTTTAGGATATGGAATCACCACACTTTCCGAAAAAGTACGACTGATCTTCTTCGCTTCTGCCGTGGTTTGCCATTCCCTGAAAAGGGTAGAATAACCTCTTGAATAAAGTAATGAGCCATTTTTAACTTCGAACACTTTCACATAATAATTCCCATAGTTCATGGTGTCGACCAGGTTTACGTGCGATCCGCCCCAGTATGGTTCCTGGATCAGTTCATCAAAAGTGTAAAACTCGCTGGTATCATTGCCGCTGTGGTAATAATCCATGCGTAGACTTTTGTTTTCGAAGAACTTGCTAAATTGTGCCTGAACCGTGACCGTGAACAGCATCAGGACGATGAGCAGAATTTTTTTCATGATATCGTTTTTCAGGATAACAGACAAATTTAGAAGAAAAATCAGAAACGAAAAACGCGTATTTCAGGTGTTTGAAGGTGGCTTGAAAGGCGATTTGTTTTGAACTTTATTTTTTAGCGACGGAAATGAATTCCGAAACACTGAATATTGCAACATATTACGTCTTGCGGATGTCACATTTTGCGTAATGACCAATGAGTTTCAGGTTATTTTTCACAGTTCCCATATCGCAGATAAGGTCCTGCTTTTTATAATCTTTGAGCGAAAAAGTGTGGTTTGTTTTTTTTTCATTCTTTTCCAGAAAATCAAGGCAGACGAAGCCGCGGGAAATGATGAGTGCGATAAATCGTAAAAATTTCTTTTTGTTTTTGGTTGAGAAATCCGTTTGGTGTACTAAAGCAAAGGTTTTTTCCATGAGCGAAGTATAAGCCTGTCGCAGGTCATGGATCTTTGTTGTGATTGTGGCCAGGGTCTTGACCCCGTTAACATAATCTTTATAAACATCAAAAATGTCGTTTTCTAGCTGTCCGATGCCACCGAGATGATACAACATCTTTTCTTCAGCCTCGCTGGCGGTATTATGAAAAACGGAGCGGTAAAAGATGATAGAAAATCCGCCTTTTAGTAATGTGATGTCCTCTATTTCTTGCTGAGTCAGCGTTTCCAGTTTTTGCTTTTTGCTCAAAACCTGTGCTTCATAAACCTTTATCGATGCCTTTTTTAACGCATCAATATCGCTTGTATTTTCAAGTGCTTTTTTAGCAAAGCGAACAAACAGTCTTTCATTCGAGTTGTTGGCATTGGTACCTTCGGGCTTGTCCACCAGAATTTTCAAATAATGTTCGGAAAGTTCTTTTTCATCAAAAAAATCGTCAAACAAGCCGGTTAAGGCCCCTAGATAGGTCAGCGCATTTCTTTCGCGGTTTGATATTTTTTTTCCACGAAGCAGGCAAAAGCCTTCCCCCAAAATGGCTGGGACTGCAAAACCGTAATAGTTTGTAATTTTCCGAAAATCGGAATCACTCAGGCTGCTGTCGTTCTCTTTTTTACTTTTTTCGATGTCGATAGCAAGGGTTTGTTGAATAAATCTTTTCTGCAACTTCGAGCTCCTGATAACCGTCTGCAAAAGACCGGGTAATTTTATCAGGTTGTTGAAGTGCATTTTCATTTGGTTTATAACGACTTGTAACGGTTCACTGCCGCAGTTTCCCGTTCAGCTATTTGGATGCTGGACAAAGATAATCAAATGCGGTTTGCTTTTGTTGCTGGTGTGCGGGAAAGTTGGCATTTCAGCGAAGAAAAATTCAGGTCAAATTGTAAGCCGTTCATCTGAAAATTAAAATATTAGAATGATGATAGCGTTATTTTTGTTGATTCATTTTCTTGAAGGTTTCTTCAATTTGATCAGTGGAATGCTCATCTACGATCAATATACAGGTATCTTTAGGCCTTATTTATCCGGTGATGTGTGTGCTCGAAAAAGTCTTTAATCCGCCTGAGGCGGACAAGGGATTAATTCCCCACCCCTTGGGGCGATTAATAATCTCCTTTTGATACCCCGCTGCTCTGCGGCGGGGGTAGTTCATTTTTTTAAAAACTATTTCCCTTTGCAGTAAAAAGCTCCAAATCAATTATATCTATTTTTGCTGATGCGGAAGTTAAAAACGGTAGTTCAGGTTTTTATTACAGATTGTAAATCAAAAACTTAAAAATGAATTTCAAAAAAGTAGACAAAATAATCCCTTTTGTTTTTATCATTTTAGTAGCACTTCTCACAGGTTGTGAAACGAAACCTTCATCAACAAGCGAATTAAAAGAAGGTGACCTGCTGTTTCAAAATTTACAATGTGGACCGTTGTGCAATGCCATTGAAGCGGTAACGCAGGGTGTTGACGGGAAAAATTTTTCGCATTGCGCCCTTGTGGTAAAGATCAACGACACGCTGAAGGTGGTGGAAGCCATTGGCAAAGGCGTACAAGTGAATTCATTGAAAACATTTTTTGCAAGAAGTGGAGATACGGCTGCTATTCAGAACATCACGGTTGAAAGGCTGAAAAAGAAATATGCTTCACTCGTACCAGGCGCAGAAGCTTTTGCTATGCAACAAGTCGGCCAACCTTATGACGATGATTTTTTAATGAATAACGGAAAATGGTACTGTAGCGAACTGATTTATGCTGCTTTCAAAAACGCCAATCATGGCAAAGCGTTCTTTCCGCTGCAACCCATGACTTTCAAAGATCCCAAAACGCAACAATTCTTTCCTGCCTGGGTTGATTATTACAAGGCCTTAAATGAGCCTGTTCCACAGGGAAAACCAGGCACGAATCCGGGTTTGATTTCGCGATCACAGAAGATTCATATCGTAAATTTAAAGAGAGTTCCGTGGAAATAAATTTCATGAGTCCGGTCTAAAAAGGTCTTGATTTGATTTTCAGCAACTTTTACCCCTTAATCCCCTAAAATTTAGATCACTTCCGATTAATAATATCCTGTTTTCATATTGGCGTTCCTATTCCTTTTTTGCTTGTCCAAAGGGTTGATTGTTATCCTGAGTGAAACGAAGGATCTCAAAAAAAGGTATCTTGACATAGAATAGATCCTTCACTACGTTACCAATGACAACTTTGGCTAAATGGCTATTTAATTGTAAATTATTTGTTAGAATATGATGTGGGCAAAATGTTTGGATTTATACCTCGCAAATCTCCTTATATTCAAGACCCTCACTCCGGCTATTCATTAACGTTTAATGCACTTTCTTTTTCACGCCGCCTCAGGGTTAAACGGGGGGAAGGGATCAGAACGCCCCTCCAGGGATGGCAGGCAAGCTTGTTCGGCATTCTTTCTTAATCTTTTTGATTTAAGAACAAGGAACGCTGATTTTTGAATTAAGATTTTGTGGGTTCTTTAACTCTTCAAACTCTTTAACCATTCAACTTTTCAATCCATTTCCCTTAAACTTTATACTTTAGCCGTTTGTTTCTATATCAGGAGATCTTTCACTTCGTTCAAGATGACAACTATATATTAATTTGCTGTTTTATAGATGTTAAGTTGTATAAAGACGGACGTCATCGCGAGGACCCAGAAAGTTTTCGGGGGACGAAGCGATCTCATAATGAAACGAACTTTACCTAAAAATGAGATTGCCACGTCTCCGCCTTTGGCGGATTCTCGCAATGA
Source organism: uncultured Lentimicrobiaceae bacterium (assembly GCA_964588415.1). Taxonomy (GTDB): domain Bacteria; phylum Bacteroidota; class Bacteroidia; order Bacteroidales; family F082; genus Sulfidibacterium. Next base: position 7,182 of record CAZPPK010000062.1, read on the forward strand.
ACGAAATAGATATAACTTTATGAACTTTAGCGCACTTCTCTCAAGAATAATCAAAACTACTCCCATCCAAAAATTCTCTTAAAATGGAGGTAGGAGGGATCTCCTTTTCGGCAATAGGAACAATGAAGGACAAAAACTTCAGTAGCCGGAGAGCTTCTGGATATTCCGGCGCAATAGGCGGAACTTCCCTTAAAATAGGTTCTGCCCAGGGTTTCAGCACGCCCAGCTCGAACAAAAGTGCGGTATTGAACATAATATCTGCTTCTTCCTGATAGGGAAAAATATGTTTTTCTTCTCCCTGCCGAACACTGCGCCATCGCTGCAACGTTTCCAGTGCCGAATATCCCCGGTAACGGTAATCCCGAACCATTCTTCTTATCAGGCGATTATCTGTTGTGGGAATGTGGTTGGTGGCATCGATGCTCATCGAAGTCAGTGCAGAAACATAGATTTTATACTTTCTCTTTTGTGGAATGAATTCGGTAACCACCGGGTTTAAAGCGTGGATACCTTCCACCACTACCAGCCCGATTTTTTCAAGTTTTAATGTGGTTCCGTCGTAAAAGCGTTTTCCCTCAGAAAATGAGAATTTGGGAAGCTTGATCTCTTTACCGTCAAATAAATCCAGAAGATTCTGGTTAAATAATTTAATATCAAGCGCATGCAGACTCTCAAAATCATAATTGCCTTCGGCATCACGAGGCGTAATTTCCCGGTTTACAAAATAATTGTCCATGGAAATAACCGTTGGCTTGAAACCATTGACACTTAGCTGTACACCAAGTCTTTTAGCAAAGGTTGTTTTCCCTGAAGATGAAGGTCCTGAGATCAAAACTACTTTAACGTCTTCTTTCCTTTTATTAAGGCAATCGGCAATTTGAGCCGTTTTCTTTTCCTGCAAAGCCTCTGAAATCTTTATGATATCGCCGATTTTCCCGTGTTGAGTTATTTCATTGAGCCTTCCGATATTAGGAACGCCGATAATCTTGCCCCACTCCTTAAATTCCTGAAATACTTCAAAGAGTTTATTCTGGATCACAATTTCTTCCAACTCATCGGGGTTATCAAGCTTTGGCAATACCAGTAACATTCCTTTGAAGTATTTCACCAAATTAAATTTTTTAATATAACCGGTGGATGGAATGAGATATCCGTAAAAATAATTCAGCACGCCATCTAGCTGGTAAACGGAACTGTAAAACTGCTTCCGTGTCCGCATCAAGGTACATTTGTCTTCCAGTCCGTATTTTTCAAAAATGTTCAAAGCTTCTTCTGTACGGATTTCTTCACGTGTAAATGGCATGTCTTCGTCAATGATCTCCTGCATTCTCTTCTTGAGTTTGAACACCACTTCTTCATGAGACGATTCATTGATGATATTTCCAAGTTCGCAATACCAGCCTTTGGAAACGGAATGTTCAATTTTGAGTTTGTGATCGGGATACAGATCTCTGGCTGCTTTAAAAAGGACAAACGACAGCGAACGCAGGTACATTCTCCTTCCGTCAGGATGTGTCGAGTCAATGAATTTCACCGTTTTGGGTTTGTAGATCATATAACTGAGTTCTTTCAGTGTATTGTTTACAATGGCACCCATGATGGGATAGCCCGTGTCCACTTTCAGCGCTCTAGCAATTTCTGCCAGCGAGGTTCCAAAAGGAAAGTTTTTCTCAGTTTGGGTGTTTTCACAAGAAATAGTATACGATCTTTCCATAAAGATAGAATTTGGTCTATAAAGGTACGTTAATTGTTACTAAGATAAAGAAGGACAGGCGAGATTTCGCCTACCCTTCCTGAGTTTTAAACGTTCTTATGATTTATTCTTAAAAAAACCGGTTAGATCTTTTGCGCCATTTTCTGATGGCAACTCGTCCTGCATACAGCGCATGATACATGGATGGAACGATGATCAGCGTGAGGAAAGTTGCAAAAGAAAGTCCGAAAATCACGGTCCATGACATAGGTCCCCAGAATGCTGCATTGTTGCCTCCAAAGTAGATGTCCGGATTGAAGCTTCTCAACAAAGAAGGGAAATCAATATTAAGACCAATGGCAAGAGGAATAAGTCCTAGCACGGTAGTTATTGCTGTAAGGAGAACCGGGCGCAGACGTGTTTTCCCTGCTTCCACAATGCACTCGCGGGCAACATCCATCGGAAGATCATCTTCTTCGCCAATTCCAAGTTCCTTTTTCTTTCTGAGTTTCACGAGTCCGATGTAGTCTATTAGCACGATGGCATTGTTAACTACAACCCCAGCCAGTGAGACAATTCCAATCCCCGTCATGATCACAACAAAATCCATGTGGAATGTCGCCAAGCCGCCAAATACGCCGATGGTACTGAGCACCACACTAAACATGATGATGGCCGGTTTGACAAATGAATTGAACTGACTTACAAGAATTATGGTGATCAACGCTAGGGCAATGAGCATGGCTCTGGCGAGGAAGTCACTAGCATCAGATTGCGATTGCTGCTCACCTGTGAAGGAATATTTGTATCCCGGAGGAAGTTTGATGCCTTTCAGGATATTTTTTAGTTTTCCATTAATTTGGTTGGCGTTATAACCTTTGATTACATTGGAATAGATCGTAATAACGCGCTTCCGGTTGATTCTTGTTATGGAACCATAGGTAGAACTGTATTTATAAGTGGCTACAGCAGAAATAGGTACCTGAATGATCTTCCCGGAAGACGCCGACCTGAAAGTAATTCGTTGATTCATTAAACTTGGAATATTATACCGGTATTTATCTGCCAGTTCCATCCTGATTTTGTATTCGTCTTCTCCAACCTTATAATTGGAAATGTTTTTTCCAAAAAGCGCTGTCCGGAGTGCATCACCGATTTGGCCTGTAGATAAACCAAACCTTCGGGCTTTATCACGGTTTATGTGAATCAATAATTCAGGTTTTCCGGCATTGAGGTCAATTTTCAGGCCCTGGATACCCGGAACGTTTTGTACGTTGATTGTATTCCTGATGGTATCGGAGAGTGCAAGAAGTGTGCTGAAGTCCTTTCCACTTACTTCTATGTTAATAGGATATCCAACCGGCGGTCCTTCTTTTTGCTTTTCAAGAGAGATATTAACGCCAGGATATTTGCCGATCAGGCTGTCGCTCAAAGTTCTCAGCAGGGTAAAAGTGTTGATGCCATGACGATATTGAAAATCAACAAAGTTAATGGTAATGATGCCTTTGTTGGAACCTCCGTTACGGCTGGTAAATCCTTCATTCTGGCCGACAGCTCCTTTCCCGGAAACGGTCAAAACAGATTTCACAATATCCATGTCAGGTTTCAGGATTCGATATACTTTGTTCTCCAGAACCTTCATGGTAGAGTCAGTTGCAGTAATGTCTGTACCGATGGGCAGTTCAGCCATAACGTTAATCAGAGTAGGCTGTGAAGACGGGAAGAAATCCACTTTGGGTTTGGAGCCAAAATAGAATGCCACTGTAAAGAAAAGCATGGCAAATGTTCCGGCAATCATCCAGTACGAATTACTTTTTCTGAGGGCAAACCGGATAAACTTTAGGTAAGTATTTTCGAGCCACACCAGAAATACTTCCATGAACCAGATACTTAACCTGGTTAAAAAGGCAAGGTTCATCAAGGTAACGAAGGCCGCAATTACCATGAGTGAACCCATAATATTCCAGTGAAGAATGTAGAACAACATCGCCAGCAGGGTAAAAATAACAGAGATCATCAGACTCTTTCTTTTTACCGGCAATTTGGTCTCTGTTCCCGGTTTGAAAAAATCGACGAAAAGTACCGGAACAATTACCAGGGCATTAAACAACGAAGCGGTAAGTACAATGATCAGTGTAATAGGAAGATATTTCATAAATTCTCCCATGATACTGTTCCAGAAAAGTAACGGGAAAAATGCAGCCAGCGTTGTGGCAGTCGACGATATAATAGGTGCTGCCACTTCGCCAACTCCCTGACGTGCTGCTTCTTTGAGAGAATAACCCCGTTGGACAAACCTGTATATGTTCTCCGTTACTACAATGGCATTATCCACCAGCATTCCCAATGCCAAAATCATGGCGAAAAGGACGATCATATTGATTTTGTACTGTGCTATTCCCATCACGGTAAAGGCGATGAGCATGGACATAGGTATGGAAAATCCAACAATCAGTGAGTTACGTGTGCCTAGGAAAAGGAATAGAATTGCTACCACCAGCAATATCCCCATGATAATACTATTTTCCAGGTTACTGATCTGTGCTTTCACCTGTTTCGACTGGTCGTTGGTTATGGTAATTTTCAAGTTGCTGGGAATCATTTTTGTCTGACGTGCATCTTTCAGGATCTTAACGACCTGATCGATAGTAGAAAGCAGGTTTTCACCACTTTTCTTTACAATTTGCAAGGTAACCACCGGCTGCCTGTCCAGACGGGAATAACTATCAGGATCTTTAAACGTATATTCCACATTGCCAATGTCACGCAGGTAAACGATATTTCCCTTCTCCCTTTTCACAATAATATTTGCAATTTTTTTGGGATCTGTATATTCACCTACCACACGTATAGAACGACGGGTATTTTGAATTTTAATGTTCCCGGCCGAAACGGACATGTTTTCAAACTTGACGGCATTTTCCACATCAGTAAAACTGACCTTTAGCGCTGTCATTTTGAAAGGGTTCAGGTCTATTTTTACTTCACGGTCTGTTACACCTGTAATATTCACGGTGGAAACTTCATAGATGGTTTCAATTTCATCCTTAAGGTCATTGGCATAACCTTTTAAATCGCTTAGGCTGAAGTTTCCCGAAAGGTTTACATTCATGACGGGGAACTGAGACATGTCAATGTCCATAACCATCGGTTGATTGGGTAAATCGGAGGGGAGGTCGTTTTTGGCCTTATCCACAGCATCCTTCACGTCGTTTAGTGCTTTGTTAATATCCACATTGGTGTGAAATTCAATAAACACATTGGATGCATCCTGTGAAGAGATGGATGTCATCTTCTTGATCCCTTTCACCGATTCCACTTGCTTTTCGATGGGTTTTGTCACCAGGTTCTCCATATCAACCGGTGGGTTCCCGGGATAAATTGTTTCTACCATGACGGTAGGAATTTTGATATCGGGGTACAACTCTTTTGGGAGAGATGCATACGCAATGAACCCGAAAATCAATACTGATATGGTGAAGAGATAAACGGTATATTTATTATTGATAGCCCAGGTGGAAAGACCAAAATTCCGGACAATCCTTTTTTCGTTCTCTGATTCTTGATTCATACTTCTTTTTTTGACTATGTCGTTGACAAAGAGTGATTCATTAGTTTTTAATGTTTAATAAAACGTCGTTGGACACATTGTTAAAACCATCAGTAATAATTATATCGCCCGGTTTCAGGCCACTAATTACTTCAGTCGTTCCGTTGGAGGTTTTCCCGATCTTTACAATACGCCTTTCAGCAACAAAAGCACCTTTTTTCCTTTTTACCACATAGAGATAGTAACCTTTTAACCCTTCTCTGATCGTAAAAGATGGAGCGACCAGAGCGGCGTTATTTGAATAGTCTCTGAGATTCAAGGAAGCCAGCATATTGGGCTTGAGCAAATGTTGATGATTCCTGACTTTAAACTGAATTTTAAAAGTGCGGCTTTGGTTATTGATCACTTCCCCAATCTGGTAAACCCTTGCACGCATTTTGATGTCAGGATAGGTTGGTACGGTAATATCGACCCATTCACCTTTATGAATTTCAGGAAGATAAACTTCTGAAATCTGGGCATTTATGTACATGCTGTCAAGGTTAACGATATGAAAAATCCTTACTCCCGGAGCTGCCAGTTCTCCTTTTTTCAGGTCGATGGCATCCAAATAACCATTGATGGGCGCTTTTATAAAAGATTTGTTATATTGCGTCTGTAAACCTTGCAGTTTGTTTTGCAGGCTTTCCATGTTTGTCTTTGCCTGAAGATATTGCAGTTCCGAACCGATATGTTTTGACCAGAGTGTTTTTTGCTTCTGGTAAGTAAATTCTGCAAGGGAAAGAGATGTTTTTAATTCACGGATGCTGTTTTCAATAACATCAGTTTCAAGCTGGGCAAGTAGCTGCCCTTTTTTTACATAATCTCCTGCATTGACAGGAATATCGACAATTTGACCGCTGATCTCCGGACTGATATAAGCATCATGAACGCATTCAATTTCTGCAGTAGCATCAAAATAGTGTTCGAACAACATCGGTTTGATGGTATCTGTTTTCACACTTACATGCAGGGCCGTTTGCTGATTTTTAGCAGCAGTCTGCTCCTCCAGCTGTGTTTGTAAATCCGAAATTTTTGTTGTCAGCGCGTTGGCTTGTTTCTGATAAGAAATGATCTGACGTTCCAATTTGGATTTACTCTGTTGTTTACACGATGTGGCCAGGAACAGAACAGCTACAGCGAAAAGAATTATTTTTTTCATGTTATTTATCTATTTTTAATTCGTCAAGATTTTTATTTAAATATTCAATTCCTTTAAGGTTTATGATTCCATGTAAATGATATAAAAACATTTGTTTTGAAAATTCATTGGAAAAAATCTCTTCGCGCGTAAACAAGTCACTTTCAGACAGATTTTCCATTCTTAAAATGTTGAACTTGGAGATGATCTCCACGGTCATATCTTCGCGGTAAAGCCCTTCACTCTGACCTCTTTTGAGGTTGGAAAGGGTGTTTTCCATAATCTCTTTCCGTTTGATCTTTTTGATTTCATTAGCGATATCGGGATAATATTTTTTGAGGTCAAATTCGAAAGAAGGAAAGTGTTCTTTAATCATTTTAAGATAAATATTGAAAACACGAATTACCTCCTGAATAGCATTTTCTGTGTTGCTTTTTGCGCCTCGGATCTGTGCTCTCTGTTTTTCAACTTCAAAGTCAACGACCTTTTTCACCAGTTGCGATTTGTCGGAGAAATGTTCGTAAAGGGTCTTCTTTGAAATACCCAGTTCGTGTGAGACATCATCCATGGTGATGCTTTTGATTCCGTATTTATGAAAAAGTGTCCAGACTTTTTCGACAATTTCAGTATCTTTTTCGCCCATGATTAATGTGCTTTAGTTAACGTAGTGATCAATTTTTCCGAAGATTGAAAGAGGTTTAAACCTGCATTGATATAATCGTTTTCTGCATTCAGAAACTGATTGTGGGTGCTCAGTAAATCCAGACTGGTTGCCATTCCCTGACGGAATTTTTCCAGTGTCTTTTGATAGATCTTTTCTGCAACAGCCCGGTTTCTTTCTTTGTTTGCATAAATGCTTTTGGAATTATTATAATCGTTTTGAAGTGTCCTGTACTGAATTTTAAGCTGATTTTCAGTCTGTTGCTCTAGCACTTCTGATTGCTGGTAAGCAATTTTGGCCTGTTTTAATTGAGAAGCACGGCTACCGCTTGAGAAAATAGGGATACTCATGGTAACTCCTACAACGGCGCTTTGGTACCACGAACCGGAATTAAAAAAGTTCCAAACAGGACGCTGGGCCTGGGTCTCGTAACTTAGTATTCCGTTAATAGTTGGCAAGTAAGCAGCTTTTGCCAACATGACTTGAAGTTTGGATATCCTTTTCACCGTTCTTACTGTAAGCAGGTCGATATTCTGGTTTACGTTGAAAGGAGCTGCAGTGCTTACTTCTTGTTCCAGTTTTTGCAAAAGGGCAGGAGCCGTTTCTGTAAGAACGACGCTGTCTTTATCCCCTAATCCCAGGTAAAATTTCAAAAAGGCCATGGCAATGCCGTACTGGTTATTTAAATAGGTATGGGTAGATTCGAGATTGGAAACCAGCAGGCTGATCTGATCTACATCAACATCTTTGGCCATCCCTGCCTGATAAATGTGTTGAGTTTCACCGGAAAGTCTTTTAGTAACTGCCAGCGTGGAGTCAATAATGTGCATGCTTTCCCCGACAGCTAAGACACGGAAATAAGCATCTGAAACCTGCTCTTTCACAGCAAGTTTGTTTTTGAAAAAATCTTTGTCGCTTTTTTCCATCGCCACTTTTGCAGCTTTCAGTCCCACAAAATAGCGGCCATCGAAAATAAGCTGGGTAAGCTGACCTCTCAAGTTGGCGTCGTATTCGGTTCCAAACTGGATGGCAAGTTGCTTACCGGGTTGTCCGGCAAGATCACCCGGCACCAGTAAAACGGGACGCGCAATGTTGTCGTGATATTGAACAGATGCATTAACCTGCGGTAACCCTTCTGCTAAAGATTGTTTGATTTTTTGTTTTGCAAGTTCCAGATCTTTTCCTGAATTTATAATGCTGTAATTATGAACATTAGCGTAATCTATAGCTTGGTCCAGTGTGAAGTGTCTTACCTGTTGAGCTTGTAAAAGGCCAGGGAAAATACTTAAAACTGCAAAGCAAAGGCCCATAAAATGTGTTATTTTTTTCATAAGTGCGTATATTCATTATTAATAATATCCAACTATATCTTTGGATAGACGGATGATTCATGAAAATATTTTAGTCATTATTTTTTGAGCAGCAAAGATATTAAAAATAAACTTTGGAAACTTTAAATATAATAAAAGTTTTCATTGTTAATAATCTTCTCATCATCTCCATCTCCGGTTAAATTGGTTTTCCTAATTTTTAATCCGCCTGAGGCGGACAAGGGATTAATTCCCCACCCCTTGGGGCGATT
>CAZPPK010000063.1:0-15812 GCA_964588415.1 uncultured Lentimicrobiaceae bacterium
ACTTTATCTGGCAAGGGAACTGCTACCAACCTGCAAAGAAGTTTTTCCTTTTTCCTTATTTTTAGCTCCAGTATCCATAATAAAATCAATTAATCCTTTTTAAGTTATTTAAATATAATGTTTTATATTATGTAAACTATGTACATCCATAGCGGCACCAATAATTTTGTAGGATTCTTCTTTGTATAACAGTTCAACCATGCTTAAAAATTAGTAAAATCCGTGGACTGGACTATAGCTTATAAACGTTTTCTGAACTTTCACTAATCATATTTCTCAAATCCACAATCAGTTGAGACTGTTTATTTATAAAATCAATATCAAAATCCTTGTGGTTCGTTGTTAACACAATACAGTCAGCTTTAGCCAATTCTTCAACGGTCAAATTCAAAGATTTAAAAATATGTCCTTCATTGGTTTTTACAGTTGTGATATAGGGGTCGTGGTAGTTGACAACACCTCCTTTATGTGCAGTGATATCCATAATTTCAAGAGCAGGCGATTCACGGGCATCGTCAATATCGGGCTTATAAGCCACACCGAGGAAGAGGATGTTGCTGCCATTCACCGCCTTTTTCTGGCTGTTCAGTGCCGTGGCGATTTTAATATACATGTAATGCGGCATCCGCATGTTGATGTGGCCTGCGGCATGGATCATACTTAAGTCAAAATCATACTTTTTGGCAATGTGTTCCAGGTAGAAAGGATCGAGAGGAATGCAATGTCCACCAATACCCGGGCCGGGATAAAAAGCCTGAAATCCAAACGGTTTGGTTTTGGCGGCTTCGATCACCTCCCAAATGTTGATGTCCATTTTTCCGGCCAGCAAAGCCAGTTCATTAATAAGGCTGATGTTGACCAACCGGTAGGTGTTTTCCAAAATTTTTACCATTTCGGCCACACGCGGTGAACTGACCACGTGGATGCTGTCGATGGCTTTTTTATAAAGCGCTTCTCCGATTTCCAGTCCGTCTTCCGAAAGGGCGCCCATCACCTTGGGGGTATTTCGGGTATGAAAGTTTTTATTTCCCGGATCCACACGTTCGGGAGAGTAGGCCAGCCAGAAGTCTTTGCCATGTTTGAAACAAGTGGCATGGTGCGTGGAGATTGGAGATTGGAGATTGTTAACTGGATTTCGTTTCGAGTATTCTTCAATAATTGGGAGCATGAAATCTTCGGTGGTTGTGGGATACGTAGTACTCTCTAGGCTGATAAAAGTGCCGGATTTCATGTTGATGCCAATGTCGATACAAGCGCTTTCGATATAACTCATGTCGGGTTTACGAAACCGGTCCAGTGGCGTAGGAACACAAATGATCAGGGCGTCACACTCTTTCATGCGTGTAAAGTCGGTGGTGGCTTCGAGTGTTATTTTTTCCACCACTTCCCGTAAGACTGCATCACGGATATCTTTGATGTAGTTATCGCCCCCGTTTATCTTATTAACTTTCTCCTTGCTTTTATCGAATCCGATAACTTTGACTCCGGCCTCCGCAAAGTTCACCGCCAGGGGAAGGCCCACGTAGCCCAGGCCGATAATACCTACTATTTCATTGTTGTTGCGAATTTTTTGCAGGAGGATTTGTTTTTTTTGCATAAATTTTGATGTTAAAGTTTTATGTTGTTGGTTATAAGTTAGGAATAGTTTAAAACATCAATATCCCAATAACTTTTCAATGGTCACCTTTAACAGATAACTTAAAACCTGCAACTTACAACAGTTCTACTAAGAATCACTCCCCGCTTTCCCTTCCGGTTTTCTTGTTATCCTTTTCCAAAATGATTGTTTTAGAGGTGCTTTCAATGGCTTTAAGCGCAATGTCTTTTACTGATTCGCCGTCTCGGCTTTTTGGCCCAGGATTTTACCCTGAACTTCCATTTCCTTGATCTTGTTTTCAAGTGTGGCAATCTGAAGGTCCCTCAATTGCAGGATGCCTTCGGTTTCCTTAGACTTAAGCTCGGTTTGATGTTTGAATTCGATACTTAATTTACCTTCGAGTTCAGTTTTTGCCTGCTGAATGGCTTTTTCAAGCTCCGCAGGGAAATGGTCGAAAGCTTTTTTCAATGTTGCATACTCCTGTTCTTTTTCGGCGATGGCCTTTTCTCTTTCGGCATACTCTTTTTCAAAAACCAGTTTCTTTTCCTTTATTTCAGCTTCCAACTGTGATTTTTTCAGTTCATATTCATCGGATTCCTTTTTCCGCTTTTGCTGCAAAGCATAAAGATACTCCTCTTCCTCCCTTTTTCTTATCTTCTGGTTGAGCGCCTTTTCTCTATTAATTTCCAGTCGAAAGGTCTGTTTCCCATCATTTTTATAGGCTCGTCAAACAGGATATCATCAAAATAATTTATTGCTTTAAGGGGTATTACAGGATTGCTTGTATATTTCATCTCGGAGGCATCCAACATCTGATTAAAAGACAGGATTCCTGACAAGAAAGCAATATCTATACTTATTATGTGCCCCAACTGTAACGAGAGCGCAGTTCCTCCTACCAACAAAAATCATTAAATACCGCATCGTTCATGATGCGATTCAGGAGTTCCATACTCACTAATCACCCGTTTCCTTCCACCTGGCCTTCATTTCTGTCCAGTATCTTTTCCCAAACACCAGGCCGGTACCAACCACGAGCCCAAGGAATGTCCAAATGATCATGATCATTACTCTTTTGGGTTTGAAGCGGTAATTTGGAATGGTAACGGGTTCTATAATGGAAAAAACAGGGGAATCGTCTTTGACTTGGATGCGGGCGTTTTCCAATTGTTTGGCAAGCTCGGAATACACGCCGTAAATCAATTGGTAGTTATTGGAGAGCCGGGTTTCTTCGCTGCTGGCCATGGCTGTGCTGATATTCTTGTTTTGGTCGCGGAAACGGGCTAAATTCATTTGTGCCTTGTCAAATGCCTTTTTCTGAACCTTATAGCGTCCCTCAATAAAATCCAACTGGGCCTGAGCTTTTTTAACTTTTATTTCAGTAATAAACTGCTGGAGAAGTTCTTGTGCCCGCTGCCCTAATTCGGCAGCAGCAAGAGCCTGCGGCATAATGGCTGTCAAGGTAATATATCCGTTTTTGGAATCAACGTCAGCATAAACCGCACTCTTCAATCCATTGGCAAGTCTTCTTTCTTTTGGCGACAGTTGAATTAAATGCATTGTATCCCCTTGAGAGAGTTCATTCTTAGGTTTTCCATGTAAGGCCTTCATAATGATACCCGGCACTCCGGTAATGTAGCTTAACATGCTACGTTTGGCATATTTTGTATAGTAATCATAATAAGTTACCGGGTGGCCGATCCCTTTGATATCCAGCTTCGTTTGCATCAGCGCTTTTTGGAAGGGGATGCTTTGCACGATCTTGGGGTAGATCATGGGACTTAGTTCTCCGCCACCGGAATTCAGATTCAGGTTAAAACCTGCCATGGCTGCCAGGGAAGAAAGTCCGCCCAATTTACTGCTTCCCGTGCTGGATTGTGGAACCATAATGCTGGTGACACTATATTCTTTCGGCGAAAGCAGAGCTACTAACAGTCCCAGAACAATAAAGATTAGAGTGGTTTTGAGCACCAGTTTACGGCCGTTCCACAGTTCTTTGGCCAGTTGTATCAGATCGATTTCATCTTCTTCCACAGGGGTTCCGGGGAGGAGTTTGTTTTCGGGATCGGTCATGTTGTTATGTTTTGAATAAATTACTTATTTGAGGTTGCACGAATAATGTCGACTTCATGTTTGTTGTGCGGAATAATGGGTTGTTTTCTGAAGTTGCGATTATTCTGCATTATACTAAAATGTCCACTTTTCAGGATTATGACCCATATTCACTAACATTGAAAGGATATGGTCATATTGGTCATAAAGTTTACTATGAATGTCTATGTCAAGATATTCACAGCCTAATGCATAATCAAGCCAAACCTGAATTTCGGCTGCTTCTGACTCACAATCTGAAAGCTTTGAAATAAAATGCTTTTGATATCTCCTTTTTCGAAATGCTTCCGCAAGATTTACAGTCGCAGACCGGGAAGAACGACGAATCTGATCAGTCAATGAATACATTTCCTCTTTTGGAAATTTTTTTGTCAATCTATATATTTCCATCCCGGCTTCGAACGAAAGTTTATAGACATTCAATTCTTTATGTGTTCTTATTCTTTCTATTGTAAAATCCTTTTATAAGTAAGTGTACACTCTGTCTCAACTTCGCCACCTCGCAACCTCGCAACTTCGTTACCCTTACTTACAATTTCGTTGCCAAAACTGCCACTGTCAAAGTGCTGGCAAGGACACTAAAGATCCGCGCAAAGCTGTTCAGGAAATTGGTTTTTCTTTGTGGTTTCTTAGGTACCACTATTTGCGAGCCCGGCTGAATTTTTAGCATACTTCCGGCAGAAGATGTTCCGTTGGCATAGATCAAGTAAACTTTCGACCGTTTGGCTCCCTGCGAAAAGCCTCCTGACTTCCTGATGTAATAATGGGTCAATTCCCCCTTGGAATACGCCAGGGTAATGGGGTTCATCACGGCACCGGTAACAGTTACCGTTTGTTTCAGTTCCGGAATATTGATAACATCTCCTTCTTTCAACACATAATCACCGGGGCCGCCGGGGTTTTTCAATATTTTTGGAAGGTCTAGCTCTACCAAAGTAAACTTTTGATTTAAGAGAGCCATTTGAGCAGAATCGACTGCCAACGATGAATCTGCGATAGCAGAAATTTGTTTTAATTTTGCCTTTTGTGCATCACTCAGTGCCTTCTCTCTTTTCAGGGTAGCGCCCGGAGCATAGGCAAACCTGTTAAGCCCACCTGCACGCTTCAATAATTCAGAGATGCGTTCGCTTTTGTTCGTAATACTGTAAGTTCCAGGGTAAATTACTTCACCCTCTATTTGAACATTTTTCTGGGCAAAATAGGAAGGGGCTTTCCGGATAAACAAATTGTCAAAAGGTTCCAGTTCAAAAGAACCCTGTCCTTTTTTCAGTTTTAACGACTTATTAATGTTCAGGGTAAAGATCTGGGCAATTTGAGAGTTGGGCATCTCTGCTTCTTTCTGTGAATTACGACGCGCAATTTCCACATAAGAGCCGGATGCAGCTTCTTTAAAACCACCTGCCAGGAATATGAGGTCATTTACCGTCATATTATCGTAATATGTATAACGCCCCGGATGTTGCACTTCACCGGATATGTTAATATACCGTACCTGCCGCATGGAAGAAATAGTATTAATACGAACGGAATCTTCCTTGTATAACGGTATTGTTGTTATATGTGAAAGGATGGAATTCACATCAAAAGAGATGGCTTCTTTGGTCAGATCTTTCTTTTCCCGGATGATCAAACCCCGGTTAGAATACACATTGGGTTTAACTCCATCCGCTTTGTTGATCAAGTCGTTTAACGTCATTCCCTGGGTCAGTTCATAAGCACCGGGACGGAAAACTGCTCCTGTTATGAAGACCCTGTTGGTATAGCGGTCAAGTATCTTACCGGCCACAACCATGTCTCCATTTTTTAAAGAGAAGGAACCAAAATTGCTCTCTTTAACATCGACAATTTCCTTCTCTTTATTGGTAAGCCTGTAAACCGAAAGTTGAGATTTATAGGCATCGGTTGAAAAACCGCCAGCAAAACGTATCAGGTTACTCAGTGTTTCTCCTTTTTTCATTTCGAAAAGATTATCTCTTTTAAAGTTCCCGCTGGTTTTCACCCGTTCTTTATAAGTCGGAATGAAGATCACATCCTGGTCACGGAGTTGCACGTCCCCGTCCGTACTGCCATTGATCAAAAAATCATATACATCAATGATTTTAATGACCTTGCCATTGCGAATTAGTTTAATATTACGAAAAGAACCATTTTGGCCAGGTCCTCCGGAAAGGTACAGGGCATTAAAGACCGTAGCCGTTGCAGGGAGGCTGTAAGTTCCCGGGGCATTGGCATCCCCTATGATGTTAACACTGATAGCTCTCATCGCGCTGAGTGTCACCACTGCCCATGTATTGGGATTGGGTTTTGATAACCCCCTGTATATATCTGTCAGTCTCTTTTTTATGAGGCTGGTAGCTTTGTCAAAATTCATGCCCGCGATATAAACTGGCCCCAAAGAAGGAATATAAATGGCACCAGTATTATCGATAGTGAGTTGATAGGTTTGCTGACTGGCGCCCCAAATATTGATCATGAGCTGATCACCAATCCCCAGTACATAATTGTGGGGCGTAGGAAGATTGATTGACGGTGCAAATGAAAGGTTCTTATTATTAAAAAGTTGATAACCAAAAACTTTTTTTGCCACAGGACTCACCTGAAATGTTGCCTTAGGAGAATAAAATGGGGATAAGGTGTCCCTCACCATGGGAGAAGTTGCAGCCGATACGGCTGAATTACCGTTCATTCCCTGAATCCTGGCTATCAGCTGGTTAATCTGTGTTTGTGTAGCTCCTTTGGCTTTTGCAAGTGCAATGGCCTGATCCATGGACATACCGCGGCTTTGTATCTGTTGCACAATCTCTGTAATTTGCTTGTTACTCAAGCTCTGAACATTAACATTATTGACATCCTGAGCCATGCTCATGGTTCCTGCAAAAGCAAGAAAAAGAATAAGTATAATTCGCATTTTCATGAGTGCAATTTAAAGTTTTTCTTGGTTTGATGGTTGTTGTAAAGTTACGATTTTAAAAAAACAGGAAAAAAGATAAAAGATAAAAGATTTCGGGGCACGTAAAGCTATTGAAAATAAGTTTATTAATATTTTACTTTATTCACAATTGAACCTGGAATTTTCTTTAACTCCTGTGATTCAATAATTAATTTATCAACTTTTACAAGATTGATTTCGTCGGGGTTAGTTGTTTTAATCCGCCTGAGGCGGATTAAACAAGCGTTCGTTTAAATCATTTCGTTTGTCAACATTCCCATCTTGATTCTTTTATCTTCTATCTTGATTCTTCCTTTATACAGCTCCGCCTACTAAGTCCCATCCGCCTAAGGCGGATGAACTGAAATATATTCAATTATGAAACCAGCCCTACACCTTTTTCCAGAGTAAAAGGAGTTCGTCCTGATTCTTTGTTTTCAGGAAATCCTGGATTTCCTGTGCTTTAATGAGCAGATACCTTACCTTTCTTTCAAGTAAAGATTCTGCTTTCTCTACCAATTGTAATAAAAAGGCCGTATCAATTTGGTCACCCACAAACCAAAGATCAATAATTTTACTGTCTTTTCCGCCGGCTAACTGTCCGACCAGATATACCGCATCAAGTCCGCCCAGTTTATTGACTACTTTTTCAATAATTTGATCCAGGCCTACATATTTTAATAACAGGCTGTTAATTTCAGGGAACAGCGGATGTTCCGTATTCGCCTGATAATACTTTCGATTGCCTTTATTGACTGTAACTAACAGATTGGCTGCCTCAAAACGGTTCAGCTCCTTCCGGATGGCATTGGTAGATTCGCCAAATTCCGGTTCCAGTGACCGCAGATAGGCCGTGTTGCTGCTGTTTAAAAAGAATTTGAGTAGCAACTTAATCCGGGTTTTTGATGTGATCAAAGCTTCGAGCATGACAGTGATTCGTGATTGGTGAATTGGTGAATTGGGATTAGTTTTTGTTTCTAATATATTTAATTAATCCATGTGTCAATTTAAGACATTGCGTTATAAGATTTATCAGTTCATCTGTCTGTTCTGATGAAATGTATTTAAAGTTTTTGATAAAAGAATCAAGGTTTCTAATTCAGCCAGTGAACCCAAAGATATGTGAAGAAATTGTGTAAATTCTTTATCGCTTTTTCTGGCGGAACCTTCAGCAATATTCGCAGGAACAGATATCGCTGCTCTTCTAAGTTGAGAAGTCAACCCAAACTGTTCACTGCTGGGAAAGTCTTTTGACGCGAGATAAATATGTTCAGTCAGAAACATCGCCTGTTTCCAGGCATCCAGGTCTTTGTGGTTCATCAACAGTTCGGTTTTAATAATTGATCTCAAAAAGTAATCTTGTGATTGTGAGCCTCTCCCCCCATTCACCATTCACCATTCACTAATCACTATTCTGAGTAACAAATATACTCAATATTTTAATTTTGTCAAGTTAAGCCGGAAAAAATTAAAAACTATTTAATATTGGTTGGGATGATGCTGACTACCAGGTATATGGCAGTTAGCTGTTGGTTTTAGCCTTAGCTCAATTTATCAATTGCTCACGCTTTGATGATTGATTTACTTCAATGTTTCAGGTTTATTTTTTCCGGATCGAATCGAACTCACTATTCACTACTCCCCATTTTCATTCTTCACTTTTTGACCTTTCATAATACCAAATTTAAAAGTTTTAAACTGAACTTGGTGTCAACCTATTTTATGAAAAGACACCATTACTTCGGGCTTCCGTCGAATCACAACTCACCATTCACCACTCACTAAAATATTTCCTATCTTTCGGAATAAAATCGGGATGGAGAATGTCCATAGGTAAAAAGCTTTTGGGAAAGGAGCAGTCAAAATATGCGAATGACCTGGTTTTGGTAAACAGGGTGATGAATGGCGATACGAAGGCTTTTGAGCAGATCATGAAGCAATACAGACCTATGATGGCCAAAGTCATTATTGGTATGGTTGGAAACAAGGAAGATGCTGAAGACATCGGACAGGATGCTTTTGTCCGCTTTTACCGTGCACTGAATCAGTATAAAGGGGATGCTGCATTGGGAACTTATCTGACACGCATTGCCATTAATCTTTCCTTGAATGAGCTGAAAAAACGGAAGTCCAGAAGTCAGGTTAGCCTGGAAGAAAAACACGAAACACAACATTCTGATCAGAGTTCTTTTCAGAAAAGAGATAATTCGGAGTTGGTTCAGCAAGCGCTTTCCCGACTGGAAAGCAAATACAGAAGTGTAGTCATTTTAAGGCTAATGCAGGGCTTCTCCACAAAAGAAACAGCCAAAATATTAAAGATTCCATCCGGCACGGTTTTGTCTCGTTTAGCACGTGGACAGGAAAAGTTGAGGCAAATTATCAATGAGTTGGAATCTTTAGCTCCGGCTGGAGGTCAAATATTAGAAAAAAGAGTACTTTACAGATCAAAATGAACCATGACTAACATTAAGAAACTAAGAAAATTACTGTATCGTTCCTTTGATGAGCCGCTTGATAATAGAGATCGGCAAATACTGGAAGCGGGGCTGGACACCTTTGATGAATTAAAAAAGGAAAACCAGGATATTCGCATGCTTAGAGAAAATCTGGGTGTCTTTAAAGCAGATTTTTCTCCGGGATTTGAACAAAAGGTTATGGACAGCATCAGCCAGGAAAAGAATCTGGTTACTACATTTGAAATATTACCGATATTCAGGGCCTTTGCCTTTTCAGGGATTGCTGCCATACTCATTGTTTTGATCGGAGTTTATTTTGCAGATGGCAGCCTGAATTTCGATTCTATTATGGGGATTAGCAGATATGCACCGGATTTGGGACTATTAGCATTTTTTTAACAGATTAATTGCTTTAAAAAATGAACAATAAACAAAAATACATTCTGACACTGATAGCCGTTTTGATCATCGGTATAGTGTTGGGTTTCCTGATTAATGGCAGAATCGTACACAGGCGTGTTGACCGCATACAGGAATATTTTACAGAACAGGGATTTGGAAGAGAGTTTATGATGGTTCTGGATCCTACTCCCGAACAAATGAAGAAAATTCGCCCGATCCTGAGAAATTATGCGCTCCAGAATCATAAAAACATGATGCAGTATCGTTCCGGTCAGGCCGAGCTAATGGTGAACCTGCAAAAGGATCTGAAACCGTATCTGAATCCTGACCAGATCAGCCGATTGAATGATCTTAAAAATCGCTGGGATAGAAGGTTTTGGTGGCAACGGCAGCAGCGCATGAGAATGCGTCGTGGAGGTGGCCCCCCCGGCCCTCCTTGTCCTCTGCCGGGTCCGCCTCCACATCCGATGGAATAGACATTGACGTATTAATGCTTTTGGATTTGAAACCGGTATTCATCTAAAAAATGCTATTTCTCTTTCGTTTCTATACCGGGAGATCTTTCACTGCGTTCAAGATGACAACTGAAATAGACGATACGTTTCTTTAACCATCCCCCCTTCAAATCCTTCCAACATTAATCCCCCATAACCCACCATGAATCATTCAATTTTAATACATTTGTTTCCTGAAAAACCTATCGAAAATTTTTAAAAAATGGAAAGAGACCAAAAAATATTTGACCTAATCAAACAGGAAAAAGAGCGCCAGACAAATGGCATTGAACTCATTGCATCAGAGAACTTTGTCAGCGACCAAGTGCTTGAAGCCATGGGTTCTGTTTTGACCAACAAATACGCTGAGGGTTATCCCGGAAAACGTTATTACGGAGGTTGTGAAGTCGTGGATAAAACAGAGCAATTGGCGATCGACCGTGCCCGCGAACTTTTCAACGCAGAATATGCCAATGTTCAGCCCCATTCCGGTGCGCAGGCTAACATGGCCGTTCTTATGGCCTGTTTGAAACCAGGAGATACTTTTATGGGTCTTGATCTGTCGCACGGCGGACACCTGTCGCATGGTTCAGCAGTAAATTCATCAGGAATATTGTATCGTCCTGTTGCTTATAAAGTCAAAGAAGATACCGGCACTGTGGATTATGATGCCATGGAAACAATCGCTAAAAAGGAAAAACCTAAATTGATCATTGCCGGGGCATCGGCTTATTCACGCGATTGGGATTATGAGCGCATGCGCAACATTGCCGATGAAGTTGGGGCCATGCTAATGGCAGACATTGCACATCCTGCAGGCCTGATCGCCAAAGGGCTTTTAAATGATCCCATCGAATATTGCCATATTGTAACAACCACCACGCACAAAACATTACGCGGCCCGAGAGGCGGAATGATTCTTATGGGTGATGATTTTGAAAATCCTTTCGGGATCAAAACTCCCAAAGGAGAAACCAAAATGATGTCAGCAGTATTGAACTCTGCTATTTTCCCAGGTGTTCAGGGTGGACCATTAGAACATGTTATTGCATCCAAAGCCGTTGCTTTTGGAGAGGCGTTGTCTGACAGTTATTTTGAATACATCCTTCAGGTTAAGAAAAACGCTGAAGTAATGGCCAAAGCTTTTGTTGACAAAGGATATCACGTGATTTCAGGAGGAACCGACAACCACCTGATGCTTATCGACCTGCGCAGCAAATTTCCTAAAATCACGGGAAAACTGGTTGAAAACATATTAGTCAAAGCACACATTACCGTTAACAAAAATATGGTTCCTTTTGACAGCCGTTCTCCGTTCCAAACCAGTGGGCTGCGTGTTGGGACACCGGCCATTACAACCCGTGGTCTTAAAGAAGAACACATGGCATCCATCGTGGATCTGATTGATGAAGTGATCAGCAATATTGAAAGTGAAACGGTTATCGAAGGGGTAAAGAAGCAGGTTAATGAAATGATGCGAAATCTTTCTCTTTTTGCTTATTAATAACAATCTAAAATTCAATACCTTTTAATTGGGCAATATTACAATTTAAAAAAAGTACCCTTTGATTTAAAGAACACTTTTTTGAGTATTGAGCACAGTCTAAGCACAAGCGGATGCTTGCGCTATAAAGTTGCGTTAAAATACATTCATTTTAAAAGAGTGCCTAAAGTTGAAAGCGCTTCAGCTTTGTTCAATGTAGTTCAAAATGGTTCAAATTAGAGACGTTGCTAAACTACTCACCAATCACTACTCACCAATCACCATTCTTCCCGGAATCTTAAAAAGTCATAAACTATGAAGTAGGGATTTTTTCTTTCTTACCTTTGACCGAAAAACAAGAAAAGATGAAGACAGTATATATGGTTCGTCATGCCAAATCGTCTTGGGAAGACCCGGACATCCCTGATCATTTTCGCAAACTTACTCCTGAAGGAAAAGAACGGACGAAGAAGGTTGCCAAACATCTGAGAATGAAATTTGTAAATCCGGAACTCATCATCACCAGCTCCGCCACACGAGCCATTGAAACTACAAAGATCATGGCGGAAGAACTACATTATCCTTTGGATCAAATCAATATAAATTCCACATTCTACAGGGCAGAAAAAGAAGATCTTTTAGACATGATGACGAATCTGCCGGATGAAATTGAATCGGTCATGATCATCGGTCACAATCCAACTTTTACCACTCTTGTAAATTCTTTCTTAGAACCTAAAGATCAAATCGGTAATTTACCTACTTCGGCAGTAGCTGCCTTTCGTTTCAAGGCTGACCATTGGGAAGAGATCGGCAGTGCAAAGCACCACTTGGAGTTTTTGATCACTCCCAAAGACTTATAAACTTGTTGCTTTATTCAATTCCCGAGAGTATATTCAGATAATTGTTATAGCGGAAGCTTGAAATCTCACCGTTTTCAACTGCTTGTATCACAGCACAACCAGGCTCATTGACATGCAGACAATTATTGAACCGGCATTCGTCCATCCTGCTCCTGATTTCAGGAAAGCGTTGCCCCAGTTCCGTCCTTTCAAAGGCCACCAGCCCGAGTTCTTTAATGCCCGGCGTATCAATAATGGATCCGCCGAAAGAAAGTGGAAATAATTCCGCAAAAGTAGTAGTGTGCTTTCCTTTTAAATGCACCCTTGATATTTCGCCTTCCTTCAAATTGAGAGAAGTATCTATACAGTTGATCAGAGCAGATTTACCAACCCCGGAATGACCCGAAAGCAAGCTAATTTTATCTTTAAGAAGTGCGTGAAAATCATCAATATGAATTCCCTCTTTGGCAGATGTAAATAGACAATGATAACCGCAATTTTGATAAGTACTGAAAATGAGTTTGAGTTTATCCTTTAAATTATCATCGTAAAGATCATACTTATTGAAAATAATGACCGCCGGAATATGATACGCCTCAGCGGTAACAAGAAAACGATCGATGAAACCAGTGGAAGTTCGGGGGCTTTCCAAAGAAGCAATCAGTACCGCCTGGTCCATGTTAGCAGCAATGATGTGACTATCTTTGGATAGGTTGGTTGCCTGACGAATGATATAGTTGGTCCGCTCGTGGATTTTCTTTATAAGTCCGATTTCCTTATCGGGTAACAGATCAAAATCCACCACATCTCCCACAGCAATGGGATTGGTCGTACGAATTCCATCCATTTTAAAACGGCCTTTTAGCTTACATGGATAAGTTTCTCCATGATCGGTTTTCACGATGTACCAGCTACCCGTAGAGCGAAAAACTTTTCCCGTTTTTAAGGTGCTCATGGAAAATTATAGTATTTCCTGATAGCCGATCTAATATCCCAGGTGCAGATCAGGCCTTCCTTAAGTGTTACAAAGTCACCGACTTTAAGTGTGTACTTTCCATCATTTGTTTCAATGACGACTTCCCCTTCAATAATGAGAAACTCTTCATCTTCCGAATAGGTCCAGGGAAACCGGGAAACTTCTTTTTCCCAGACGGGCCAGCCAAAAACACCTTTTTTCTCAAGCTCAAGCTTTGAAAGGTTCTGAATGATAACTTTATTCATGATTCTTAAATTGAGACATCCTACGTGAAAATCGAACCAAAATTACAAACAAATCGCATAAGGGTTACAAGGCTTTATACTGTTTCCCGGGAAGTGTTTGTACTAGACCGCTGAATTCAAGGTTTAGCAATCCGGCAGCCACTTTGGAGGGAGTTATCCCGGAATAAATGATCAGCTTGTCAATACCCAGGGTTCCTTTTTCATTGAGCAAAGACAAAAGGTTTTTTTCGTCATCAGACAACTGAACGAATAATTCGGTTTGCATCTGTTGTTTTTTGTGCTGGTCATCCCACCCCATAATGTATGCGAGGTCTTTCGCCGACTGAATCAGTACCGCTTTGTTGGTTTTGATCAGAAAATTACAACCTCTGGAATAGGTATCATCCAGTTTTCCTGGAACGGCAAATACATCCCGGTTGTAAGAATTCGCCAGATCGGCTGTTATCAGGGCACCGCCTTTCACGTCCGATTCAATCACCACCACGGCATCACTCATTCCAGCAACGATACGATTTCTTTTGGGAAAATTTTCCCTGTCAGGTTTGGTTTCCGACATAAAATCAGTGAGCAGCCCTCCTTTTTCAAGCATGTCGCTTGCCAGCTTTTTATGCTGGGAAGGATACAATTTATCGAGACCATGACCTAATACTCCCACTGTTGGGATATTCAATGCCAGTGCCTGATGGTGGGCACAGCCATCAATACCATACGCAAGTCCGCTCACCAGCAACACATCTTTTTCCGCCAATCCTTCGATCAATTCCCGGCACACGGTACGTCCGTAATCGGTAGCACGACGTGTACCCACAAAAGCCACAATACGCTGATGATTCATATCTGCTGCTCCATTATAATAAAGTATTAAAGGGTGATCGTAACAATTCAGCAGGCGTTGTGGAAAATCTTCATTTTGATAATAAAGTGCCCGGATATTGTTCTTCTCAAGGAATCTTATTTCCTTCTCGGCACGTGTTAACACTTTTTGATTCAATATGTTATTAATAAGTATATCTCCCATACCGGGTATGGCATTCAATGCTTTCCGCGAACTTTTAAAAACAGCTTCGGCGCTGCCACAAAAACTGATGAGTTTTTTGCCGTTCACATCACCGATTCCGGGGATCAGGCTGATTCCGATTTGATACAATAAAGGGTTTTCCATGGTCTCACAAAGTTAAAAATTTGTTTTGAATGGGTTAAGAAACTTTTAATAGGCTTTGATGTTGATGTAATTCCAAATCTCAAACACCAAATCTCAAAGAAATTCCAAAGTATTAATTTTCAAATTGATGTACTGGTATTTTGGCCATTGAATTTTGGGTTTTGGTTTTTATTTGTTTTTTGGAATTTATCACCATTCACCACTTTGTCAACTTGGAAATGTTGGAAACTCCGCATAGCAGGTCTTGAAAAGCGCATCCTTTCCCCATATCTTTACGGAAGATGAAGAAAATCGTTCTAATAAAGAATCTATTATGACTGCTAAAAGAGAAAATAACCAGAAGAAGATATTTGTACTGGATACTTCGGTCATTCTTTACAACCACAATGCCATCAATAATTTTGATGATAATGATGTAGCTATTCCCATAACAGTTCTCGAAGAGCTGGATAATTTCAAGAAAGGTAACGACAACAAAAATTTTGAGGCCCGGGAGTTCATCCGGTTTCTTGACGGAATTTCAGGCAAGACAGCCATTACGCAATGGCGTAGGTTAAACGGCCCCGAAAAGGGAAGTTTCCGGGTTATCATGAACGAAAAAAGCAAAAAAGATGCCCGTGGCGTTTTTGGCGAAGACAAACCTGACCATCGCATCCTGAATGCAGCACTCAAGCTCAAAGAAGAGCATACCGATAAGAAAGTAATTTTAGTCAGCAAAGACATAAACCTGAGGCTGAAAGCAAAGGCACTCAATCTTTTGGCAGAAGATTTTGAGACTGGCAAAATCAAAAATATTGACACTCTTTATACCGGGAAAAGTGTGATCCTCCAGGTGGAAAATCCGCTAATTGAGAAATTATATTCTGAAGGGTTTTTTGAATTGGATGAACTGGGAATTGAAAAACCTGTGGCCAATCATTACTTTATCCTTAAAGGGGAAAAGGCATCTGCTTT
The DNA here is from genome assembly GCA_964588415.1 of uncultured Lentimicrobiaceae bacterium. Taxonomy (GTDB): domain Bacteria; phylum Bacteroidota; class Bacteroidia; order Bacteroidales; family F082; genus Sulfidibacterium. The sequence goes on from CAZPPK010000063.1 coordinate 15,653, forward strand.
AGCTTATTATAATCCGGTAACATCACGAATAGAGCGGGTAGAAAAACGAGCCATTTCCAGGATCATGCCAAGAAACGCAGAACAGGTTTTTGCTCTTCATGCCATCATGAATCCAGATATCAAACTGGTTACTTTACAAGGCGTTGCCGGTACCGGAAAA
>CAZPPK010000064.1:0-15393 GCA_964588415.1 uncultured Lentimicrobiaceae bacterium
CTCAGTCAAAATCAATTTGACTTAAATTTTGCTTGGTAAGGATCGACTATTTAATTGATTTACATTTGTTTTGGAAGGAATAATTGGCCACGATAAATGGCGGTTTAAAGTTTGTCTTTAGGGATTGAAATTCGTAGGTTTGTTGTTTTATAAGAGTAAATTTGTTTTCATCTAAAGATTACTGAGGTTCTTCGTGTTGGTGATTTGTTTGTGCTAGGTAGTTTTAAGGTTGAAATTTCGTAATTGAGTAATTTGGAATACTTGAATAACAAAGAGTTATATAATAGTAGTGACATGTCTGATTATTATAAAATCGGATATGGCAAGCGTTTTTTTGATATTGTATTTTCAATATTAGCGCTTGTATTTTTTTCACCATTCATCTTGTTAATTGCGATAGCCATTAAGCTGGAAAGCAAAGGATCAATCATTTTTTCGCAAGAACGTGTAGGAAAAGGATATGATATTTTTGTCTTTTACAAATTCCGAACGATGTATCAAAATTCGGATCAGAACTTGGATAAACTGTATCCGGTTAACGAATACAAGATCAGTTTGAATGGCGAATGGATGCACGATCTTGAATTTTGTCCTGAGTGTCAGAGTCTGGGAACGCCTTGTTCGCCGATTTTACACATGGATGGCATTGAAATATGCGAGAATTACTATTTGAGTTTGAAAAAGGCCAAACTACTCCAAAAAGTTTTCTTTAAAGCTAAAGATGATCCTCGCATTACACCTATTGGAAAAATAATAAGGCGGTTTCATTTGGATGAAATCCCGCAGTTTTATAACGTATTGGTCGGCAATATGTCGGTAGTGGGTAACAGACCGTTGCCGTTGTATGAAGCTGAAAATCTCACAACAGACGAATGGGCTTATCGCTTTTTGGCACCCGCCGGAATAACCGGCCTTTGGCAGATACATTCCAACACAATTCATAACCCTGAAGAACGTATAGCGTTAGATAATCAATATTCAATGGTTGCTAATTGGTGGGTTGACCTGAAAATTATCGTGAAAACGATTTTTACTTTCTTTTCATTCTATCATTCCACATATTAACCTATTTTTTTCATCAATGCTTTTTTCCTTTGGATCAAGGTGGGATGGGAATAGTGGAAGAATACATATACCGGGTGCGGCATCAGGTTGCTTAAACTTGATACCGAAAGCTTTATAAGCGCGATTATTAGATTTTCCCCCATTTTATATTGCGCAGCAAAGGCATCAGCCTGGTATTCATGCTTTCGTGAAACGATATTCATGAAAATTCCTAAAAGGAATGAAATTGGGGTGTACACGATGGCGAAAGCAAGAAGCCCTAAATAAAAACTGCTTTGCTTGGCACCCAACGCTAAAGAAAAAACAGGATTTCCCAGTGTCCACCACAAAAGAAATATCATGATGGCGAGTTGCAAAAGGGAAAGGAATAATCCTTTATAAATATGTCTCTTTTTAAAATGTCCTATCTCATGAGCTAAAACGGAAACAATTTCATCAGTATTCAGCACATCCATTAAAGTGTCATATAAAATTATTTTTTTCTTAGGCCCCAGACCGCTGAAATATGCGTTGGCTTTGGTGCTCCTTTTGGAACCGTTCATGATATAAATATTGCTGAGATAAAATCCGGCTTTTTCTGCAAATGATTGGATGGCAGTTTTTAGTGGTCCATCTTCAAGAGGCTGTAACTTGTTGAAAAGTGGGACGATCAAAGAAGTGTAAAACATGGCCATGAAGATCATTATAAAACCAATTCCTGCCAGGCTAATGATCCAAAATGCATTTCCACCTTTTGAATATGCCCACTGTATGAAAAGCAAAATTCCGCTTCCTAAGATCAAACCTAAAAACCATGATTTGATTTTATCGGTGACAAATGTTTTGACCGTGGTTTTATTAAACCCGAATTTTTCTTCCACAACAAACGTACTGTATATTTCAAAAGGAAGAGACAGCAGCGAGGATACCAACCCCAGAAACCCGAAAAAAACCAGTGTGCGTAAATAGAGATTCGGGCTCAATGACCTTGATACTGTATCAAGCCACGCAAAACCAGTTTCTATCAGCACGATCATAAGAACCAGGAACATAATGGATGATGAAACCATCGAAACCCGCGAGTTGGCTTTCAGGTATCGTTGCGACTTTTTGTATTTATCGGGCTCATAAATGCCTTCAATATCCGATGGAATTACCGGGCTGAAGTGCTTCAGGTTTAAATAATCCAGAATTCTTTCGAACAGGAAGTCAAATAAAACGATGCCGATGATCAGATAAAAGATCGTAATTTCCATTTTAAAGTTATTTTGAGAGAAGATTAGATATATCCCATAATTTTATAGACCATAAATCCCACCATTTCATGGATCGTTCCGTCCCAGATCAAGAAATTGGAAGCTTGCGGAATGAAAAGATATTCCAAATTCCAGGGGCTATCCGAATTAACCAGGTTAGTCGGGTAGGGGGTGACTCTTATACCTTCCTTTTCAAAACAACCCATGGCTCGTCTCATGTGAACAGAAGATGTGATGAGCAGGATTTTTTTAAGATTGGGATATTTGTCCAGAATCTTTTTTGAATAAACCGCATTCTGATGGGTATTCTCTGCAAGTGTGTCAATCAAAATATCAGAAGAAGGTATTTTGATATTCCGTAAAAACGAATTCATCAGGTCAGCTTCCTTTACATTTTTATAAATCAGGTTAGCCGATCCTCCCGTAATAAGAATTTTCTTGATCTTTCCTTTTTCATAAAGGTCCACTGCCTGCAGCAACCTGTCGACATTTCCCCGGTATGTATTGCGCTGATACTTTTTATCGAAAGTAATGGTTCGCCCTCCCAGTACAATTCCAACATCATAACAGCTGTCTATTTTCTGCGGACTTACTGACCAGATTCCTGTTATCTTAGTAACAATAAGCGAGTTGGAGAAAATAACCAAAATTAGAAATGCTGCTGTCAGACTCCTTTTCCTGGTCCGCTTATTCTTTTTGAACAGCGCTAAGGCCAGTAATACGACAATCCAAACTACGGGTTGGAAGCAGTGGCTTAATATTTTGGAAACGATAAAAAACATTGCTATTAATCCTGAATTATAATGTTTGGGAAAAAGCGTCTGGATGAAGCCGCTATAATGTTTCAGGTATTTTAAATGCCTGAAACATCGTGTTTAACCTTCCCCGGAAAATTAAGTACGCATGCCTCCACACACATTGATAACCTGCCCGCTAACATATGAAGAGAGATCGCTGGCAAAAAATGTAGCTACGTCGGCAACATCTTCAGGTTTTCCGGAACGTTGTAAAGGAATGGTCTTGATCCAGGCTTCACGAACGTCTTCAGGAAGTTTGTTGGTCATTTCAGTTTCTATAAAACCTGGTGCAATGGCGTTGCAGCGAATACCGCGTGAACCAAGTTCCTGGGCGATAGATTTAGTAAAACCAATAAGCCCGGCCTTTGAAGCAGAATAGTTGGCCTGACCAGCATTTCCGTTAACTCCCACAACAGAACTCATGTTGATGATAGAGCCACCCCGTTGTTTGATCATCACGCGTTGTACAGATTTGGTAAGGTTAAAGGCCGATTTTAGGTTTACGGTAATCACAGTATCCCAGTCTTGTTCAGTCATTCGCAACATCAGGTTATCACGTGTGATGCCTGCATTGTTTACCAATATATCAATCCTGCCAAATTCTTTCAAAACATCTTTAATAAGTTTCTCACTATCGGCGAGAGAAGCAGCGTTGGAAGCAAAAGCTTTGACTTTGACACCCAGCGCGGCAATTTCTTCTGCAGAAGCATCCATTTGTTTGTCATGTTTCAAATCGCTGAATGCTATTGATGCTCCTTCTGAAGCAAATTTTAATCCGATGGCTTTACCAATACCTCTTGTGGCACCGGTGATGAGCGCCACTTTCCCTTCAAGTAATTTCATTTTTTCAAAGTTTATTTTAACAGGCCAAAGATATTAATTTCATAATATGTCAAACTTTAAAGTTGGATTGCTTTATTTATAGTTTTTAGCGTTTGATTTTCAAATTCTTTTAAATTGTAACCTTACACAAGCACCACCTGTTTTCTTGTTTTCAATTTTCAGATCATATCCGTGAATATCCATAATTAATTTCACCGCGGCCAGCGAGAGACCGGTTCCCTGGACATGCGCAAAATCACCATTGTAGAACAGCTCAAAAGGATGATCCAGGGCTTCCTGACCGAAACCTGGGCCATTGTCAAAACACTGGATTTCAACTGACGTTTCGTTAGCTTCTACAGATAATTTTATTTGGCCATCAGTATTCACATGATTTTTGGCATTATCAAGGAGAAATTCCAGTGATTTTTTGATCAGGTCGGGAGCAGCGGAAATCATTACGTCCTTGTCAACATTTTGTACTTTAAAGTTCACATTTTGATTTGCAGCACTTTTGCCAAATGTTTCTGCAACAGATTCAACAAGGTATTTCACCGCCGTTGGAATAAGGTCAGCTTCATATTTTTGCACCTGCAGGCTGGTGATAAGCAAGGCTACTTCGGAAAATTTTGCGAGCCGGTCCGAAACTTCTTTTAAATATTGGATGTATTCTTTTTGTTCGTCGTTTAAATCTGTCTGGCTCAACAGTGTTGAAAGTCCTGTCAGACCATTCAACGGGGTGCGGAGCTCATGGCTGATAATAGAAAGAAAATCGGTCTTGGCTTTCTCAAGATGATCAAGCCTTTTATAAGCCGATTCCAGTTCTTTGGTGCGCTCCAGAACTTTATTTTCAAGATTTTCATTTAACTCTTTCAGCTTCTTTTCCTGCTCATGTAAAAGAATATGAGTATTTACACGTGCCAGCAATTCTGCTGCATTAAACGGCTTGGTGATGTAATCCTGTCCTCCGGCTTCAAAGCCTTTGACGATACTCTCCATATCAGCTTTTGCAGTGAGAAAAATAACCGGAATTTCAGCTGTTTCTTGTTGATTTTTCAGTATCCTGCAGACTTCAAATCCATCCATATAAGGCATCATAATGTCCAGTAGAATAAGATCCAGATTTTGATGCTCAATAACTGAAAGTGCTTGTTTACCAGACTGCGCGTAGGCGATCTTGAAGTTTTGAGCGGATAGGATATTTCCAAGGATCTGGATATTTGCAGGAATATCATCCACTATTAATATTTTGTAATTGTTGTTTTTCATGGTTTTTAATATATTTTATCCGGTCTGTTGATTCTCATTAAGATTATCTGGTAAGCTGTTTTTTCCACTGGGAAAATATTTTCTGATTTTTCCCAACATTTTTTCGAGTGTTTCAATGTCATAACGTTTTGCGGCATCCAACAATACTGAGCATTCTTCTTTTAATATTTCATTTTGGTCCTCTTTCGAAAATTTCAACAGAGCATCTCCAAAATCTATAATTTCGACGATTGATTTGTTTTTACTGATCCGTTGGTAAGTTGTGCCGAACTGTTTCTCAATTTTTTCCACGATATCCGGCATGGGAGTTTCCCCATCGAGTTTCGTATCTGCTTTGCCTAAAGCCTTTTGATCGATCTCTTCATACGGCTCGGAAGATTCACTTTCTCCATAGGCCTTCTTGATGTGTTTTAAATGAATGGTGAACAGAGTACCCTTTCCAACAGTACTTTCCAATTCTATATTTCCTCCCATCATTTCGATAAGCCGCTGACTGATGTTAAGACCAAGACCTGTTCCGGGTGTTTGCTTCGACCGGTTTCCTCCGGCTTGTTTAAAGGCATCAAAAATTATGGTTTGCTCAGCTTTTGGGATTCCGGTGCCGGTATCTTTAATAGTGAAAAGAAGATCGAAGAAATCATATTCGTCCTTACAAGGTTCTGCTTCAGCAGAGATGTCAACAGAACCTTCTTCCGTAAATTTAATGGCGTTTCCCACAATGTTGAACATTACTTGTCGAAGTCGAGCGCCGTCAATTATAAAGGAGCTTTCAGCCAATGGATTCAAGGTAATTTTAAAATTCAGATTTTTTGATTCAATCTGCGGGTAAAAAATTTGCTGAATTTCAGTAATAATTTTGGGAATGTAAGCAGGCTCAAAGTTCAACTCCAGTTTTCCTGCTTGTATCTTCGAAAGGTCCAGAATGTCATTGATCAGTGCAAGCAAACTGTTGCTGCTTACAAGAATAGAATTCACGAAGTTTTTGCCTTCGGCTGATTTTGTGATGGACTGCAATAGATATGAGAAGCCTATAATAGAATTTAACGGTGTACGTATTTCGTGACTGAAGTTGGCCAGAAACATGGTTTTGGCAGTGTTGGCTTCTTCCGCTTCGTTTTTTGCTTTCTGAATATCATCATTTCTTTTAATGAGTTCCTTGTTTTTTTGTTTAAGCACAGCTTGTGTCTGCTGGACTTTCTCTTCTGCGATCTTCCTTTTGGAAATGTCTTCGACAATCCCTTCAAAATAAAGAATTTTCCCTTTATTGTCTTTAATTAGCCAGGCGCTTTCTTTGACATAAATTTTATTACTTTCATTAATTTTCCAAACATCTTCACGGCCAATAATGATCTCCTGCTTTTTCAATAATCCGATAAAGTGTTTCCGACTAGCATCGCCAATCTTTAAAAAAACCTGTTTTTGAAGGCTTTTGACATTTTCCTGGGAAAGCATCTTAAGCAACGCCTTATTAGCAAACAAAATTTCCCCTGAAGGAGATGCCTGATACATTCCGATGGTTGCATTTTCTACGATGCTTCTGTAACTTTCACGACTTGTGAAAAGCTCATTGTTCAAGGCTTCCAGTTTCTTTTGCTGTGCTGTAATTTTACGGTTTTTGGCAAAGATCAGTGCATAGTTCCTTTTGTTGATTTTGCTTTCGTATTGAATAAAAAATACGACAATAATGGAAATGACCACAATAAAAATAGTGATCACTATCAGTAAACTGTGAAAATTCTTTTCCTTAGCAAGGTTCAATTGGGTCTGAATATCATGTTTTTTGAGCAGATCATATTCTTTGGCTTTTTGATCAGCTTCGTAGTGCACTTCCATATCACTGACCATTTTCCGGTTTCGCTCCGAAAACACTTCCTGATAAATTTTGTTGTATTGCGTTAGATAATTGTATGCCAGCTTGTAGTAACCTGCTGTTTTATTGATGTCTGAAAAAAGTTTAAGCGTTTTTAACTGAAGCTCTTTAGTGTTTATTCCCTTTGATATAAACAATGCAGAATCAGCATATTGAGATGCTGTCCTTAGTTTATGGGTCATATAATTTATCCTTCCCATATCGTAAAGACTGCTTGCAATCTCCAACCTGTTTCCTGTTGGTTTGATGAACCTTAAGGCCTGCTTTTGATAGAAGCTAGCTGAATCATAGTTCTTCAGGAAGTAGTAAACTTCCCCCATTTTTCTTAGGCTTCTTGCATACAAAGCTTTGTCGTTTGATGCCCGTGAATAGTCGAGGGCTTCCCTGAATTCTTTTAGTGCTTTTGGAAAGTCGTTTTCGATCAGCAAAAGGTCCCCCAAGTTAATTCGTACTTCAGTTTCGTGGTAAAAATCTTCATGGCTGTGGTAATAGTCGAAAGCACTGTTATAGAAATATTTTGCTCTTTTCATCTGCCCCCAACTTTGCATGATCTGTCCCATAATTACTTGAATTTCAGCAATACTCTCCTGATTTTCGAGCTGACTATAAATATCATTGGCACGCTGCAAAATACCGATTGCCTGGAAATAATCGTTGTATTGGTTCCATACTTTTGCTTCCCCCATTAATGTTTTGGCAATACCGGGTTTGTCTCCAAGTTTTTCAAAACACGATCTTGATTTCTGAAAATTTGTTGCTGCTTTTTTAAAATTGCTCCACAAGTAATAGTTGACTGCCAAATTGTAGTAATATTCAGCCAGTTGGGTGTAACTACTGTCATTGATCTGTTTTCGAAGGTGGTGATATAAAATATCGGCATCGTTATAGCGGCCAAGCTTTTGAAAGTCTTTTGCTAAATTTTGAATACTGGAAATAAATGTTTTTTCTTTACCCAACCTCTTTGCGAGCACTACCGTAAGACTGTCATAAAAAAGCGCTTTAGCGGGATTGGCTGATTCATAAAGATTAGAAAGATTTAAGGTTATGATCAGTTTTTCAGACGGAGATAAGGTGCTGTCATGTAATAATATGAGCATGGATGCGCTATCGGTTCCCTGTAGTTTGGTTTTAGCCCTAAGCTGTGGCCAGATTAAAATAAGGCAAAAGAAAATCAGCAAGAATCTTGAAAAGAATCGTAGTTTTTTTGAAAAATACTGATATGTTTTTTTTTGTCCTATCATTTGAAATCAAAACTTTTTATGAATGCTCTTTCAAGAATATCAAGCTGCTTGTCAATGGCGTGAGTATCAAATTGGTCAATATTTTGATTTAGGGTTTCTAAAAATGCTACTAGATTTGTCTGTCCAAATTTATATCCTGCAGCTTTTAATTTATTGGTCAGTTGGCGAATATTGTCCAGCATCCGCGTTGAGCAGGCTTCTTTAAACTCATGGGTGAAAATTTGATAGAAGGTTTTATTCAATTCAGGATTTTGCAAAACATCTGATTTCGTTTCAAAAAGAAGATATTCAAGTACTTCTTTCTGATAGGATTTGAGAAATTCTTTTAATTTTTCCAGGAGTTTTTCCCTATTCTCAGACAAATATAAAACCGTTTTATCTTTTCCGATTGTAATGTTTTCTGTGTTTTTTGAGATAATCAGAAACCTGTGATCTTCTTTCAGGTTTTCTTTTTCCAAAATGGACAAGGTGTTGGCCAGTTCTTCCTGACCGAGACAGCATAGGACCGTTAATAGAGAATCCTGGAAATTTCTTCTCGCTTCTGAAACATTAATACCTACATCCAATAATAGAAACCCAAATTCTTTAAATAGTCTTTTTATGTCGCTTATGATAACATTTTTTTGACTTAACAACAGGAATGAGGGTTTTTGAATATTGGCCATTAGCGAGTTTATCAGGTTTGGAGATGCGGTTTCAGGTAATGCTTTAACATCATTGAAGCTGACGATAAACCTGCTTCCTTTATCCTTTTTGCTGATCAGCCTGATGGTTCCGTTCATTCGTTTCGCAAGGGTTTCTGTAATACTCAAACCCAGTCCGCTTCCTTCCTGTTTTGTGCTTTCTGCAACCTGATGGAAAGGTTCAAAAATACTTTTTTGCTCTTCTTCCGGAATCCCAACGCCCGTGTCTTTAATTTCTATATTCAATTGAATCAGTCCTTCTTGTGTTCCTTTATTACTGGATACCAGGATGGTAACAGAACCAATTTCAGTAAACTTAATGGCATTCCCCACCAGATTTAAAAGGATTTGCTGTAACACCATTTTATTAAACTGGATGATTCGGGGAAGTCCTTTGGCATAACTGGTTTTCAAGGAGATATTCTTTTCTTCGGCTTTAATTGCGAAAATATTTCTCACTTCCTGAACGCATTCCATGAGATCAAAATCCGACAGTTCCACTGACAGATCGTCTTTGCCTTGTTTACTGGAATCGAGAATTTCGTTGATCAGTTTTAATAAGCTCCGCCCGCTAGCTCCAATAGCTGCCAGATATTTTCTTTGTTTTGGGTTGTCTGCCGATTTATAAAGCAAGTCAGAAAAACCAATGACCGAGTTTAAGGGAGTGCGTATTTCATGACTGATATCGGCCATGATCTGGCTCTTGACCAGCACATTCTTTTCGGCTTCTTCCTTGGCTTTAATGAGCTCCTTTTCATTTTTCTCGAGCGCTATTCTAGCATCTTCAATTTCTTTATTTTTTGAAATTAAAATTCGGTTATTTTGCCTTCGTCTGTATAACAGAAGTACGGCAAATAACAAAATGACGATCATTAACAGGGAAGCGCTCAGTAAAATGTAAATTAAATAACGCTGGTTTTTTACCGACACTTCAGCAAGCCTTGCTTTTTGATCCAGAAGGGCAATTTGGTTTTCCTTTTGTTCGAATTTGTATTGTATTTGCAGCCTTGAGATGTTGTTCTGTACGGCCAGGTTCAACAAAGAATCATGATAACTTTGTGTCAGGCGCAGGTAAGTCAAAGCTTTTTTATAATTTTTCAATTCAAGATATATTTTGTAAAGCGCTTCATAAGACTGTTCAAGGAAAGCTCTTCCACCCAACGGCTTCATCATATGAATTCCCCTGTTCAGATTTTGTATGGCTCTTTTGTTCTGCTTCATTTTGAAATAAATTTCACCCATGTCAAGATATGCATTTGCCTCCTGGGTTTTAAAATTAATTTCTTTCGTAATGGCTAAGGCTTTTTGAGAATAATCCAAAGATTTGACTAAATTGCCTATATCTTTATAGATGTCTGAAAGGTCATTGTAACAAATTGCCATTCCTCTCCTGGAATTGATTTGCTTGTTTATTTCCAACGAGAGATTGTAATAATTGATGGCCTTCTGGTCATTTTTCTTCATATGGAAAACATTGCCAATGTTGTTCAGGTTAATGGCAAGACCGATCTTATTTTCCCTATGTTGTTCCATTTTCATACTTTCTTTAAAGGATTTCATGGCTCCATCATAATCTCCTAATTGAAGCTGCGAATTGCCAAGATTGTTCAGCGATCTGGCCATACCCAATGAATCCTTAATGAATGAGCTAAGTCTGAGTGCCTTAACTGTGTATTTTAGCGCGTTTTGGTAATCACCAATTTTGCGGTAAACAACACCAATATTTTTATAGAAAAATGCAATCAAACTTGTATCTTTTTGCTGTTCGGCAAGAATTAATCCATTACTGTATAGCGACAGTGCCATAGCGTAGTGGCAGACAAGACGTTCTTTGTTTCCTGCATAATTAAGATGTGTTGCAAGAAAACCAGTATTTCCTGTTTTTTGAGCAAGCGAGCAGGCCTGGTGGATATAATCCTCATTCCTTGTTTTTGTAGAATTGTTTTGTGAAGCAATTTCCAATTGCACCAACCGTGTTATTTTTTGTAAGACGAGAAAATTCTTGTCCTGATTTTTTTTGCCTGAAATATTTGCAGTGCCTGTCAATGCCATTCCAAAAACACTTCCGCTCAAGATCATACTTGCGAGAAATAGTCTCAGGATAAAATAGAATGTTTTGGTTATGGGCCTTATAAATGGCATAATTTTCAGGATAATTGTTCTTATTAGAAACAAGTTGGCTTCCTATTTGAACCAGCTAAATTAATCCAAAATCCGGTTTCTTGCAAGGAATTTATTGAGGCCAAAATTCAACAAAGAATTCCTAATCTACAAACCCGGTTTCAAAACATAATAATAGTAAGTTAATCTGAGCCCATATCATAGATATGGTGATTTGGTCTGGAATTCTGAATTTTTATGATCTCTGCTTTTTGTCATCTTGCTTTTAGTAGTATTTTTGAATTTAAAAATAGATGCTCATGTTTAAAAGACTTTCGTTTACTGCCTTTTTGATTTTTACGGGTTTTGCGCTGATGGCACAGACTTATCATATCAAAGGCTTGATTACTGGATTAAGTAACTCAGAGGTTTACCTGGTAAAGGCTTTTGCCGTTTCCAACCAGATTATGGATACTGCCCGCACCGACGCCTCCGGCAATTTTGAAATGCCCATAAAAAACAACTGGCCTGCCGGAATGTACCGTCTGGTAACGATGACGGGCCAGGAGTTCGATTTGATATATAATCATGAGAATATTGATTTTGCTACTTCCGGCGTAGGAATGAACGCCACTTTTCATATTTTGAGTTCGGTCGAGAACTTAATTTATTACCATTATTTGGGAATTAAAATTGCCAACCAGAAAAAGATCAACCTGCTTCGGCCAGTCCTGAACTCTTATCCCAATAGTGATCCGTTTTATCAGGTTATAAAAGACCAGGCGGAAAAACTTCAGGATCAGATACATTCGGTGGCTACAAAACTAATCAGTGATAATCCCAACACGCTGGCCGCACATTTTATTAAATTCGATATGCCTGCATTAATTGACTTTAACCTGCCTTCTTATTTGCAGGATAAAGCAGTAAAAGCCAATTATTTCAAAGGGATCGATTTTAATGATTCATTGCTGCTCCGGACGGATTTGTTTACTGGAAAAATTGTGGGATACCTTGCCTTGTTTCAATCGAAAGGAATGACCAAGCCCGAAGTTGAAGATGCTTTTACACCTGCTGTAGACACGCTGATGAAGAAGACGTTAGCAAATGAAAAACTGTATGAATTTACGTTAAACTACCTCGTAAACGGATTTCAGGAGTTTGGTTTTCATAAACTTTTGCTACACGTCGCTAACAACAGTCAGTTAGCTGAGTTCAAAGATGAATCTCCACAGAAAATGGAATTGGAAAGCAAGTTGTATGCGATCAGAACGCTGGCCCCTGGTCATGTGGCCCCTGATTTTTCTGCCCGAACACTGGAAGGAAAAAAGATCAGGTTGAAGGATATAAAAGCTGATACAACATTGCTCGTTTTTTGGGCAAGCTGGTGCCCGCACTGCAAAGCCGCACTTCCCAAACTCAAAAAATATTACAATCCGGCGAATACTTCACACCTTCAAATCATTGGAATATCTGTCGATACTGATAAAAAATCAGTTGAAAGAGCCATAAAAGAAGAAGGTTATTCCTGGCCAAACATTGCCAAGCTAAAGGGTTGGGACGGGCCGATAGCCAAATTGTACGGAGTGAATGCAACGCCTACTTTTGTGCTTCTTAATAAAGATAAAAAAGTCATCGCCACCTCTGTTACCGTTGAAGACCTTGCAAAGTATTTGAAATAATATTTTCTTAGAAGAGTGAATGCTATATCTTTCAGATATCGGGAAAAGACTTTCATAGATACTCTGATTTTTAATAAACCAGACTATAAAACAAATGAAAAACCTTGATAATGAATTGGTAAAAGGTACTGCCGCCATAGGTTTTTCTGCTATTTTATGGGGCTTTGACGGCGTAGTTCTTACACCACGTCTCAGTGGGCTGGACGTAGGCTATGTAGTACTTATGCTGCATTTAATTCCTTTCATTTTGATGAGTATTTTCATGTTTAAGGAATATAAGCAGCTAAAAAATTTCCTACGCCAGGATTACATAACTTTCACACTGATCGCCATCTTTGGAGGAGCAGTAGGAACAGTGGCTATTGTAAAAGCACTGTTCTTAGTGGATTTTCAGAACTTATCTGTTGTTGTGCTTTTGCAAAAACTTCAGCCCATTTTTGCTATTAGCCTGGCTGCTATTTTGTTGAAAGAAAAACTGAAGAAGAATTTTGTCATCTGGGCTTCCATGGCTATTATCGCCAGCTATTTCCTGACTTTCGGGTTTCATCTCCCAAGGGCAAGTACAGACAAGAACACAATATACGCTGCCTCGCTTGCAATTTTAGCAGCATTTTCATTTGGGAGCTCTACGGTTTTCTCGAAAAAAATATTAATGAATTTCAATTTCGCTACTGCAACCTTTTATCGATATGGTTTTACTTCAGTTTTGATGCTCGTTTATGTGATTGCTTTTGGTAAGTACACAGAAATTGCACATACCGATAAAATTCATTGGATGTTGTTCGTTTTGATTGGATTAACTACTGGTTCTGGTGCCATTTTCATCTACTATTATGGCCTGCGAAGGGTTAAAGCTATGGTTGCCACCATTAGTGAATTGCTGTTTCCCGTTTCAGCAGTATTTTTCGATTACATCGTAAATGGAAGTGTACTTTCACCGGCGCAGATGGTAAGTGCAGCCATTATGGTTTTTGCAATGATAAAATTAAGCAGTTGATGTATTCTACATGTGCGTAAATCTTATTTTATTAACTTTACATAAAATTAAATACTCGAAATATGGCAGACGATATAAGATTGGTTTACACGGGCTCAACAGTTGAGGCTATGTTTATTGAAGAGCTTTTGAAGGAAAACGGGATTGGATGTATCAGAAGGGATAACCTTCAGTCAAGTGTTGACGCAGGCTGGGCAAACGGCTCGCCGGAAAATTCGGTTCAAATATTTGTTGAGACCGATCATTTTGAAAAAGCGAAAAAAATTATGGAAGATTACTCTTCTTCGATGAACAAACAAAAAAGGTAACTAATCAGTCTTAAAATTAGCAATAAAATCTAATGCACTTAGCACATTGCGATTATTTTTGATTACCGTGTCGGTAACCGAGCGCAGGATGGCAAATTGGGAAGCTCCTTTGGGTGAGCGAAATTGTCCTGATACTTTTTGCTTCACTTTGATGTTTCGTTTTGCCCTTTCCGAAGCATTATTATCAGGTGGAACCTTAGCACGGTAAAGAAACGTAAATAAATAATCACGATATTTTTTAAGTCGTTTTTGGAAAGTGATAAGCTCTTTTTTGTCATCGGGTAAATGATAGTTTATCAAAAAATCAAGTCGTTTTTCTATTTGTGCCCTTTGCTTGTTTTGAATGTAGTAATCTACCGGTTTCATTTGTGCTTTTAACTTTAACGCTATTTGAAAGAGCAGTCTAACAGTTTGGCGTAAAGTTCATTCAAGTAATTCGTGTCTCTTAGCAAATGGGCAATACATATCTGGTGCGTCATGGCAGGTGTATTGAAATGGCTTGCCCAACAATCGTGAACAAGCGTTGCATCTTTAAAACCATCCTTAAAAGTATCGGTTATGGTTTTCTGTCCCCTGTTATCTGTAATTGTAATGAATGTGGCTTCTTCATTTTGCCATGTCCATGCCCAATGTTTATCCCCGTTTACCTTAACACCTGTTTCGTCATTGCCAACAGCATATTTTGAATTCGACCCTAAGCGTTACTTTATCAGTTGGTAAGCAGGTTGGGCCTTTACAACAAGTTTGTTTAAAATATAATGGATGCCCCCTTCGCTTATCGATGTTCCTAACACGTCTTTGAAAACCTCCTGTATCCTCTTGAATGGAATGTATTACCTTGTATTATCCTATACTTTCTATGTTATTGCCATAACTTACCGGTGCATTGGCTTGCGCGGGATATCCCCCGTAATTTATATGACCGTATTTGCAGTGTTTGGTGTAAGCCTGATGTTCGGTGACTTTGATCTCAATTTTTGGTATATCAAATACTTGTCGTTTGCCCGCCGGTATCACCTTAACATTTTATATTATATACATCTATTGTAATATTTGTTACTACTCAGCAGGTTTAATTTATTAATATTCAATTTGTTAGTTCTTTTTTATTTTTATAAAATTTTCCGTTTTAACTTGATATATTTTGGTATCAATCTGAAATACAATCAATTAATGAAATCGAAAAAATTATTAACAAAAATGTATCTATTTGATTTTCAACATATAAACCTGCTGAGTAGTAACTAATATTTAGAAAAAATAGATATTGAAGTTGTTTAAAGTTTCCGTAATAAAATAACCGAGAAAGCCAGTAACAACAGGC
>CAZPPK010000065.1:0-15171 GCA_964588415.1 uncultured Lentimicrobiaceae bacterium
TTTTTGCGTAAAGATACAAATTATTTACGTTATATCATATTTAACTTAACACTAGAATAAAAAGTTCAACCCCACATAAGTTCCCGAAGTGCCGTCTTGTGCATTCATAGTCTGGCCATGATCCACTGCAATAATGAAATTCTGGTTCATGGCAATATGAAATCCCGCACCCACCGAGCTGTGTAACCCGTCGGAACCTGTACCATTGTTTTTAAAGTAATCTGATTCAGGTGTTATTGTTCCGGCAACCGGTGCGTTTTGAATCACGGTTCCCGAATCCATGAATGCGCTCAATGCAAGGTAAAAGTTCTGATTGATGAACCGGAACTTGACAAATTTCCAACGGAATTCAAAATTGCCGTAAGCTACGCCATCACCGATAACACGGTTACGCATAATACCCCGAAGGTTGCTGCTTCCGCCTAACCCTTCATTATAAGCCGAAGTAGAACGTGCGTAAAACAACAAAGGAAGTGCATAAAAGGGCGTATGACCTGCAAGGTTAATCTGTCCGCCCAACCGATAATCAAATGTCAAACGATTAGATATCAGTGTAATATACTGCCTGTGTGTGATAGAAAGTTTTAGGAAACCATTATTCATGTTTGAAGCAAATTTTGGAGCATAGGCCAGTACCAGTTCAGTCCACATCCCTTTGTTTGGGTTGGCTTCATTGTCGCGGCTGTCGTACTCCAAGGCACCTTTAAAAACGGTGAATGTTCCGCCGTTAATTTCACCCTGTGGAATTATTCCATTATCGATATATTGTTGATACAAACCAGCAGTATTAGGCAAAACATCTGAACCACTTTTCCCTTTGTTCAAAACACTCAAATCAACAGGAGCAACTTTAATGTTATACAGTCCTGCGCCAACGACCCAGTGGAACTTTTTATCATTAAAGTATCCCATGAAATCGATTTTGGCCCGGAAAAACTTCCGCTGATAGCGGTAAAACATTCTTGTTTTATAAGCAGCATCTCCAGTGGTTACCCATGTTTCGTTATAAACTGAATTATATCCGTTAAATCCATAAAATCCATAAGCCTGATCGGGCAGATAGCTCAAATCGAAATAAACCCGGTATCCTTTAATAAGATCCTTTGTGTTATAATTCACACGATATATCCCGCTTTTTTTGGTGAACTGCGATACTTCCATATAAAGCGACTGTCGGTAATTCGGGTAATCTTTGCCATTGCCGTAATTATACAAATTTGCGAGTGCCCCGTACTGAAAACCAAGGTCGCTGTCGAAAGAAATCACAGGCAGAGCTCCCAGGTTCCATCCCTTCTTAACTTGTTCCTGATGTTTTTTGGTTTTATCCTTGCTTTTGGCCTTTTTTTGCTTTTGGCCGTTGCTGTCATTTGAACCTTGCGCCATAACACTTATTACAAAAAAGAAAGACAAGACAAATAACAGAATCTTGTTTCGGGTAAATTTTTTCATGGTCGTTTTTTTAAGTTTATAAAAAAGTCATGCGATTGCTCTCTAAATAAGACACAATGGAATGATTATATGATTGTTTTATCTTTAAGATTTATTATGAAATGACAACATTTGTTCTAATCTGACTGCTAATTTAAAATTTATCTTTGTTATACATAACAAATTCTTAGCTTTTTAAGAAAAAACCAAAAAAAATTATGAGGTTAGACATGAAGTCGTTTCTTTTTGTACTCATGTGCGTAAACCTTCCTTTATTGTTAATGGGACAGCAGCACGAAGAGCCTGAGTTGGTTGGGCTTACCGGTGTTTTATTGAGTTCCGACAGTCTGAAACCTATTCCAGACGCCGAAGTTTACAGCAGGGAGAATCTTTTCGGTACATTTACAGATTCCACCGGACATTTCACCGTTGCCATTGTTCTGGGAGATACTTTGTTGTTTTCTTCTTTAGGGTATTCCGAAAGAATGGTGGCAATTAATGACAGCATTTTAACCATGAAATCTCCCGTCCCGTTTTACATGTCGCTGGATACGGTTCTCATAAACGAAGTAGTCATTCATGCTTTCTGGGATTACAGAACATTTAAACAGATGATCATCAACATGAAACCGAGAACCCATCCTTTTGATGTTTCCAAAGACCTTGAAAAAAATCCGCTACTTTACAAAAATCCCAGTACAGGTTTTTCTACCGAAGGTCCCGTCCAGGCCCTTTATGATCTCTTTAATGCCAAAGCTGTGTTGCAACGGCAGCTGATCAGGAACCGAAGACAGTATAACCGTAACATGATCAAACTGGGCAAAATACAGGATACCATTCCCACTATCCCTGACTATATGCGAGAGAAGCAACACTAAGCTTCACTCCGGGGATATCGAGCAGGGTTTCGGCACAAGCCTCCAATGTTGCCCCTGTGGTGATGACATCATCCACTAAAATGATATGTTTGTTTTCCAGATATCCTGTATTTCTAACTTCAAAAATATCTTTCACGTTTTCCCATCTTTCATAACGCGATTTTCTGGTTTGAGAAGAAGTATGCACACTTCTGAATAGTACATTGGCATTCATATCTGCTTTCATCACAGTTTCCATTCCGGCGGTAATGATCTGGCTTTGGTTGTATCCACGTTTTTTTAATTTGGCCGGATGCAGCGGAACAGGAAGCAACACATCGGCATTCTGAAAAAATTCGCTTCCCATGAGTTGCGCTCCCAAAAGCTTTCCAAGATAAATGCCTACTTCTTTTTTACCTTTATACTTTAGCCTGTGTATCAGCGTCTGGGTCATTCCGCCTTTGTTGAAAAACAAAAAAGATGTTGCCGAATGCAAAGGCAATATTCCTCCGAAAATTTCACGAACGGGGTTTTCTTTATGAAGATGAAAATTCGTTCTGGGTAAATGATACAGGCATTGGATACAAAGAATCTCTTCCTGAGAATTTAAAGGCTTCCCGCAGACATGGCATGTTTTTGGAAACAACAGTCCCACCAAATCATTAAACCAAAAGAGATTAAAGTCAGACACAAGAAAAGGGTTAAAAGATATCAGTACACCAAATTGTTGGTATTCATTCCCAGATAACGGTCTACGGCAAACCAGGTTGAAAATCCAGATACAGCCATCCCTATTATAATAATAAATAAATACAATCCGGCAATAAGGCTATTGCTTTCGATCAACGCCAGCTCAGGAATGTTTTCCCTTGCCAACGCCATAACGCCCGTCAAAAGAAACAGTGAAATTACCGCACTCACGACGCCATACAAAACTCCCCTCCAGACAAAAGGTCGCCGGATAAATGCTTCAGTGGCGCCAACCAACTGCATACTTTTGATAATAAAGCGTTTGGAATAAACAGAAAGACGGATTGTATTGTTGATTAGCGTAATAGAAATCAAAAGTAGTAAAACACTCAGTCCCAACAAGATCAATCCGATCTTATTCAAGTTTTTATTAATGACTTCCACGAGTGATTTCTGATAATATACTTCTTTGACTGACGGGTTTTGCAACACTGACTGTTTAATTTGGTTGATACTGTCGTTGTTGGCCCAACGCGCATGAAAACGAACATCAATCGAAGGCAGCAGCGGATTGTCTTTACTTCCCCAAAAATCAACAAAACCCGGGCCCAAGGCATCTTTCAAACGCTTAACGGCTTCTTTCTTTGTGACATATTCTGTGGACTTCACATAAGGCTTTATGTCAAGGCTTTTTTGAAGATGAATGATTTCAGCTTCATTTACGCCGGGTTTCATAATAATTTCAAAACCAATATTCTCCTTGATATAATCTGACAAGGTGTGTGCTTGAATTACCATAAGTCCAAGAAACCCTAATGTGAAGAGCACTAAAGTAATACTTATGATCGATGTCATATAAGCAGTATTGACCCGTCGCTTGTTGTATTTTTCTTCCTGTGTTTGCATACGAAAGGCTAAATTAGCAATTATTTTTCACGCCCATGAGCAAAAACCATGGTAAATCTCCATTAATGGAATTTCTGGCGTTAAATTTCGTTAAACCAAAATCTTATTTTAATTTTTTGAAGAAACGATCATTAATTTTAAATATTTTTGTAGCGATCGAACAAACAATTTTAAAGGTTAAAGGAATGACAAAACAAAAATTTAAACAACTGCCCGGGCTGGTTCTGGTCTTTTTTCTGGCTTTCCTAATGATGGGAGGGCTTTCGTCCTGTAAAAGCAGTAAAAAGTTGGCCAGGGAACGGGCTGCAGCACAATATGCAGCCAATGTTGAACAGTCAAAAAAAGATTTGACAAGTATGCTTAACGGAACCAGTACCATGACTTTGGATAAACAACTAAAACGGTTCGAAGTCATCAAGTCTTACAACATTGATGATCCTGAAGTGAAAGATTTAATTGCAAAAGTCACCGATAAATTACAAAACGAAAAAAGCAAAATCGACCGGATTGCCGAAGAAAAAAGATTACAGGAAGAGGAAGCGGCGAAACAGAAAGCGGAACAGCTCAAGTTTTCTGCCCTTAACGCAACTTTTCAGAAAATTGCAGAAGCTCCATCTTACGATGTTGCCGACCAGAAAATTGCACAGACATTGACCCTGTTTTCAACTTCAGAAACGCCGGTATTGATCATCATCAGCCAAAACCAGGGATTTAACGACTACGACAGGCCTACCACGATCGCAAGGTTTTTGAATTTTCTGAAAGATATGAAGGCCTATCACTATCAAGTATCTTCCGTAAAAAGAGATGCTCAGGGAAAAATTACTGAATTAGAACTGATTAATAAATAAAAAAATGAAGAAAACTGTATATATCCTTCTGTTTGTTTTTAGTTTTGTTATGGTGTTGCCTGCTTCAGCACAGGAGAATCTGAGTCCGGCACGCAAACAGGCCATCGACAGCCTGGCACTTGAAAAAGTTAGTGATTTAAGTAAGTACATCACCATCATAGGAAGTAAAACCACCCCGTGGAGTGAAGCCAACAGGGTGATCGACCGTGCCGAAGAATTGTTTATGCCGGGCTCCCAAATGGGTGTTTCTTCGTTGTTGCATCCGCAGATAAAATACTATACCGTACGGAAATATTTCGAAAGGCTGATGCGCCTCAATTATAACAAAGTGGAAATCGAATGGTATAAGATTAATTATGTCAGTGATTTGCAACGCCAGCCGGACGGGACTTATGTGGGCGTGATCACCATTTTCCAGAAATTTAAAGGTTATGATAAAGAAGGCCGCCTGCTGTATCAGGATACTACCAAAAAAGACATAACCGTTTATGTAAAAAGAAAACAGACACAAATTCAGGGTCGGATGATTGGTTTTTGGGATGTGCTGCTGGGCGATGTCCGTGTGAAAGAAACTTCCAAATAAGGGAAACGAAATTGTGTGGGAAAGCCGGTTTAATAAACCGGCTTTTTTTGCAGTATAACCGGATTTGAGAGAAGCAATCCATGTTTTTTCAAAATCAGGCCTAATAGACAAAATCAAAATCCCCTTGATCATTTTATTATACTTTTGCTGGATTCAATTGAAAATTTATTTATCAAATCATCAACATGTCTATCCGTTATTTCATCCTGAGCTTTCTCCTGCTGTGTTTCACATCCTTTGTCCATGCACAAAAAAAGTTTTTATTTGATGCTACTAAAGCAGAAACCGCAGGAAACGCTGACTGGGTAATTGATGCAGACCAGCACAACCTTGGACTTAGCGGAGGAACCACCATAGTGGGTGGCGGAAGTGATTCGAACCCGCAACGGTATCCGACTCCTTCCCAGTCAAACATCACCAGCAGTACTCCGGGAAATTATTGGGAAGGCGGAATTTCTTCCTGGGGCATTGACCTGGTAAAAAAGGGTTACGAAGTTGAAACACTGCCTTACAACGGAAAGATTACCTATAATGATGCAAGCAATCCGCAGGATTTGAGCAATTACAGTGTTTTTGTGGTTGACGAACCCAACAATTCTTTTTTGGCAGCTGAAAAAACAGCCATCCTGAATTTTGTAAAAAACGGAGGAGGACTTTGTATGATATCAGACCATAACAACTCAGACCGGAACAACAGCGGCATCGATTCGCCACATGTCTGGAACGACCTGATGCAAAACAATTCAGTGCAGGCTGATCCTTTCGGTATCACCTTTGATTACAATTATTTTAGCAATACTTCGCAAAATATCCCTGATCTTCCGGGAGATCCGGTTTTGCATGGTGAAATGGGTGATGTAACCGAAGTAGCCTATTTTGGTGCAACATCTATGACTTTAAATCCCAATGACAATGCGTCGGTGAAGGGAATTGTGTATAAATCCGGTTCGGTTTTTGGCAACGACAATGTCCTTGTGGCTTATACAACTTTTGGAAAAGGAAGAGTATTTGCCATGGGCGACAGTTCCCCTGCCGATGATGGCAGCGGAGATCCCGGCGACAAGCTTTATGATGGCTGGATTTCCGATGCTAACGGAAACCATGAACGGCTCATCATAAATGCCAGTATTTGGCTTGCAGGAAACACCACTACCGCAACAAACAGCCTTAAAGCTCCGAAAAACTTTCCTGTTTTCTTCACCCATTCAACAAAGTCTTGTTTCCTTCAAACCGGAAAAATTACGCCGGAATCCGGTTACAAACTTATCATATTTAATCTGCAGGGAAAAGAAATCTATGCAATAAAAAATGTGCAAAGCTATCAGAAATACAGACTTCCCTTACTCTCAAAAGGGATTTATATCTATCAGGTAAAAAACAAAAAATCTCTTCTTAAAACAGGTAAATTTTATTTTTAACGAGTTTCCATATAAAAAATAGAGTTTCTTATTCTAAGATCCTAAGAATTACTCTCTTTCAATTTAATTTTCACAATATTTATTCTAAATTCAAAGTACTGGAAATTCCAATGCAGACGAGAGAAATTCTTGTTTCATCCCCTTTTTTAAGCCTTCTTTTTCGTTGCTGAAAGTCTTTTAAAGAAAAAGAGCATAACTGTTAACTTATTGCATTTTCAGTTTTTAGATTGATCTGTTCAAAAAAAATTATTATATTAGCAACAGTTATAATTTATAGCCAAAATTTTTCCTATAGTTTGACCTATTTATTAACCTAAATCTAAAATTATGAAGCAAAAGCTACCATTTAAATTTTTTACAGTCTTTTTATTTCTCTTTCTGGCAGGGTTATACACCTTTGCACAATCTACCGTGTTCATCTCTGAGATCGCGGATCCTAAGGACAATATAAACGGACGTTTCGTTCAGTTATATAATTCTGGAACAAGTGCAATAGACCTGAGTGCAGGTAACTATTATCTCGTCAAACAGGTTAATGGAGGAAATTATTATGACATGCAACTCTCTGGTTCCATAAATCCAGGAGGCGTTTATGTTGCAGCCGTCAGCAGTGATTTCTCTACTATTTACGGCTTTAATCCTGATATTACTAATGGCAGATTAAATGCCAATGGAGATGATGCTTATTTTCTGTATTCAGGAGGTAACCATTCAACGGGAACTCTAATAGATGTATATGGAGTACGTGATGAGGACGGCACCGGTAAGGCTTGGGAATATACCGATGGGACAGCAATCCGTAACAGCAATATTGGAACGCCTGATACCACATGGAGTGCATCAGAATGGACCATTACCAGCCCTGTCAATGTTGCAGACATCACGCCTGGACAACACACTTATAATTCGGGTGGCGATGCAACACCTCCAACATGGTCGACTGGTTATCCAAAAGCTCCAATTGTTGAAGATACACGTGCCGTCTTTTCTGTGAAGATGAGCGAAAAAGGAACTGCCTATTTCATTGTTGTTCTACATGGAAGTGCCGCACCAACTTCGACTCAGGTTAAAGCCGGAAGTAACTATGGCTCCGTCACTGTGTATTACACAGACAGTATTTCAGTAACGAGTCCGGAAATCCCTTTCAGTGCAGTAGTTACAGGTGTCACAGCAAACACATCTTATGATATCTGGTTTGTGGCAAAAGACGCATCTGGAAATTTACAAACATCTCCAACATCCATAAATGTTACTACCACAAATACACGCAGTCTATCTTTCGTCAATCCCTCGGCAAACAATGAATATTCCATTGGAGGCACCATTGATGTTAAATGGAATTCTGCCAATGTCGACAGCGTTCTTCTTGGAGTCCATAGTTTTACGAGCGGCCAGTTTTTCCGTGTTTCATCAAATCCTATAGCAGGTTCTTCTGGGATGTACAAATTAGTCGTGCCCTCGGAAGCAGATACTGGCAATTACACGTTCTATATCATGGATTATTATGATACAACCTTTTATGATACTGTTTCACCCATACATTTGGTTGATAACCGGAAACTTGCCTGGGTGCAACCTCAACCCAACGACACGGTTTATGTGGGAGATACCATTACTTTCAAATGGACCTCCGACAAAATTGACAGCGTCCTTATTGGCGGTTATAACTATACCCAAGGTGACAGTTTTATGATTACCGGGGACCTGGATCACACAGATAAAAGTTATTGGAAACCAGTAGCCGCTTCAGCCGGAATCTACAAGTTTTATCTTTCGCCAGCGATGGCCGGCGGAAATTATAAACTTGCCATATCTCTTTATGACGCAGCAGACACATCGTTTAAAGTGACCGTTGATCCGGTTTTCATACAAGATACACTTCCATTGACGCTCGTTTCCTCTGCACCTTTTGCGGACATGAACGATTTTCCGGTTACAGCATCGATAAGTTGCAGTTTTTCAGCCGACAGTATTATTCCTGGAACCGGAAAAGTTCATATTAAAAATGCTGATGGAACGACTTATGAAGATATGGACGTTTCCAATATCACTTTCCAGGGCAATAATTTCTATTTCATGCCTTCCCCGCAACTGATTGCTGGTAATTCCTACTACATTGAGTTGGATGCCGGTTTGGTTAAAAATGCTGATGGAAGCAAAATTTACGACGGATTAAGTGGAACATCCTTATCCTTCAAAGTTGCCACAAGCGGACTATTCTTTTCTGAATATGTTGAAGGATCCCACAACAACAAGGCACTGGAATTGTATAACAATACGGGTCATGATATTAATCTTGATGAATATATGATTGGAAGTTCCTATAATGGAGGAGGTCTCCAGAGTGACTTTTATACTTTTCCGGCAGGAACTGTTTTAAAATCAGGAAAAGTGTTTGTTTTAGCCAACTCACAGGCCGATCCGGCTATCCTGGCTGTTGCCAACGACACGCTGGTTTACAATGAAGGCGGTTACGTAATGTCCTTCAACGGGAATGACGCCCGTGTACTGATCCGCATTATGAATAACGGTTACGACTGGGCGTGGATAGATGCCATCGGTGATCCGAATCAGGATCCGGGATCAGGAGGCTGGGATGTGGCAGGCAATACAGGTGCAACAATGAACCATACATTGCTGAGAAAATCCATTATAAATATCGGAACAACAGATTGGCCAACTTCATCAGGAAGCGATACGGACAATTCCCAATGGATAGTGAAAAATGAAGATGACTTTTCTAATCTCGGGCTACCCACCCCAAGTCCAGCAGGAATAAACAATATTATGATGTCGAATAAAGTAAGTCTATATCCCAATCCGGGTAACGGCATTTTCAACATTCGTTTAAACAACGTAATGAATGGTGCCATTGTTGTGAAAGTAATTGATGTCACTGGAAGGATAATCTTTGAAAAAACATACAATCAGATTCCCAATGAAATACCGGTTAACATCAGCAGCTTTGCTTCGAATATGTATTTCGTTCAAATCAACGATAACGATAATTTCATCGTAAAACGCTTTATCAAAAAGTAAGTCTTTGATTTAAAAGAGAAATTATCAATAAACCGTCGTCCCGGGGAATTCGTCCCGGGACGATTTTTTATATCCTTTTCAAATTAAATCTCTGTGCATGGCAAATTTCATCCGAAATTCTAAACAATCTGAAAAATCGTAATTCTAAATCGTTTTCGGGCTTCTTTTTACACGTTATAAATTGAAAAAATTTGAATGTATTTGAAAAATTTAAATATAATTTTGCTGTGATGTAATTCATAATAAAACAACATACCGATAATGTTAATTAACAAGGTAATTGCAAACACGTTGCCCTTTATGCCCAAAAGTTTGATATGGGTATTTTCAAAAAGATATATCGCAGGAAAAACCATTAAAGACGCCATCAGAGTGGCAAAAGAATTAAATACAGAAGGCTGCATGGTGACCATTGATCTTTTAGGGGAATTTATCACACGTTTGGAAGAAGCAGACAGAAACCGTGATCAATACCTGAAAATCATAGACACTATCCAGAAAAACAACGTTAACGGGAATTATTCTTTAAAACCCAGTATGTTCGGATTACTTCTCGACGAAGAAGCCTGTTACAACAACATCCGCGCTATTGTGACAAAAGCTGCAGGTTATAACAACTTTGTACGGGTTGACATGGAAGATTCTCCGTGTGTGGACAAGGAAATTGCTTTATTCAGAAAGTTGAAGAAGGAGTTCCCGAAAAACGTAGGGCTGGTGCTTCAGGCCTACATGCGGCGCACCCGTCAGGATATCAAAAACATGCTTGATCTTCAC
Source organism: uncultured Lentimicrobiaceae bacterium (assembly GCA_964588415.1). GTDB lineage: Bacteria > Bacteroidota > Bacteroidia > Bacteroidales > F082 > Sulfidibacterium. Next base: position 10,547 of record CAZPPK010000065.1, read on the forward strand.
AGCGAAGAAGCAACCCTGAATTTCAGACTTTGCAAAGGAATTTATGTGGAACCTGAAAAAATCGCCTATAAGAAGTATGAAGAAATCAACAGCCACTATCTTGAAGACCTCGAATATATTTTCCAACAAGGAGTTTATCCGGGCATTGCAACCCACGATACCCCTCTGGTTGAAGGCGCCTACGAATTGTTAAAAAAATATAATGTTTCAAAGGACAAATATGAATTTCAAATGCTTTATGGCGTTGCCCCCTCTTTGCGCAAAAGTATCGTTGAAAAAGGACACCGTTTGCGCGTTTACGTTCCTTTTGGAGAACAGTGGTTCGCCTATTCTACGCGCCGTTTGAAGGAAAATCCGAAGATGGCATTTGATATTATTAAAGCGCTGTTTATCAGGAGATAATTTTCGTATGATCAAACCGGAAATAAATACCGGCCCTGTTCAAAATTTTACGAATTAATGATCTGACAAGAGGTCATTGGGCGTCGAGATCGTCAGGCTTAACCTCGAATACATTTTTTCTTTACCTTTGCACAGCAAAAATCTCTAAATTTATTTCCATGGTTAAGAAAAAGGTGCTGTTTGTTACCCAAGAGATTATGCCCTATTTGCCTGAATCTCACATCAGTAAAATAGGACGTTTTCTCCCCCAAAAAATTCAGGAATCAGGAAAAGAGATCAGGGTGTTTATGCCACGTTTTGGTCTGGTAAATGAGCGGCGCAATCAACTTCATGAGGTAATCCGCCTTTCCGGGATGAATTTAATTATCGAGGATATTGACCATCCTCTTATCATCAAAGTGGCCTCTATCCAGCAAGCCAGGATGCAGGTTTATTTTATTGAAAATGAAGACTATTTCCATAGGAAATTTATTTTCAGAGATAAAGTCGGTTCTTTTTTCAAGGACAATGACGAACGGACCATATTTTTCTCAAAAGGAGTGTTGGAAACGGTTAAAAAGCTGGGCTGGGCACCTGATGTCATCCATTGCCACGGTTGGTTTTCAGGATTAATACCTTTGTATCTGAAAACTGCTTACAACAACAATCCCCTTTTTAGTGACGTGAAACTGATCATATCGCTTTATAATGATGGGTTTAAGGAGTCATTCTCAAAAGACTTTGCCAACAAAATTAAAATGAGTGGAATCCCTGATGAGGTTCTTCAATACTACGAAGGCGGAAACTACGTTTCTTTCATGAAAAGTGCTATGAATTTTGCCGATGCCTTCATTGTGGGAGACGAAAACATTAATGAAGAACTCTTGGATCATGCAAAAAAAAGTGGCAAACCATTATTAGATTATCAGGGAGTTGAGAATTATTTTGAAGCGTTTAACCAATTTTATGATCAAATTATTGAAGACAATTAACCTCTCGCGGACTCAGAGAAGTGCTGCTTTTTTAGGATATACTTTCTGGATTATTCTTTTAGGATTAGGAACATTAACTTCCTGTACCAAAAAACTAGGTTTGGTAGGCTCACAGTTGTTGCCAGACAGCGCTATGAATGTAATTTTTACGGACACTACAACCCTTAGAGCTTATTCAAAACCTGCAGACACAACAGTTACATCTCATCAGAGGCTGGCTTATCTTGGCAGCATTAAAGATCCCGTGTTTGGTGTTACCAATGCCAGTTTTTATACTCAATTGATCCAGATAATTACATATAATCGCTTTGGCTCCAATCCTCAGCCAGATTCGCTGGTCATGCAATTGGCTTATTCAAGTGTTTATGGAGATACCACATCCCCTATGACCCTTCATGTTTATGAATTGGCGAGTGACATTTATAACGATTCTATTTACTATTCCAACCGTAGAGCCCAGGTGTATCCGACAGATTACGCCGATTATACATTTATCCCTAATGCAAGCAATAGCATTGTTATGGCGGCTGGCGATACTTTGAAAGGTGTAATTCGGATTAATTTGAGTAAACTATCCAATGCACTGGCTGAAAAGTTGATACAGACTGATACCATGTATCTCGACAGCAACTATCTTTTCATACATTACTTTAAAGGGCTTTATTTTACGGCAAGTCAAGTTAACAGTGGAGGAGCACTGGCATCATTTATTCCAATTAGTACCAACACGATGTTAACGCTGTATTATCATAACGATAGCACTGACTCTCTTCAATTCCACTATGCCATTTCTGACTCATCAGCCATTTTCAATCATTATGATCATATTTACAGTTCCGGAAGCCCGGAATTTGTTAATCAGGTTGTACAGAAAGACACATTGTTAGGACAAAAACAGTTCTATCTACAAGGCCTTGGCGGAATACAAACGGTTCTTAAATTTCCCAACATCAAAAAATTCGCCCGCATGGGCAGAATAAGTATTAATGAAGCAAAATTAGTACTTCCCGGGTTTGAACCCAAGCCCTATCTTGGGGAACCGGCTTCATTGTCGCTTGTCCAGATTACTTCCGACACATCCTATCGCATTTTGACGGATCAGATGGAGGGAGGAACTTATTTCGGAGGTGCTTATAAGGCATCGACAAACTCATACACTTTTCGATTGACGCATTATATTCAGTCCCTAGTACAAGACACAACACAACAAAATAATGGACTGTTATTATATGTTACCAATGACGCTATAACACCTCAACGGTATATCTTTAATGGCCATCAACCGGCAAGCGATACTTTGTCAAGGGCAAAACTTGAAATACTGTATACCAAGTTGCCTTCAAAATAAGTACCTTTGTTAAAAGAATTTTACTGTTCAGTAACTTAGAAACTTATTTAAAATTTACGACAATGTGTGGAATTGTTGCTTATCTAGGTCCCAGAGAGGCTTACCCTATACTTATTAACGGACTTCACCGATTAGAGTACAGAGGTTATGACAGCGCTGGAGTTGCCCTGCTAAACGGTGGTCTGCAGGTTTACAAAGCCAAAGGGAAAGTGTCCACCCTGGAGCATAAAATCAATGGAATGAATTTACACTCTACCATTGGTGTGGGCCATACGCGCTGGGCAACCCATGGAGAACCCAATACTTCTAATGCACACCCCCATAAATCGAATAATCAGAAAATAGCCATAATTCATAATGGGATCATTGAAAATTATGATGTACTAAAGAAAGCACTTTCCGAGCGTGGCTATCAATTTTCTTCCGATACCGACACGGAAGTATTGGCCAACCTCATTGAAGATATTCAAAAAAATGAGCATACCGATCTGGAAGAAGCTGTGCGGATAGCACTTAACCAGGTTACCGGCGCTTATGCCATTGTTGTTTTGTCTGAAGATAATCCGGACATGTTGATCGCTGCTCGTAAAGGTAGCCCGCTGGTTGTCGGAATTGGAAATAATGAATTTTTCATTGCCTCTGACGCTACGCCTTTTGTTGAATACACCAAATCCGTGATCTACTTAGAAGAAGAAGACATGGTCATTATCAAACGTGGCGAAAAAATAAAGCTGAAGACCATTAAAAATAAAGTTAAAACACCTTACATTGAAGCTCTGGAAATGGATTTGTGTGAACTGGAAAAAGGTGGTTATGACCATTTTATGCTGAAAGAAATTTACGAGCAAACCCGTTCTATCAAAGACAGCATGCGTGGCCGGTTAAATGCGGGAAAAGGGATTGTTTCTTTGGGTGGAATTATAGATTATGAACAAAAAATCGTTCACGCCAACCGTATTATCATTGTTGCTTGCGGAACTTCATGGCATGCAGGCCTTGTTGGAGAATATCTTTTTGAAGATCTTGCACGCATTCCCGTTGAAGTTGAATATGCATCCGAATTCCGTTACAGAAACCCCATCATCAGTGAAAAAGATGTTGTGATCGCTATTTCACAGTCGGGGGAAACTGCCGATACATTGGCCGCAATCAACCTGGCAAAAGAAAAAGGGGCCACCATTCTTGGTATTTGTAATGTGGTCGGTTCTTCCATTGCCCGGGCTACTGACGCCGGTTCATACACTCATGCCGGGCCGGAAATCGGTGTAGCTTCCACCAAAGCTTTTACAGCACAGGTGACTATTCTGATGCTCATGGCGTTAAGAATGGCTCAGTTGAAAGGGACCATTCCTGTTTCAAGGTGGCGGGAATTACTCTTTGAACTGGAATCCATTCCCGGCAAAGTGGAAAAAACACTCGCAAATGGTGAACTCATAAAACAAATTGCTTATGAGTTTAAGGATGTCCATAATTTCCTGTATTTGGGCAGAGGATATAATTTCCCGGTAGCTTTAGAAGGCGCCCTTAAACTTAAGGAAATCTCTTACATCCATGCTGAGGGCTATCCTGCAGCCGAAATGAAACATGGTCCCATTGCTTTGATTGACAATGACATGCCGGTTATTTTCATCGCTCCAAGTAAAGGTATCTATGAAAAAATAGTCAGCAATATTCAGGAAGTAAAAGCCAGGAATGGAAAAGTGATCGCCGTAGTTACTGAAGGCGATGAAATTGTAAAGGGAATGGCCGATTATGTCATAGAGATCCCTGAAACGGAAGAGATATTTACCCCATTACTTGCAACCATTCCGTTACAGAAACTGGCTTATCATATTGCTGTTTTCAGAGGCTGCCATGTTGACCAACCCAGAAATCTGGCCAAGTCAGTAACTGTAGAATAGTTT
>CAZPPK010000066.1:0-15002 GCA_964588415.1 uncultured Lentimicrobiaceae bacterium
TATTTAGCCAAGTTTCAAGGGAGCAGAATCTTATGCCCGTATAGAAGGGTTTATTTCAACTGCCAGAAAAAATAATAAGAACATTTACAACGAACTTTGCTCTACTTTTGATGGTAGCAACTTTATTACTTAAATGTAGGCTGCTAAATGATTACGAAAAATCTTTATAACGAAAAAGAAAATTTTGATTCCTTGAACCCGGAAAGCTCACACATAAAACTATTGCCAAGTATGCCTTTCAATCGAGTTCTTTCAAGCAAAGATGTTTGGATTAAAGAAATAAAAAACCCTGAAAGGCAGAGGCTTTCAGGGTCCTAAACCAAATACTGGGTGGTACCACCTGGAATTGAACCAGGGACACACGGATTTTCAGTCCGTTGCTCTACCAACTGAGCTATGGTACCTTGTTGTTTGGAGCGGCAAAATTAAACCTTTTTTTCTTTTGGCAAATAGAATTCTTAAAAAAGTAAAAAATTCGTGTTCTTAATGCTCTCAAATTTTGTCTGTAATCCCTTAAAACGTATTTTTGTACCTTGGAATGAAAATATGGGATTGAAACTAATTATTGATATTGGTAATACTCGTACGAAATTTGCCATTTTTCAGAAAAACAAGTTATTAGACCTTCAAATTTTTGATAGCCCGGAGTTTGTTTTTTTAGAGAAGATATTGCAAACATTTCCGGAAATCAATGCTTCGGTTTTGTCTTCTGTAAGAAATTATCCCAAAGAATTTAATGAAGCATTGGGAAGATGTGGTTTCTTTTTAAAACCGGATGAGGTGACACGACTTCCCTTTAAAAATTTATACAAAACACCTCAAAGTCTGGGAAAAGACAGGCTGGCTATCGTAGCAGGTGCAAGAGCTTGCTTTCCCGGAAAGAATGTTTTGGCTGTAGTAACAGGAACGACTATTACCTATAATGTTGTAAATCAGAATGATGAATATATCGGTGGGGGCATAAGTCCCGGCATGATGATGCGATTTAAAGCGCTGCATACTTTTACGGAGCAACTCCCGTTCATAAAACCTGTGGAAAAGGAACTTCCTTTGATTGGAAACTCAACAGAAACAGCCATTCTTTCAGGAGTTATGAATGGTTTAGTTGCAGAAATAGATGGAGTTATTGATGAATACAGGAAGCAGTTTGATGATTTAAGAATCATTCTGGGAGGTGGTGATTATAAATATTTTGATAAAAGATTAAAAAATAACATCTTTGCAGCCCCAAATATTGTTTTGGAAGGTTTAAAGGAAATTCTAAGTTTCAATGAGGAAAAATAAGTTAGGTTTATTGGTTGGGTTAGCATTTCTTGCCGTGTCGTTGCATGCGCAGGACATAAATTCACCTTTTTCAAGATATGGTTTGGGAAGCCTTTACGGGGAAAATATCAACACCCAGCAACAAAGTATGGGAGGTATTTCTGTAGGTTTTTCAGACCCTTTTGTTGTGAACACAGCAAACCCGGCATCTTACGCTAGTTTCGATTCTTTGACTTTTGTTTTCCAAACGGGAATTCTTGCAAATTACGGATCTTTAAGTACTATACAGAACTCAGAATCTTACAATTATGTTGCTCTCGGACACGTAGTAATGGGTTTCCCAGTAACAAAATGGTGGCGTGCCAGTCTGGGGGCCATGCCTTATAGCAAGATTGGATATGATATTCTTTCAGATATTAATGTTTCTGGTTATGGGAAGTTGACAAGTGAACGCTGGGGAAAAGGTGGATTGACCCGTGTATATTGGGGTAACGGATTTAATATCACACACAACCTTCGTGTGGGAGTAAACCTGGTTTATCTCTTTGGTAATACCCGTTATTATAATATGGTCTATTCTACAGATTCACCGAATGTTTTCGGTACTAAAACTGAGCAATATGTAAAAGTGGGAGATATTTTATCTGATTGGGGCCTTCAGTATGATATCCATCTTAAAAATGGAAGGAAGATCACCCTTGGTGTGATTTACAGTAATAAAGTAAATGTTGCTGCCAGTCGTGATTTTCTGGCAACAAGTGTCACCGGTGGATATGGATCCAACCCGGCTGTTGTAAAAGACACCTTGCAATACAGCTTGGATGCAAAAGGAAAAGTATTGATACCTGCACATTATGGGGTTGGGTTTACTTACTCACAGCCTGGCCGATGGTTGTTCGGAGCCGATGTAAAGTGGCAGGACTGGAGTCAGTACAGGTCGTTCGGGCAATCCGATTCACTTCAGAATTCATTTTCGTTGGCCATTGGCGGGGAATATACTCCAATACACAGCTCCATTTCACATTTAGGGAAGAGGATGACATATCGTATGGGTGCACGCTATCAACAATCTTATCTATCGTTAAATGGACTCTCCATTAATGAATTTGCCATTACAGGAGGCGTAAAATTCCCATTCAAAAGGAGCCGAAGCAATTTGAATCTTGGTTTCGAAATAGGCAGTCGCGGTACAGTTCAGAACAATTTAGTTAAAAAGAGCTTCTTTGATTTAACTTTTGGAATAAATATTGTACAGAGTTGGTTTTATAAACAGAAATACAGATAATTAACCTAATATTTTATTTAAAATGAAAGCAAAAATCTTAATTTTATTACTTGGATTGAGTTTTGGTTTCTCGGCGATGGCGACAAACCCCGTTGTAAACATTGTTCCTCAGAATAATGGCTCAAGATATGGTAAGGATAGTGTTACGTGCATCATGAACTTATCTTTATATAGAGAATTCTATAAACAATGGCGGCAAAGCCACTATACGAATAATACTATTAATGATGCTGTAAATCCTTGGTATTGGGTATTTAACAATTGTCCGAGAGCTACAGAAAACATTTATATCGATGGTGCCAGAATGATCAAATTCAGAATTAAAAAAGCATCCTCACCTAATGTTAAAAAAGCGTTGATAGACACGTTGCAGTTGATTTATTTGCAAAGAATGAAGTATTTTCCGTATAAGTATAGAACAACGGAACTTCAAAAAGGAGAGCTTTTAGGCCGGGAGGCTATCGACTTATACCAGGTGGATCCGTCAGCCGAAACAAAAATTTACCAGTTGCTCAAACAATCTGTAAACATGGATAAAGAGCAGTCTTTGGGCGCTGTTTTAGTATACTACTTCAGGTTTACCACACAGCTTGCGAATGAAGGTAAAATTGATACTACAACTGTGGTTCAAACATATGACCATATCATAGGTTATGTGAATCACCGTCTCCAAGGCTACAAGGCTGAAAATAGGTCAGGTAAAGTGATGGAATATCAGAATATTAAACAGAATATTAATCTAACATTTCAGCCATTCGCAAGTTGCGATATTTTGGTTGGCTTATATCAGAAAAAATTTGACGCTACCCCGAACGACCCCCAATTATTGAAACAGATTGTTTCAACGTTGGAATCAAAACAATGTTTCAACAACTCATTGTATTACAATGCTAACGTGAACCTGTATAAAGTCGCTCCTTCACCTGATATGGCTTTCCTGCTTGGAAAAATGATGATGCAGCGTAACAAATATGCAGAAGCCATTAAATATCTTTCCCAGGCTACTTCATTGACCAACAATGATAAACTGGTTGAGATCAACATGATGATGGCTCAGGCGTATCAGATGCTAAATAACTATCCAAAAGCCCGTGAGATGGCTTTTAAAGCGCTCAAAGTTAATCATCATTATGGACAGGCTTATGTATTGATTGGTGATTTGTATGCTCAAAGTGCAGACAAATGTGGTAATAATGCGCTGACTAAAGAAGTGGCTTACTGGGCTGCGGTAGACAAGTATGAACAAGCCAAGAGGGTCGATCCTGACCTGGCTTCATCTATGAACAAAAGGATTGTGATTTATAAACAACATTTTCCAACGACTGAAAATTTGTTCTTTTACAACCTGAAACCGGGTGAAAAGTACAAAGTGGGTTGCTGGATTAATGAAGAAACCATAGTTAGGGCCTCAAAATAAGGTCTAATAGATAAAAAAATGCTTACTAAATTACTAAAGAGCGCCTCTGTAATTCTATTAGTGGGGGCGCTTTTTTCTTGTGAAAACTCAATTAAGACTGTTCAAAACCTGACTTCAGAAGATACAATCGCTGCTCTTTCTGCAAGTGATATCCGTTATGAACGTACCGATTCGGGAAGGATTCAGTTGGTGCTTACTAGCCCGCTGATGCTTCGTTACGACGGAAATGCACCTTATACGGAATTTCCTAAAGGTTTTTCTGTGAAATTTTATGATACCCTGGGACATCCAATTTCTTTGTTAAAGGCTAAATACGGGATCCGGAAGGAGAAATTGAGGATACTTCAGGCACGAAACAATGTGGTGGTTGAAAATCTCAATACACACAAAACCCTTTACACCGAAAATCTTATCTGGAATGAGTGGACCAAAAAAATTACTGCCCCCAGCTTTGTGAAAATTGTCGGCCCTGACGGTACGATTTTTGGCGACAGCATGGTTGCCAACGAATCATTTACCCACCGCACCGTTTATGGTATCAGAGGCGTTCTGAATGTAAAACAAGACTCTCTGCAATAAGAAAACCTTTATTTTTGTAAAAGAATCATTAGATTCTTACAAGAATAGTTTCTTTAAAGAATTGTTATTCATATGGGTACGGACTGGATTATTATCATTTTTTCTCTGGCGTTTTCCGCTTTCTTTTCAGGAATGGAAATCGCATTTGTGAGCTCCTCCCGGCTGAAACATGAGCTGGACATGAAGAAACAGCTCAAACCTGCCAGGATACTTTCTAAATTTTATGCCAATCCGTCCCGGTTTATCGGAGCTTTGCTACTTGGAAATAATATTTCTCTGGTTGTGTATGGTCTTGCGATGGCCAAGCTACTGAAACCATTCATCATACACTATCTCCCGGCTTCCATGGGCTCCGAGTTTTATGTGTTGCTTTTCCAGACAATCCTGGCCACACTTTTAATTCTGGTTGTTGCCGAATTCATTCCCAAAGTACTGTTTCGCATCCAGCCAGAAGGGCTTCTTAAGACCTTTGCAATACCCGTTTGGTTGTTTTATTATTTGTTTTATCCGGTTATCTTTTTATACATCGGCATTTCGGAATTGATCTTGAAAGGAGTTTTGCGTCTGAAGATTTCCCCGGAAGGGTACACCTTCAGCGCTATCGACTTGAATGAATACGTCCAGGATCTGAACATCAGAGATGATACGGATCAGGCTTTTAATCAGGAAATTCAAATGATCCAGAATGCCATAGATTTTAAGCATGTAAAATTGCGGGATTGTATGGTTCCTAGAACGGAAATTGTGGCGCTGGAAATTGAAGAACAACCCAATGTGTTGCGAAAACTTTTTACCGAAACAGGGCATTCCAAAATCATGATCTACGAGCAATCGATTGATAATATTCTGGGATATGTGCATGCTTATGATATGTTTATCCGGCCTGAATCTATTCGTGATGTGCTTCGCAAGGTGGAAATATTTCCAGAAACAAGTACGGCAAAAAAAGCCTTAAATTCTTTTATCATAAAACATAAAAGTGTTGCTGTGGTGGTAGATGAATTCGGAGGGACTTCAGGAATGATAACCATGGAGGATATTATTGAAGAGATCTTTGGCGAAATAGAAGATGAATATGATGTGGATGAAGCGGTTGAGAAAATGATCTCCGATAAGGAATTTATCTTTTCTGCGCGCCTTGAAATCGACTACCTGAATGATAAATACAATCTGAAAATTCCCGAATCGGAAGAATATGAGACCCTGGCCGGTTTTATTCTTCATCATTTTGGGAGCATTCCCGGGGTTTCCGATCAAATTGAAATCTCTCCTTTTTTGTTTAAAATTTTGCAGGCGACTGAAAATAAACTGGAAGAGGTAAAATTAACAGTTTTGTAGGCCTAGATTAAGGATACTATTTCTCATTACACACAATAAACTATTGTAACAAATAGTTATTCCTATTATCATCACATTTGGTTCATGAAAGGTATCCTGTAAAAAACACGCTTATAGGGACTTAAAGGAAAACTTTTAGGGTTTTTGCTTTGAGTGGCAGAATCCCAAAAAGGATTCTGCCACCTGATAGTAACCCTTGCCTTAAGATTTCAGGATTAACTGGTTGATACTAAAATCAAAATTGATCTTATTTCTTTTATTTATCAATTCAATTCGTACATTTGCAGCTCTATTTTGAAAAATAATAAAATTTAGGAAAAGATGGCCGCTATTGGAAGTATTAGGAAACATTCAACGCTTCTTGTAATTGTAATCGGAGGTGCTCTTGCAGCGTTTATTCTTGGTGACTTTATGAAGAAATCAAATCGGCGGGATGTAAATGCCGGTAAAGTTGATGGGGTGGAGATTACCATCATGGATTTTAACAAGAAGGTTGACAAAAATACTGAAAGCATTAAGCAGCAGCAACAGAGAAACAGCCTGACTACTGATGAAACTTTTCGCGTAAGGGAACAAACCTGGGAGCAAATGGTTCGCCAGATACTGATGAACAAAGAGTATAAAGAATTGGGGGTTGAAGTAACTGCTGACGAAATGTTCGATTTAATTCAGGGAAAAAATCCACATCCGTTGATCCAGAAATATTTTGCCAATCCCAATACAGGGAAATTCGACCGGAACAGAATTCTCCAGTTCCTTCAGCAATACGATCAGATGCCTGAAAGGGTGAAAAAGCAGTGGAATGCGTTGGAAAATTATATCAAAGAAGACCAGTTACGTCAAAAATTCAATACCCTCATTGCCCAGGCATATTATCTTCCGAAAGAATTGGCTCGAGACGAATACAACAACCAGAATACGAGTGCAAAAATTACCTATGTAGCTGCCCGTTATGCTGATGTTCCTGATAGCCTGATTCAAGTTACGGATAACGACTATCAAACCTATTACAATGAACATAAGAATGAGTTTAAACAAAAGAAGTCCAGGGGTTTAGAGTATGTTGTTTTCAACGTGGTGCCTTCCAAGAAAGATATTGAAAAGGCTCAAAAAAGTACCAATCTTACTTGGGAAGATTTTGTTAAAACCGATCATCCACAGGAATTTGCAAAAGGCAATACGGATAAGACTTATGATACTGCATGGATGAAGAAAGGCGAACTTCCACCACAAATAGATTCCTTAATGTTTCATTCCAAAGTGGGGACTGTTTCAAAACCATATTTTCAGAATTATTCATTCACTATGGGTCGCCTGTTGGCTTCTGAACGCCGCCCTGACAGCATGAACGTAAGCCATATTTTAATTGCTTATAAAGGTGCCTACAGGGCACTCCCCGAGATAGACCGCACGAAAGCACAAGCAAAACATTTGGCAGACAGTCTTTTAACTGTTTTAAAGAGAAATCCTAATAAAATTAAAGCGCTTGCTAAAGAGTATTCTGATGATCCTACAGCGAAAAAGAATCATGGCTATTTGGGTTGGTTCGCTGATGGACAAATGGTTGGAGCTTTTAACGAAGCTGCTGTAAACACTCGTGTTGGTAAAGTTACGTTGGCTGAAACCCCATTTGGTTTTCATATCATTAAAGTGAACAACAAAAAGGATTATTCGCAAAAAGTGAAGGTTGCCATGATAACTCAAGATGTGGTTGCCAGTAACAATACCTATCAGAACGTTTTTGCAAAAGCAAGTGAGTTTGTTACAAATTCTCATGATCTTACTTCTTTTGAAAGTACTGCTCATAAAGATCATTACCAAATTCGTGAAGCACCCAAGGTTTTGGAAACAACTAATGCCATTCCAGGATTGGAAAGCCCCAGAGAAATTGTTCGTTGGGCATTTAAAAGCGAAACCGATCAGGGACAGGTTTCCAGCGTTTTCGATATGGAAGACCAGTATGTCATCGCTGTGGTTACCAAAGAATTTGATGCAGGAGTTCCTTCCCTTGACAAAATTAAATCCATGATTCGTCCATTTGTGGTGAATAAAGCGAAAGGACGGTATCTGGCTGCCAAAATGAAAGCGTTTAACGGTAATCTGAGCCAGATGGGAAAATCTATGAAACTGGATATTCAGGAAGAAGACAACCTGTCTTTTAGTTCGAGAAATCTGATTGGATTCGGTATGGAAAATAACGTCATAGGAGCTGTTTTTGGTATGAAGCAAGGCACGGTAAGCCAGCCTATTATTGGGAATGCGGCAACTTTTGTTGTTAAACTTGACAGAATAATACCGGCCGACACTCCTGCTAGCTACAACCAGTTTGTAAATCAACTGACTGCTACTTTTATACAGCGTGTTAATCAGGATTATCCTTATATAGCACTTAAGGATGCCTCCGATATTCAGGATAACAGAATTAATTTCTATTAAGAAAAGACAGATTTAAAAAGCCCGGTGAGCAAAGCTCCCGGTTTTTTTTTACTTTAGTCTCTTTTGAGGAAAATTCCTTTTAAAGGGGTTTTTGTCCATTTTCCCAGCCTTACGGCAATCTTACCCCCTGTGATTACATATTCTGGACAACCTCGCGTTAAAAAGCCTTCAAAGATGTCCTGGTCACAATGCATGAAATGATCTTTCACGGAGATGGTGTGTGTTTTTTCAGGATTCCAAATCACAAGGTCGGCATCTGAACCTACGGCAATTTCCCCTTTGCGCGGATAGAGTCCGAAAATTTTGGCCGGCGCTGTTGAAACAATATTTACAAACTGATTCCAATTTAGCTTGTTTTGAAGAATGCCACAGGTGTAAAGCAATGTTAACCTGTGCTCAACGCTTCCGGCTCCATTGGCAATCTTTGTAAAATCATAGATCCCGGCTTTTTTCTGGTCGAGCATGAAAGGACAATGGTCGGTTCCCACAGTCTGAATTTCATCTCCGGCAAGTGCAGTCCATAAAGATTCCTCATCTTCTTTTTTCCGCAGTGGCGGACTCATTACAAAAGCGGCCGTTTTTTCAAAATTTCCCTGGTATTTTGAGTCATCCAGTAGTAAATAATGCGGGCAGGTTTCCCCGAATACTTTTTGTCCTTTCTGCCGGGCTTCTCGGATATGTTTTATGGAATCTTTGGCTGAAACATGAACCACGTAAAGCGGGCAACCTGTTTCTACAGCAAGACCGACAGCTTTTTTAACAGCGTCGGATTCCATGTGTGAAGGTCGCGAAACGGGGTGAAAATCAGGTGTGGTATGTCCTTCTTCTATCAAGGTTTTTCTTAGTGCATCAATTTCATCTCCCAGCTCACAGTGTGCCGTAACCATGCCTCCGATTTCAGCAACAGCTTTCATCACATTTTTCAAATCGCTGTCATCCAGTCCGATGCTGTCTTTGTAAGCCAGATAGACCTTGAAGGAAGAAATTCCTTCTTTTTCTTTTAGAGCTTTAATTTCTTTCGGAAGACCTTCTCTCCATTCCACCGGACTTACGTGAAATGAATAATCCGCGAGGCAATTGTCAGCTTCTTTTTTACGTTCTTCCAGAGCATCCAACAGAAGTTGCCCTTTATGCGGTGTTACAAAATCTATTAGTGTTGTAGTCCCTCCCATCAAGGCGGCTTTGCTTCCGGAATAAAAATCATCGCTGGAATATCCTGCGGTAGTTGGCAGATGCATGTGGACATGTGGATCAATTCCACCGGGGAAAACAGGAAGTCCTTTGGCATCAATTACTTCATCGGCAATATCGACAGGAAGTCCTTTTGGTTCAATTTGAATAATTTTTCCATTTTCAATCAAAAGATCGGCAGAAAAAATATCTTGTGCCGTAATTATTTTCCCGTTTTGAATTAGCAATCGCATACGCTTGGATTTCAGTTTATTTTAAGACAAGATCCATGGTAAAATTTCCAACGCCGTCTTCCTTAAACCCGAGTTTTTTGAGATACCGAATATATTTGAGATTCGCTGCCGGAGCCAGTGCCAGTTTAAAACCTTCTGCAACAAACCTGGATTTGAGATGCTGGTAAATGTATTCTCCATTTTTGAAATCCCGGTATTCGGAGATCACATAATCAAGTCCCACATGAAGAATATCGACATCTTCACGATGTGCCAGAAAAACGCCCGCCACCTTCATGTTGCGAAGCACGAAAAAACTAATGGTATTCATTTCCGGTTTGTAGTCAAATCCGGGGAAGAATTTATGAATTTCATGATTGTGAAACTGGATGAATTCCTGCAGGTATTTGTTATCGTTACGGACTTCAAGTATCTGGAAGACTTCTTTTTTCTGATAGATTTTTATCAGATAATAAACATCAACAGCAAAGATAAAGCCGTTCAGGAGTGTAACAGGAATAGCGTTGATGAAAAGTCCGTAAAGTGCAAATCCCAGTGCCCCGACCAAGTTGATCCAGCGAAATTTCACAATCGAACTCATGGCCATGGAAACCGCAATGATCAGGGATGCGAGATAACCGAACAAGCTTAAAATATCAGTGTGCATGAAGTTGAAGTAGTTATTTTAAAAAGTCATTACACTGAAAATGAGTCTGCAACAGACAAAAAATCTGACATACAGATATCTCTTTCAGAAACGTCTAAGGTAATAAAATTCAGAATATACGGGTTTTACCGGGCTTAGGCCCTGGCTTCCAGAAGCAGTTCCAACATTTTGATTCCGGCTTCGGCAACTACAGTCCCCGGTCCGAAAATAGCAGCCACACCGGCATCATATAGAAACTGGTAATCCTGATGAGGAATAACTCCCCCGGCAATCACCATAATATCTTCCCTGCCCAAATTTTTCAACACTTCAATAACCTGCGGTACCAGCGTTTTATGGCCGGCTGCCAGGCTTGAGATACCCAGAATATGCACGTCATTTTCTACTGCTTGCCTTGCGGCTTCTACAGGAGTCTGGAATAACGGTCCGATATCCACATCAAAACCAATGTCGGCATAACCGGTAGCCACTACTTTGGCGCCACGGTCGTGGCCGTCCTGTCCCATCTTGGCAATCATAATGCGTGGCCGCCTGCCTTCAATTCTGGCAAACTCATCGGCGAGTTTCCGTGCTTTTTCAAACACAGGATCGTCACCGGCTTCCTGCGAAAATACGCCTGAAATGGATTTTATCACTGCCTTATATCTTCCAAAAACTTTTTCGCAAGCATACGAAATTTCCCCGAGACTGGCACGTTTTTTTGCTGCTTCTACCGAAAGTTCCAGCAAATTTCCTTTGCCTGTTTTGCAGGCTTCTGTAATGGCCTCAAGGCATTGCTGAACTTCTTCTTCGTTTCTTTCTGCACGCATTTTTTTCAAACGGGCTATCTGAGATTCCCTCACAGCGGTATTGTCCACTTCCAGTATTTCCAACGGATATTCCGTTTCGGCTTTGTAGCGGTTTACGCCAACGATGACATCTTTTTGGGCATCGATACGGGCCTGTTTTCGCGCGGCTGCTTCTTCAATGCGCATTTTGGGAAGCCCGGTTTCGATAGCCTTGGCCATTCCGCCCATTTCTTCCACTTCTTTAATCAGTTTCCAGGCTTTTTCTGCAAGTTCCTGAGTGAGGCTTTCCACATAGTAAGAACCGGCCCACGGGTCAACAGAACGGCAGATTTCCGTTTCTTGTTGCAAATAAATTTGCGTATTTCTTGCAATGCGGGCGGAAAAGTCTGTGGGCAACGCTATGGCTTCATCCAGCGCATTGGTATGCAACGACTGTGTGTGGCCCAAAGCGGCACCCATGGCTTCGATGCAGGTACGCGCTACATTGTTGAACGGATCTTGTTCCGTGAGGCTCCAACCTGAAGTCTGGGTGTGGGCGCGCAAAGCCATCGACTTGGGATTTTTTGGTTCGAACTGTTTCACAATTTTTGCCCAAAGCATACGCGCAGCCCTGAGTTTTGCAATTTCCATGAAATGGTTCATGCCCAGTCCCCAGAAGAAAGACAACCTCGGCGCAAAATCATCAATTTTCAACCCGGCTTTTATTCCGGTACGGATGTAATCCAACCCGTCGGCCAACGTGTAAGCCAGTTCAATATCCGCAGTAGCTCCAGCTTCCTGGATGTGATATCCTGAAATGGAAATGGAATTGAACCGGGGCATCTTTTTGGATGTGTACTCAAAAATATCCGAAATGATCCGCATGGAAGGTCCCGGAGGATAGATATAAGTGTTGCGCACCATGAACTCTTTCAGAATATCATTCTGGATGGTTCCTGAAAGTTCTTCCAGTTTGGCGCCTTGTTCCAGCGCTGTTACAATATAAAAGGCCATTACCGGCAAAACGGCGCCGTTCATGGTCATCGAAACGGAAATGTCTTTCAGTGGAATTTCCTCGAAAAGTATCTTCATGTCCAGCACCGAATCAATGGCGACTCCGGCTTTTCCCACATCTCCTTCTACCCGTTCGTGGTCAGAATCGTAACCGCGGTGCGTGGCGAGATCAAAAGCTACTGACAACCCTTTTTGTCCGGCAGCCAGATTTCTGCGGTAAAACGCATTGGATTCTTCAGCCGTTGAGAAGCCGGCATATTGACGAATCGTCCATGGCCGGGTAACATACATGGTAGAATAAGGGCCGCGCAAAAAAGGAGCCAAACCTGCTGCAAAATTCAGATGTTCCAACCCTTTCCGGTCATATTCGGTATAAGCCGCCTTTACGGGAATCTGTTCGGCAGGCATCCAATCCGGAATTTGCTGTTCCCGGTATTGAGAACTGATCCCTGTGACACCGTCTATTTTGATATTTTTAAAATCAGGTTTCATGAATATTTTAATTTAAGTCTCTGGATTTCAGTTATAATTTTTCGATTTCTAATGAATTCCAAGAAGGCTTTGATATTTTGATAATTCCTCCGTAAGATTACTTTTCACATGAATGAAATGCTCTATTCCGGCTTCTTTTAATTTTTCAATGATATTTTGCGGATCTCCTGCCAGCACCATGATACATTGCTCTTTCAGCGTTTCAAAAACCGGAAGTGCTATGGTTTCATAAGCACCATCGGAACTGCACAACACCACAATTTCAGGTTTATCTTTCAATGCTGCTGCAATTCCTGCATCTAAAGTAGCAAAACCGGTATGGTTAACGATCTCATAACCGGCACAGGCGAAAAAATTCCCTGCAAACTGGGCCCTGGCTATACTTTTGGACACATCGCCGTAGGTGAACATCCAGGCTTGCGGACGTTTATTTTTCATTGCAAACAAATCCGTCTTGTGACGCAATGCCTCTATAGCTGTTGCTGCGCGGTAAGGTTTCAATGAAGCAAGTTCCTGGTTTTCATTATATTCTTGAAGATCAAAAATCTCCTCCGAAATTTTTTCATCCAGATGATCGAGTGGATTTGGGAATTGGTTTACCCCCAAAATAGATTGTTTTCTGAGTGCCACCCGCAAATCATTTTTGGAAGCTTCATTACGGATGCGTTTTGAAATATCGCCGCTTTGGAAAGCAGAAATGTAACCGCCTTCTTCTTCAATTTCCAAAAATAACTCCCATCCTTTTTGGATCAGGTTATTGGTAAGGTTTTCAATATAGTAAGAACCTGCAGCAGGATCGGCCACTTTGTCGAAAAAGGATTCCTCCTTTAATATGATTTGTTGATTCCTGGCAACGCGGATGGCCATTTCATCGGTTTCTTCAAAAACGCTGTTGTAGGATAATACCGTGATGGAATCGGCTCCGCCAAGGCTGGCAGACATGGTCTCGGTGGTGGTTCGCAGCATGTTTACGAACGGGTCGTAAACGGTTTTGTTCCGGAAAGCATTCACCGCATGAATGTATGTTTTTGCCTCTTCCTGCTTCAATCCGTAAGCTTCCAGAATTTTTGCCCACAGGTACCTGAAAGCCCGGAGCTTGGAAATTTCCATGAAATAATTCGAACCGGTAGCAAAACTAAAACGCATCCTGCGGGCAACTTCCCCCGCATCAAAACATTTTTCTGTAAAATGTTGTAAATAAGCATTTCCAGTAGCACATGCCAGTGCTATTTCAGTAACTGTATTGGCCCCGCTGTTATGAAAAATTCCGGCATTCACCGTCAGGCAGTGAAAAGCAGACAGGTTTTTCACATCTTCAAACAACTTCTCAGCTAAATCGAAATCAGGAAATTTGCCTTGTGAAGTCAGTTCGGAAACCGGATCACAATAAATCGATCCATGGAGCTTCTCAACATTCCACGAACGTTTTTGAGCCAGCTTTACGATGAAAGAACTCAATTCCACTGGGTTTTCTGCTTTGAAACTGAGTTCTGTTTCTTCAGCGTTTATCCCATCTAACAAAGTCTCAAGCGTATTGAAATCTGGTTTTTCTTCAAAATCAAAGGCCAAAGAAGTGGCTCCGTTTTTAACGGCATTCAGTGCTAAGTGATTGGCTTTCTCAACATCGTTAACACGGATAAGTTGGTTCACTTTCCAGGTATTTCCGCTTTTCCGGTTGCCCCGGACAAATGGAAAATTCCCCGGAAGGGAACTTAAATACTCTAATCCGATTTCATCTTCTAGTGTGTAAATGGGCTGTACCGCAAAACCTTCTTCCGTTTGCCAGACCAGTTTCTTTTCATCGTCGGCCCCTTTGAGATCGGCTTTGATCTTTTCCTTCCACGCATCTTTGCTTACCGGAAGGAATTCACTAAATAATTTTTCTTTTTCCATCAATTTGGAATACTAAATTCCCTGCAAAAGTACGACAAAAGAAACAGGGAGCAATAATTTGTTATTAATTTAACAATGGAATGTTTTTAAATTGGAATGTCTTTTTTGTGCGGGTTTCTGTGATTTAAAAGACTGATTTTTTGAAATGAAAAATTTTATGATATTTACACAATGGAAATTAAAAGGACAACTAATGACTTCAAAATCTGCACCCGAACTACAGAATTTCGTTTAATGGAAGGAGAGAATAAACAGTATCATTAAACAGACAACGTGTGCGGGTATGGGACGTGCCGCATTTTCCCGCTTAAATTTTCTTTAAAGTTATATCTTTTATTTTATCGTTCATTTTTCTATGTAACCGTGATTTGCGGCATGGGCTATAACCTGCTGTTGGCAATAGGCCGCTTTATTTCATTATTTCTAAAAATTGTCTTGCTGTCATTAC
>CAZPPK010000067.1:0-14940 GCA_964588415.1 uncultured Lentimicrobiaceae bacterium
ACGTCTTTTGAAAAAGTTTTCAAATGCCAGTTGTTAATTTTTTACCGGAGTATTGGGTAAAATATGAACTTACAAAGAAATTCTCACCGATGGACTTCATTCTGTTTTTAAAGGAGATACGTAAAGTAAAAATCAACACTAAGTGGTATTCAGCAGAAATTACAGCCAAAACTCAAAAAATTCTGGACAAAGTAAACATACCTATTACGTAAAAATTGAAAAGTTAGGGATTGATATGTAAATGAGGCTTTTCATTTTGTCCGCATCCATGAATAAATTCATGGCCTATACATTAATCTATCCCAATGGGACAGCAAAGTCATCCATAGATATTGTCCGCTTTAGACAGGCACAAAACATTTGCACCAGCAGCAATGTTTATTCATTTTCATTCGTAAATTCGTGGCTAATAAAATCGGGTCACAGATTTGGCACGCACAAATACAATCGGGGAATAAACTGTAAATAGTTGAAATTCAGTATTAATACTATTTTGTTTCTAAAGAACTACGAAAGATCCCTATGGGATTAATTATTATAGGCTGGGAATTTATTCCCGGGTATTGCCTGCTATAATTTAGAAAATCAATCCGTATCTTCCTGCGTAAAAATCTCATTAACGCTCTTATTGAAGAACTGAGAAAGTTTCAGCGACAGCACGGTAGAAGGAACATATTTTCCCAACTCAATGGAATTGATGGCCTGCCGGCTAACACCCACTTCTTTTGTCAGCATTTCCTGTGTGATGTTTTTGACAGCTCTTTCTACTTTCAGATTGTTCTTTATGGCTCATGGATTTTGCAGTTTTAAAGTACAAGATAAAATGGAATCGCGCTATAAAAAAGAACAAAATCGTAAACATGTTCAATATCATCACCGAAAGAAATTCAAATGAATAAAAGAACAAAAAGCAAAAGATCAATACAGCATAGTTTACGTAAGTTGCCCAAAGCAGCGATTCGAAACGGGTATTTGCTATAAACTCATCCTCATTTTTTTCTTTTGAGAAAGCGACCAACAAGGCACCAAGCAGGCAAGGTACCCCAATCACAGTATTCATTAGATTCACGCTGATAAGTCCTAAGAAAACAGGATGATGCGAAAATCCTTCACTGTAAATTGTGAACATTTATCCATCCAGAAACTTGGGTTCAAAATCGAGAAACACCACAAAAAAACCAATGATTACAGAAGGGACCAGGAGGAACCATCCAATTTTTTTAAACCGGTACGGAAAAAGAAATCTTGTTTTCATATAATTCATGTTTTAGAATTTCTACGGAAGTAATATATAAATTACCTTTTGTCAAGTATTATTTACATTTTGTAATGAGTTATTGTCTAAATATTGATGAGATGACTTCAATACATACTGAGATTCAGAGAGTACGGGCCTTTTTCGTTTATTTTTTAATTATAAACTTTAAAGATCATCGTTTTGGATATTTGCTTTAAATTAGCCCAACTTTGAAAAACTTATTAAAATGAAAAATTACTTTATCGTTTTATTTGTTCTTTTAGGCTTTCAACTAAGCGCCCAGGAAACCAACAACCCCAATACCTATCTGAACTGTTACACCATTGCTGTGGGAAAAAATGCTTCAGCAAATCACGTGGTAACGGTCGGGCATAACGAAGATGACTGGGGCGACCGTATTGTAAATATTTACAAGGTCCCTCCCGCTGACCACAAACCGGGTTCAACAATAACTTTGCTCAATGGCACCAAAATTCCACAGGTAAGGCACACCAACGGATATTTGTGGTGGGAAACGACTATGGAGAAATTTGGTGATTATTATCTGAACCAATATGGTGTCAGCATTTGCTCCAATGCCTGTCCTTCGAAAGAGGACACTGCCAAAGGAAACATCGGGTTTTATCTGAGAAGGATCATTGCCCAGAGAGCCCATACGGCAAAAGGAGGAGTTAAAATTGCAGGAAAACTCATCGCTACTTTAGGCTATGCGTCACCGGGGCGCACCTATTGCATTGCCGATTCGAATGAGATCTGGCTGCTTGCTGTTGTTCAGGGGCATCATTGGATCGCCGAACGTGTTCCAGACGACAGTGTTGCCATCGTACCGAATTATTACACCATCGAGCACGTAAACCTGAAAGACACTGCAGATTTTCTGGCAAGCCCTGAGCTCATCAAATATGCTGTTTTGCGGGGATGGTACACACCGGAACCCGGGAAAACATTCAATTTCAAAAACGTTTACAGTAAAACGTCCAACCGGTTTGCTTTTGGAAATATAGTCCGTCATTGGTCAGGCATCAACGCTTTGGCAAACAAGATATTTTCTCTTTACAAGGACCTGCCATTTTCTTTTACGCCCAAAAAGCTCATGACCATCAAAGACCTGCAAAAAGTACTCTCATCACACTATGAGGGAACCGATTTTGAAACCAATTACAGCCTGCATAAGAATCCGCATAGAAATCTGATAAACCGCATTTGCAATGCCGGCACCAAATACAGCCTGGTCACACAGCTTTTTAATAATCGTCCAGCCAAAAATGCCTACATCGTCTGGTATGCCCCTTTAAATCCCTGCATCCATCCTTATATCCCTATTGTTTACGGGATCAAAAACATTCCGGCCGTTTATCAAAATCATCCTTTGAACCAGATATTACAATATTGTTTCTCGGTAAAGGGAAATACGTTTGAAACCAATGCAGAATCTGCGTATGGTGTTTTTGAAAAGTATAATGAGTCAATTAATGCAGCATATCTGGCAAAAATGAAAGCCATGAAAATGTGGAAAAATTCGTTTGAAAAAGAAGCCCGGGAAACCATGACACAGGCATTGCAACATAAAGGGAAAGCACCCGGAGTTGTCTCTGAAGAATTAATGCTTAAGCTTTATAAAACAGAAAAAGAAAGGAGGAAGTAGTTCATAACAAGCGCATTATTTATGTATTTTGAACACAGCCCCTCCAATCAACCGGCCTGAACCTTTTCAATAACGTCTTCCATGGCGGTTGGGGTGCCGAAAACATGAAGCACATCACCTATTTTGAAATAAGATTCGCCGTGTGGAATGAAAAAGGTCCTGTCTCTTCTGATCATCATAAGAATGGCTCCGCTGTGGAAAGGGACTTCTTTCACTTGTAATCCGTCGATGTTCCTGCTGGTAACGGCAATCTCTTCAATGGTATAATTTTCAAATGTTTCCACAAGATCGTGATAAGTTGACGGCCTCAAAATGTAATTTTCAATAGCGGTGGCAAAAATCCGGTGATGATCAATCGATTCGACCCCCATATGAGTATATTTTTCTGCAAAGGACATCTTTTCTGACCGGGTAATGATTTTATCATGACCCAACTCATGTTTCAAAAGGCTCACAATTTTCAAATTTTGAGGGTCATTTCTGGTGTCAACCACAATAAAATTATCTTTCGACAGTTTTATTTTTTCGTAAACTTGCCTATCCAGCCCGTCCCCGTGGATTGCTGCCAACCCTTTACTTTTTATTTCCTGATATCGCTTTTTATCCTTTTCGATAATAATCGCTTTTTTACCATGAACACTCATGCGCCGGGAAAGTAAAACTGATGTACTGCTTCCGCCGATAATAATGGTTTTCTCCCCTTCTGTAACCGTTACAGGATAAATTGTACTGAAAATAACAGGAGAAAATAAACAGGTAATGATGGCCATCAGGATGAAACTGGAATTAATTCCCGGAGAAATAACCCCAAGTTGCAATCCTATTGCAGAGGCAGCAATAATTAAACTTAAACGTGAAGACATCAGGAACCCGCCTGCAGCAGCTTTTTTAAATCCAAACAATTGAGACCAGATTAACGAAGGAACCAATTTTATAACAAAAAGACTGATTACCAATAAAATCAGAAAAGTAATAAGTGTTGTATCGAACTTTCCTAAAGAGGCAGGATCAAATTGAATTCCCACCATAATAAAAAATATAGGAATAAAAAATCCATAACCCATACCGTCGAGTTTGATCATCAGGACGGAGCGCTCTTTGTGAAGCAAGGAGGACATCAGAAGTCCGCTTAAAAAAGCACCCAGCAGCACCACTTCTTCTCCGATATATTGTGATAAAACCACAAATATCAGGATAACTAAAACAGCACTTCTCACCCTGATTTGTGATGCGGCATGTGAAAGCTGATAGAATAATCTTTTTATAAAAACAACTTGTTTCAGCGGCCTGCTCAAACGGATAAATAAATAAAAAACAATAAACAGGATTAAAATATAAAACAAGTCGAACTTAAAACCATTTCTGACGATGAAAGCTGTAAAAGTAAACAGTATAATGCTGAAAATATCGGCTATAGCCGCCGAAATGATGATCATTTGTCCGTAACTCCCCGATAATTCGCCCCTGTTTTTGAGAACGGGAAGTACAATTCCTACCGATGTGGTTACCATAATAAGTGCAAAATACCACCGGTGGGGGATCGTAATAAAATGCGCGAGAAATAATGTCAATACGAAGGAAAGCAGAATCGCAATAAGAAAATGACTGATCCCGGCCAAAAGTGGGTTTTTAAGAAATCCTGAATAAGTCAGTTTTCTTCTGGGAAATGATGCAACAATCTGGTCCACATCAATTTCAAGTCCGCCCAGAAACATCAGAAAAATAAATCCTGATAAGGCAAGAAACTCCAGAATATAAAAACTCTCTCCCACCTGATGAGTAAAGAAAAACCTGCCCAGCACAAAGCCCAGCAGGATTTCAACAATCACCGTCGGAACTTTGGATATTTTCAACAACGAAAGCAAGATCGGTGCTAACCAGGCCATTGCAATAACCAGCAGTAATGGCAAATAGTCAAAATCAAAAGACAGGCTGAGCAGAGTCATAAAAATATAATTGTTTCAATATTAAACAATATACCGTAATAATCAGAAAACAAAAGCAATTAGTTTACAAGCAAATATAACATTTTTAAAATTGAGATATCGGAAAAATATTCCAAAAAAGATGAATATGTTAAGCATAAGAAAACCGATGTCAAACAGAAATCAGAAGAAATTGCAAAAAAAATAATTCTCATTTAATGGAACACACCTGTGTCCAGTAAATTATCATCATAGACAGCGTAAATGAATTCAAATTTTCAATATTTTTGATGTAACCAAAATAAAACAGGCATGGAAATTAATTCAAGGTTTTTGAAAACCGCTCTTGTGATGATTGCAATCGGAATATGGGTTCTTGTTTTTCAGAATGCAGGGATTTTTCCTCAAATTAAACCTCAGCGAGTTGAAGTTGATTCACTTGTCAGGGTTATGGGTACGGTAAGTGTTGACAATACTGTTTTTATAAAAGGGGCTGTCAATGCCAACATAGAAAGCATCAATGGGTACAACAAGTTTTATAAAGATCCGAGAACTGGGGAATATTATGTGCTTCCGGTAACCGACCCCTATAAGTAGGTCAGCAATATTCCGTTAAGGCTTATTTTTCGTAGAAATGCATCTCAAGGATGTAGTTGTAAACCTTTTCATGCATCCAGAATTGCATGTGCTTTTTTGCTTTGATACCCTTCCTGATAAAACTTGAAGAAATCTCCATGAGCGGTGCCGGGAACATTTTGATGTTAGCAATGTTTTCAAAGCCACCTAAATCAGAGCCCGGTCTGGGATACACGTAAACAGGATAATTCTCCAGGATCATCTTGTAATTCTTCCACTTTTTGAAATGTGAAAAAACATCTGAACCGCAGATAAATACAAATTGAGCATTCGGATATTTTTCGCTGAGCCAGGTCAATGTATCGATGGTATAGGAAGGGATTGGCATTTTCATCTCAATGTCCGTCACTTTTAGCTTGTGCTGATCCTCCAGGGCGAGCCGTATCAGTGCCAGGCGATGATAATCCGCCAGCAGGCCGGTTCTTGGTTTTAAAGGATTTTGAGGAGAAAGGACAAACCAAACTTCATCCAGATCAGTGAATTCAGCCATGTAATTGGCCAAAATCAAATGCCCGTTATGGATGGGATTAAAAGAGCCAAACAGTAGTCCGATTTTTTTGTTTGATTTTGTCATATTAAAATATCAGTCAATCTTAAACTTTTGTTGAAATCTAAACCGAAATTTTGCCTTTGATATGTGGATAAGGGTTGTAATCTTTCAGATTAAAATCTTCGTACTCAAAGTCAAAAATGCTCTTTACCTCCGGATTGATTTCCATATGAGGCAAAGGCCTGGGGGATCTACTTCTCTGGATATTAACCTGTTCAACATGGTTCAGGTAAATGTGCGCATCGCCCAAAGTATGGACAAAATAACCGGGTTTCAGACCTGTAACCTGTGCCATCATCAGCGTTAGCAAGGCATAAGATGCGATGTTAAAAGGAACCCCAAGAAAAATATCGGCACTCCGCTGGTAAAGTTGGCATGAGAGACGCCCGTTGGCCACATAAAACTGAAACCAGGCATGACAAGGCGGTAGTGCCGCTCTTCCCGAAGCTACATTTTCCGAAAATATTTTTCCCGATTGGGGAAGCACCGAAGGATTCCACGCTGCAACGATGATTCGCCTGCTGTCTGGATTGTTCTTGATCTGATCCACAGCAATTTTAATCTGGTCAATACCGTCGCCGTTCCAATTGCGCCATTGCGCACCATAAATTGGTCCCAGGTCGCCATTTTCGTCTGCCCAGTTATCCCATATTCTGACTCCGTTTTCATTTAAGGCTTTTATATTCGTATCGCCTTTTAAAAACCATAGGAGTTCGTAAATAATCGATTTTAGATGTAACTTTTTCGTAGTCAATAAAGGAAAACCATCATCCAGATTAAAACGCATCTGATAACCAAAAACGCTTTTCGTTCCTGTTCCGGTACGATCGCTCTTCTCAACCCCGTTCTCCAAGACATATTCTAAAAGATCTAAATATTGCTGCATAAAGTGAATAAATTTTCTATGTAAAGATTACTATCAATAAAATTACACTAAAAAACCATGGGAAACAATGTAATAAGATTATTAACCAGAAGATTTCCTTGAAAAAATTTTACATTTGCCCTTAAATTTTGTCAAAATTATAAATTATACACTTTAAAACTACACCATGGGGATTAAAACGCGTCTTATCATAATGAACTTTCTGCAGTTTTTTGTTTGGGGTGCCTGGCTTCTGTCATTCGGAAAATATCTTCATGCAACTCTGGGTTTTAAAGGAGAACAAATCGGGGCCATTTTTATGACTCTTGGGATTGCTTCCTTGTTCATGCCTGGTTTGATGGGAATTGTAGCCGACCGATGGATCAGTGCCAACAAACTTTTTGCACTGCTTCACATTGTTGGTGCATTTTTACTTTTCCTCGCTGCCAAGCAAACGGGTTTTGATTCACTTTACCTTGTTATGTTGCTCTATTTAATGCTCTACATGCCAACCATTGCTTTAGACAATAGTGTTTCCTATGCTATTTTGGAGAAAGAAGGATATGATATTGTCAAAGTATTTCCGCCTATACGTGTTTGGGGAACCATTGGTTTTATTGTGGCTGTTTGGCTCGTTGATATTTTTGGCTGGAGCCTGACGAATTATCAGCTTTATTTCTCAGCCGTGTTCTCCCTGGTTTTAGGACTTTATTCCCTGACCCTTCCCGACTGTGGTATTGTGAAGTCCGATGTGAAAAAGACCCTTGCCCAAGCAATGGGATTAGATGCCTTAGTGCTTTTTAAAAATAAGAAAATGGCCATTTTCCTGGTTTTCTCCATGCTTTTAGGCGCTGCCCTTCAAATTACGAATATGTGGGGGGAAGCTTTTTTGTATGACTTTGGAACTGTGGCTGCTTTTAAAAATGCCTTTGCCGTTACCCACAACGGAATCCTGATGTCGATTTCACAAATGTCAGAGACTTTGTTTATTTTGACCATTCCATTCTTTTTGAAACGATTTGGAATCAAAAAAGTAATGCTCATGAGTATGTTTGCATGGGTTTTCAGATTCGGACTCTTCGGTATCGGATCTCCCATCGGATTTGGATTGGGTTTTTTGATCCTTTCCATGATCATTTACGGTATGGCTTTTGATTTCTTCAACATATCGGGTTCTCTCTTTGTTGAAATGGAAGCTGAACCTAAAATCCGCGCCAGCACACAAGGATTGTTCATGATTATGACCAATGGTATCGGAGCTATGATCGGCGCATACGGTAGCGGAGTCATTGTTCAAATGTACACCCAAAATGGCATACGCAATTGGCATGATATCTGGTTCATATTCGCAGCTTATGCATTGGTTATCGGAATTTCCTTTACGTTCCTGTTTAAATACAAACATAACCCTGAAAAAATAGCGAAGGTTCAACATTGAAGTTCATAAAGTACGCTAAAGTTAATAAAGTACAATCAGGTCCTTGAGTTATACAATTGTTTGGCCACTGTTTCGCTATTGTCTGACCATTGTTCAACCATCGTCTGACTATTTATCTTCCCAACCCCTAAAGGGGCGAGCTGTCACACAAGTTGTTTTAAACTAAAAAATCTGCTGGTAGTTTTCCCCTTTTGGAGCCTGCAAAAACATTTAAAGATTTGAACTTCTAACTTCTAACCCATTCAACCTTCCAACCAAATAAGAAAAAGGCTGTTCCGAATTTCCAAGACAGCCCCGTATGAGTTTCGATTACAATTTCTTCTTCCGTTTCTTTATCTCGTCCCTTAAACGCGAAGCTTCTTCATAGTTTTCTGCAGCAATAGCCTTTTTCAGTTTTTCTTCAAGCTCTTCGAGCAAAAACTCTTCGTAAGCACCCGGCTCATCTTCATCAGGAAAATCCTGGTAGTTTTCTGCGGTGTCTTTCACATGCTCTTCGTCCCCATCCATAATTATTCCGGCTTCATCAATAATAGACTCAAAAGCATAAATGGAGCATCCAAAACGAAGCGCCAGTGCAATGGCATCTGAAGTCCGGCTGTCGATTTCGGTTATATCTCCGTCTTTTTCACAAACCAGTTTTGAGAAAAAAATCCCTTCTTCAAATTTGTTAATAACAACTTCTACCAGATTAACCCCAAAATGATTGGCAAAATTCTTAAAAAGATCATGTGTCAAGGGCCTTGTCGGTTTCATTTTCTCAAGCTCTATGGCTATGGCCTGTGCTTCGAATCCGCCAATAATAATAGGAAGCCTTTTCTCCATTCCTACTACCCCCAACATCAATGCGTAAGCTCCACTCTGCGACTGGCTATAAGACATCCCTACGATCTCCAATTTCAGTTTATTCATACCTTTCTGTAATGAGAATTAAAGATAAGCAATTTCATGAAAAAAACTCAATTGCCCTTGATTAACACGCGAAGTTACTAACAAAATATGGATTTTTCCCGTGCTGTTATTTATAAACATATTGGATATCACGTTAACAAACTATTTTCCCGTTATTTAAAACATCATAACCAAAATATTGTTGAAAAATAATTGGCTTAACTTAAAATTAAATTATTGTATTTAAAGTGAATTTTTATTTTTGCAGTAGATATGCTCCCGCAAACGTTTTAAATTTATATATTCTAAACCCAAGATTAGTAAGCATGAAAAAACTTTTTTCCCTAATTGCAGTATTAACCTTGCCGGCCTTCGCAATGGCCAGTGAGGCGGATCTAGTAATCCCTACTGGCATGAAATCGAAAAGCATCCTTTACTGGGGCTTTCTGATCACCTTTGCCGGTTTTCTGTTTGGTTTTCAACAGTACAAAAAAGTCAAAAAGATCAAGGCTCACAAGTCTATGCTTGATGTTGCCGATGTAATTTATCAAACTGGGAAAATCTATCTCATTCAACAGGGAAGGTTTCTGGCCATTCTTTTTATTATTATCGGCGCTATTGTCGCATTTTATTTCGGATTTCTTTCCGGTGGACATTTCGGACTAAGTGGTGTTTTAATGATTCTGGGATGGACCATTATGGGGATGCTAGGTTCATACAGCATTGCCTGGTTTGGCATCAGAATGAATACGCTGGCCAACTCAAGGATGGCTTTTGCTTCTCTTGAAAAGAAACCTCTTAAACTTCATAAAATTCCTATCACCGCAGGGATGAGCATCGGAGTTGCCCTGGTTTCGCTTGAGCTGACCCTGATGCTTATTATTCTGATTTTCGTTCCCGGTAAATATGCGGGCGCCAGCTTCATCGGCTTCGCTATTGGTGAGTCGTTAGGCGCGTCAGCCTTGAGAATTGCAGGTGGAATTTTTACCAAAATCGCTGATGTCGGTTCGGATTTAATGAAAGTGATTTTCAAAATCGGTGAAGACGACCCCAGAAACCCCGGAACTATCGCCGACTGCGTTGGCGACAATGCAGGAGACAGCGTGGGACCTACCGCTGACGGTTTTGAAACTTTTGGTGTGACCGGTGTTGCGTTGATTTCCTTTATCGTCCTGGCCATTTCTAAAAATAATATCCCCCTTCAGATTGAACTATTGACATGGCTCTTTGTCATAAGGATTATAATGATTATTAACTCAATCGTAGCTTACTGGATTAACAGTGCTATTACCACAGCAAGATATAAAAACGTCGATGAACTTGATTTTGAGGCCCCGTTGACTTCTTTAATCTGGATTACTTCCATCATTTCGATTATTGCAACTTTTATTGTTAGTTATTTTGAACTTCATGCGTTACCGCATGACTTGTGGATTACATTATCTATCATCATCAGTACGGGAACATTGGGAGCTGCTTTGATACCAGAATTCACAAAGCTTTTCACCAGCCCAAAATCCATTCATGTCAATGAAGTGGTAGAAGCTTCCAAAAAAGGAGGTGCTTCTTTGAATATTCTCTCTGGATTGGTAGCAGGTAACTTCAGCGCTTTTTGGCAGGGCATGGTATTCTTCCTGTTAATGTTTATTGGCTATATCGCCAGTACACACGGCTTAGGCGAATTCATGATTTATCCTTCTATTTTTGCTTTCGGCTTGGTAGCATTTGGATTCCTCGGAATGGGACCAGTTACTATCGCCGTTGATAGCTACGGTCCTGTTACCGATAATGCCCAGTCTATTTATGAGCTTTCTTTGATCGAAGAAAATATAGAAACGGTTACTCCTGAAATTGAAAGAGATTTTGGGTTCAGACCTGATTTCGAAAAAGCAAAATATTATCTGGAAGCCAATGATGGAGCAGGAAATACTTTCAAAGCCACAGCCAAACCGGTTTTGATAGGTACTGCCGTTGTGGGTGCAACCACCATGATTTTCTCCCTCATTTTGGTCATAAGAAATGTTTTGGGCGTTGATCCCAAAACAATACTTAACCTTTTAAATCCGTACACCGTGCTTGGATTTTTGTTGGGTGGTGCTGTAATTTATTGGTTTACCGGAGCGTCCATTCAAGCTGTTACGACTGGTGCTGCCCGGGCAACTGAATACATTCGTAAAAATATCAATTTAGACCCCAATGCTGAAAGAAAAGCAGACATAAGCAAGTCTAAAGAAGTGGTACAAATATGTACAGTTTATGCTCAGAAAGGGATGTGGAACATTTTCTTTGCCTTGTTTTTCTTTGCGCTTGCATTTGCATTGCTTTCCGCTCCGGCAACTTCCAATGCTCCTGTCTCCATGTTCGTGAGTTATCTTCTTTCCATTGCCTTCTTTGGATTATATCAGGCTATTTTCATGGCCAATGCCGGAGGAGCATGGGATAATGCTAAAAAAGTCATTGAAGTGGATATGCAGGAAAAAGGGACGGAACTTCACGCTGCTTCTGTAGTAGGTGATACCGTTGGTGATCCTTATAAAGACACTTCATCGGTGGCATTGAACCCTGTCATCAAGTTTACGACCTTGTTTGGATTGTTGGCTATGGAGATTTCCATATCTCCCCAATTTAAAGCTATAGCGCCGTACTTTGGATTTGTGTTCCTTATGGCTGCATTAGTGTTCGTTTACAGGTCATTCTACAAAATGAGAATTAACGGATAATCAGCTTCTTATTCATAGATTTTGCTAAGGGAGCCTTCGGGCTCCTTTTTTTATTTGGGAATATTAAGAAGGTTGAAGGGTTGAAAAGTCAGACAGGTTGTAGGTGGCATGGTGCCATATTCTTTAAACCTCAAATCGTTAATCCTTGTTCGATATTCTCTCCAAATCTCTTTGATTTAAAAATAAGGAACCTCGATTGCAGATTTATGATTTTGCAAGTCAAAGCTGGAGTGTGGCAAGATCTGGCAGATTTTTGTGGGTCAATTAGAATAACTTTAGTTTTGGCTAAAGTCAGGCGGGAGTCTCCTAAGCATCATATTGTCATTTCGACGAATGGAGGAACGGAGTGAGGAGAAATCCCCCAGGCTGCAGGTTCTCGCTCAGGAGATTTCTCACACCGACACACCCGCTGCCCGAAAGTTCGAAATAACAATCTTTTTCTTTGTTTTTGTCTTTCTTCTCTATTGGATAAACCACTCGACCTTGTGCCAGTTATTCCGGAGTGATTGTGCCAATGGGAAACCGCCCGTAGATGTAATTTCTATCTCGTAGCCTTTGAACCAAAAAACAAAGGTTATGGCCGCAAAAAAGGTAGATATTATAGAATTAAAACAACTGTTAATTTTAAAAGGGAAAGGCGAGAGCAACAGCAGCTGTGAAAGGCTACTGGGCACCCACCAACACGATCAACCATTCGTCCGGTTTTCAGCGCCTCGGAGTTAAGCTACGAAGAGCTGTGCTTGTTGGACAAGCAATCAGGGAAATTATCGAAGTCGAAGTTTTTGTGGGCATACTTCCCGCGAGCCAGAATACCTATATGGAAGCCACCCGCAGCCAAAAGAAAGAAGATTTTTAAACTCCAGAACCGTTGTCTGAGTCGTTACTATCGCACAAAACCCTCCCTATTGCGAACTCGGGGGGAAGGGTTTGTGCGTCGGCACGTAGCAATCTGTTGAAATGTGTATTTTTGAATTTTGATAAACCTACTTGATAATGCAGCTTATCCTTGCTTTGTCGGGAGCAGGATTGTTCCTTTTCTTTGTTTATGCCGCTGTGATTTCTCTGCGTGAGCGTGAAACATTGACTGCAAAACGATTTTTTACCGGAGCATTACTGTTTTCCATACCATTTTTTGTCGTAGCTTTTGTTCCTTTCGCAGGAAAATTTTTTGTTTTTTCCTTTCTCATGGCCGTATTGCTGGTCGGGATGTTGTTTTTTCTTGTCCCTTTCGGGAGAAACCAGACTTACCGTCAGGTAAAACCTGTGGGTAGGATTGATGAGCGTGATACCATGTTTTCACGTAATGAACTTATTCCCGGGACGAAAAATTTCGAAGATTATTACCAGCAAAATCCGGAGAAAAAGACAATAGACGGCCGCTTTCGTAAAAACCCCGGCCTATTGCAAAAAGGATCAACACAATACCATCCGCTCTATTTTGCTTCCGCAGATGCAAGTTTTGAGACCATTGCCGCTTTGCGCGATTTTGTGAACGGAACCGTTGCAAAAGAAAAAGTTGATGTAAATGCCAGTTCAATAAGCCGTTATATCAAAAATTGGTCTAAAAAATTAGGAGCCGTAGATTGTGGTATTACCAAATTACAGGATTACCATATCTATTCAACAGGCGGAAGAGGCGAGCGCTATGGCAGGAAATTTGTGAAACGACATCGGTTTGCCATTGCTTTTACAGTGGAGATGAGCCGTGAAATGATTCAGACGGCTCCTGCCGGAACGGTAGTGATGGAATCGGGACAGCAATATTTAGAGTCGGGACGAATAGCTCTGCAGGTGGCGCGATTTATCAGGAATCTCGGCTACGAAGCACGAGCGCATATTGATGGAAACTATGAGGTGGTCTGTCCGCTTGTAGCGCGTGATGCCGGGTTGGGCGAAATTGGCCGCATGGGTCTGCTTATGACACCAAAATTGGGACCGCGTGTGAGAATTTCGGTGGTAACCACTAACCTGCCTTTGACCATCGACGTGCCGTTGCACGATTATTCTTTTATCGATGCCTGCGCGCAATGCAAAAAATGCGCTGAAATATGCCCATCCAATGCTATTTCTTTTACCAACCGGGAGATGATCAATGGTAGCCTGCGCTGGCAAATCAACCAGGAGAATTGTTTTACTTTCTGGAGTATTGTTGGCACCGACTGCGGACGATGCATTAGCGTATGCCCTTATGCGCATCCCGACAACCACCTGCACAATCTGGTGCGCTTTGGGATGCACAATTCAGGCGCTTTCAGAAAAATAGCACTAAAAATGGATGACCTATTTTATGGGCCTAAACCAACTCCCCAACCTGTTCCTGAAAAATTTAAAACAGCATAACCCATTTTTTATTTAGAATCATTAAAAAATAATCTATCTAAAAATTTGTTTTATCGATGAATTAAGTGGATTTTTCCGAAATCGAATACGACATCACTATGAAAAACAGAAGAAAATTTCTCAAAAGCAGTCTGATTGCTGCCGATACGGTGGCCCTTTCCGACCCGCTAATGGCTGCCACAACTGCGAATAATAATGGGAAAACAAATCGGTTTTCAGGAATCATTTATACCGAAAAAGATCAGGGACGTTAGGAAGGAAAAGCGCCGAGCCATGTGCCGCAGATAACAGTTGAGTGGAACAAAGTGAAGTTACATACTTATGAGCGAAAGACATTATATCGTACGGCATACGCTGGTGGACAGCAAAGGAATAGTTCTGGGTTCAAAAACCTTCTTTCCTACATACGCACAGCCCACCTCAAGCCACGAACTACCGAACGGTTTTCACGGAAAACTCTATGCAACCAGCTTTTGTAACAAACATGATTTCTGGGTAAAAGAGTTTAATTAGTCCTTTTTCAGTCTCTATTTCAATTAAATTCATTCAGTTTTATCTTGATAATTCAAAGTTGCTAATTTATGTTCTTTATGTCAAAATATGTCCTTAGTGCTATGGCTAAAAAATAGCTCTTTTGGTTTTTTCAGGGTTTGCTTGTGTGTTGGCAAAAACCAA
>CAZPPK010000068.1:0-14249 GCA_964588415.1 uncultured Lentimicrobiaceae bacterium
CCCCCGACCGGCTGATTACAAATCAGCTGCTCTGGCCAACTGAGCTATGCTGGCAGTTTATTTTCTTTCTTAAGCAGGCAAACTAAGCTTTATTAACAGTACTTTCAGAACATTTTATAAAAAAGCAGACCTCTTCTCAAAAAGGTCTGCAAAAATAGAACGTTTAATTGGATTTACCAAAATAAATTTAGATAAAATTTAAAATTATTTATTACGCTTTTCCTTGTGCTTTTCTATTTGCTTTTTGAGGGCATCAACAGCGAGATCAACAGCCTCTTCAAAAGTACGACTTTGTTTTTTAGCAAAGAGTTCTTCTCCTTTTAATAACAGACGGATTTCAGAAATCTTGTTTTCCCTGGTTTCTGAATTGTCCAGCTTTAATGTGACCTCAGAACCCATAACGCCTTCATGAAAGCCAGAAAGTTTATGGATCTTTTTCTCAATAAAATTGTCTAGACTCCTGTCGGTTTTAAAATGTACCGAATTGATGTTTACATTCATGTCTAACCTCCTTTTTTTAGATGAGCCCTGGGATGGGCTTGAGAATATATTGATTTTAGCTGTTCAATGGTTGTGTGCGTGTAGATTTGCGTGGCTGATAAACTGGCATGGCCAAGCAATTCTTTGATGGAATTTAGTCCTGCTCCATTGTTTAACATGTGCGTGGCAAAAGTGTGACGTAATACATGAGGACTTTTTGCTGAACTGCTTAAACCTGAAAGTGCCTTGTTAACAAGTCTGTAAATGAATTTCGGATAGGCAGCTGCCCCCTTATTTGTCACAATAAGTGCTTTATCAGGATCAGTAAAAGCTTTCTGTTTTAACTCAAGATACATTAACACCTCATCTTTCATCTCTATAGAAAACGGTATAATCCTCTCTTTATTTCGTTTTCCTTTAACTTTTAATGTGTTCTCTGAGAAATTAAATGATGCCTGGTTTAAGCCCAGTAATTCACTTAGCCTGATACCTGTTGAATATAAAATAAGTACAACAAGGCGGTCACGGACAAAGGGGAAGTCTTCTGTTTTGGCTTCTTCATCAAGCCATTGGTTAATTTTTTCCTTTTCCACGTAAGTGGGAAGATGCTGACCCTGTTTTAAGGTATGTACATTTTCAACAGGGTTTTTCTTTATCAGGTTCTCACGAAGCAGATATTTGTAAAATGCTTTAAGGGTACTTATTTTTCGATTGATACTTTTCGGATTGAATTTCTGATCCATCATCGTAACAATCCACGACCGGATCATTTCAGGACGAACATCTTTTAAGTCTGAAACTTCGTAATTTTCTTGTAAATATTCCCGGAAAGAGCGTAGGTCGTTTTGATAAGCTTTAACCGTGTGGGTTGAGTAGCGCTTTTCATACTGAAGGTGATGGATGAATTGACCCGTGCTCATATAAAAAGAAACTTTGATTCAAAGATAATAAATCTTTACCCCGAATCAAAGTTTCTTTAGGATAATTTCCTTAAAAAAGCTTAACCTTGTTCTGCTTGACGAAGCTGCTGAATGTAAATGGCTTTTAGCCTCTGCTCTCTGCGTTTTACAGAGGGCTTTACATAACGCTGACCTTCACGCAGCGCGCGCATAGCACCGGTTTTTTCAAACTTACGTTTGAAACGTTTCAGTGCTCTGTCAATGTTTTCGCCTTCTTTTACTGGAATAATAATCATTTAAAATACCTACTTTCTTGTTAATTAATAATAAAACACAAATGATTATTGGGCGACAAAATTAAATACTATTATCTTATCATGCAAATAATTCTGCATCCCTGCTTTTCTATTCAAATTACGGCTTCAAATGCTTCAACAAGAAATCCGTCATCCGCGTGTACAAATGATACCTTGTGTTTCCTCCATAAATACTGTGATTCTTATTAGGGTAAACCATCAAATTAAACTGCTTGTTTGCTGCGATCATGTCGGTAATAAATTGCATGGAGTTCTGCGGGTGGACATTGTCGTCGGCACTTCCGAATACCAACAGGAAGTTATTTCCTTTCATTTTATTCACATAATAAAGCGGAGAGTTTACTTTGTAACCTTCCGGATTCTCTTTTGGTGTGCGCATGTAACGTTCCGTGTAAATGTTGTCGTAATAACGCCAGCTTGTTACCGGTGCCACAGCCACAGCCGTGCTAAATACATCGGCTCCTTTGGTGATGGCCAGCGAAGCCATAAATCCGCCATAACTCCATCCAAAAATACCAATACGTGTGCTGTCAACAAAAGGAAACTTACCAATCAATTTGGCTGCTTCCATTTGATCGGCAATTTCATAATGTCCCAATTGCAGATAGGTCATTTTTTTGAAGAGCTCTCCCCGGGCGCCTGTACCACGATTGTCTACCGAAATCACAACAATCCCTTTTTCTGCCAACATTTCAAACCATAAATAATCGGACCGGCCCCATGCATTGTTCACGGTCTGAACACCAGGCCCCCCATATACATACATTAAAACGGGATATTTTTTATTTGGATCAAAATGGGGGGGCTTGATCATATATGCATTCAGGTCAATTTGTTTGCCGTTGGGTAATGTGAACTCTGGTGATTTCAATGTAAAGAAAGTCTCAGGACTCATGGCATAAGAATGCATCTTATTGATGAGTTTTGTATTGTCTTCCAGAACCCGGATCACTTTGCCCTTGTAATTGTTTACAGTGATGTAAGGCGGTGTGTTGGCATTGCTCCAGGTATTGATGAAATAATCGAAAGTTTTGCTGAACAAAGCATCATTAGTGCCTTCTTTTTTTGAAATCCCGGTAAGCTTTCCTTTAAGGGAAACTGCATAAATATCGCGATCAAGCGGCGAAGATTTCGCTGCCTGGAAAAATACTTCTTTTCGTTTGGGATTGTATCCGTAAACCTTCATCACATCCCAATCGCCATTGGTGAGTTTTCGAACGAGTTTTCCATCCATATCATAAAGATATATGGCATTGTAACCGTCTTTTTCGGAAGTCATCAAAAATTCTTTTCCATCGGGCAGGAAAGTCAGATCATCGGTTATGTCGATGTAGTACTTATTCGTTTCATTGTATAAGACATGAGATACACCCGTTTCTGCATTGGCAAGCAGTATCTCAAGATGATTCTGATGGCGGTTCAGGCGTTCGATGGTAAGCACATTTGGATTGGTGGTCCATTTCACACGTGGAAGATATTGATCGGTGTTGTTGCCCACATCCATACGTGTGGTCTTTCCGGTTTTCAAATCATAAACCAAAATCTGAACGACAGAATTGGCTTCACCGGCAACAGGATATTTATAAGTATCGAGCTTTGGATATAAAGTACCATAAAAACTTAACGTATATTGTTTTACTTTACTCTCATCAAAGCGGTAAAATGCAATTTTTGAATTGTCGGACGACCAGAAAAAGGCTTTGGTAAAGCCGAATTCTTCTTCATAAACCCAGTCGCAGGTACCATTGATAATGGCATTTTTCTTACCATCAAAAGTGATCTGTTTTTCTTCACTCGTATTTAAATCCTTGATATAAATGTTATTACCCCTTACAAAAACAATTTTATTTCCGTCGGGTGAAAACTGTGCCAACCTTTGTTTTCCATTGGTTGACAAAGGAGTGAGTTTTTTTGTCTGGCTGTCCCATACGTAATCATAGGACAAGCGTGAGTGCCGGTAGATGTGTTCAATCTGGGTCGGGAAAATAAACTTGGTTTCATCTTTATTAATAGAGAAACTGTTTATTTTGATGGGCTGGGTCTCCCCTTGTGGAACCAGGTCGGCTGCGTTGACAAGTGTCTTTACCGAGTCGCCGGTTCTGTAATTGTAAACGACAATTGAACCGTCTTTGATACGGGTGTACTGCGTTCCGTTGTTCAAAGAAAATATTCCACGGACCAGTTTCGGACCAAAAGTTTTATTAGTCCAGATGTCGGCCAGCGTAATTTGTTTCTTTTCATTTTGGCAGAACGATTGC
This sequence comes from uncultured Lentimicrobiaceae bacterium, assembly GCA_964588415.1. Lineage (GTDB taxonomy): Bacteria > Bacteroidota > Bacteroidia > Bacteroidales > F082 > Sulfidibacterium. The sequence continues at coordinate 3,955 of CAZPPK010000068.1, forward strand.
TGTCCGAAAGCCAAAACAAAGGCTAAAATCATAAAAGATCCTTTTCTCATGGATGTAAGTTTAATTTGGTAATAGGTTAAACATCAAAACTTAATCAGCCCCCTTGGGAAAAAAATCGTCCTTTAAATTTCCCATAAAACACTTCCCGCAAGGAACACTTTTCCAAAGTAGCGCCAAAGATATAAAAAGGTATTAAACCTCAGGGTAGAACCCTGAACCCAATATAAGGAACCGGCCCAGAGGGTCGGGATATTAACCTATATCCCGCTGAAAAAGCGGGATTAGTTCAACTAACTATTTCGAATGCTCCGCTTATCGCGGATTTTCAAAATAGAGTTTCACTAATAAAATAGTTATCGAAATGACCGCTAACCGGTGATGAAGCCATAATTTCCTGTTTTTACTGATAAAAATTACTCAGGCACTTTGAGTTATAATTACCTTTGCCGTTGACTAAAATCACACGATCATGGAAAAGGGAATTCTTTTGGATAACAACATACTTGATGTAGTATTTGTTGCCTGGTTTCTGGCTCAGTTCTACAAAGTCATAAGTTCAATAATAATTGACAAAAAACTAAATATGAAACGGTTGTGGGAAACCGGGGGCATGCCCAGCTCCCACTCTTCCACGGTCAGTGCACTGACCACTGCCGTAGGAATTTCAAAAGGCGTTTCAAGTCCTCTGTTTGCAATTTGCCTTGTTTTTGCTGTCATCGTAATGCATGATGCATCAGGAATCAGAAGAGCGGCAGGAAAACAGGCGGGCGTTTTGAACAGGTTGGGAGAATCACTCAGCAAGATGTTTGATGAAGGTTATGTTCAGGAACAATTGAAAGAGTTGCTGGGACACACCCCGGTAGAAGTGCTGATTGGTGCTATGCTGGGTGTTTCGGTGGCTTTTCTGTTAAAATTCCATTTGGTTGCCTGATGATTTTATTACCACTGATAAATTTAGTTGAAGCTGAGAAAGTATTTTATTATTTTTGCAGCCTGAAAAAACTGAAGTTCAGTTTGCGGGACATTAGCTCAGTTGGTTTAGAGCATTGCTTTCACAGAGCAGGGGTCATTGGTTCGAATCCAATATGTCCCACCAAAAATTGAAAAAGTTCTTCAAAATACCTATGGGACATTAGCTCAGTTGGTTTAGAGCATCGCCTTGACAGGGCGGGGGTCATTGGTTCGAATCCAATATGTCCCACCAAAGCCGGAATACTTCTGGCTTTTTTGTTTCCATGACTTTCTTTTGATTTTCTGAAAAGCTTCTTACTTCTTAAAACGGAGAGCATTCCATAGCACTTCTCTCAACAGCAGGAAGGCGGTTGGGATTGATGATCCTTGCATTGTCCAATTCAAAAATAAGGCTGATTTCATGTGAAGGCCCTGTGAAGTTTGTATTGTGCAGTACATTCATATCAAATGAATACATCACTTTCATACGGTTGTTATCACTGAAGGGAACATTGACCCCAGCAAGCCATACAAAATTTCCAAAACCTCTTTGTGAAAATATTTCATCTTTATACCAAAGGCCAAAATAAATATTGGAAACATAGGCGTTGGCGCCAAAGGTAAGCAAACTCATGGAAGCCTGCTGCTTATAGAAAATACCGGGATTTATTTTGATGTCCCTTGCCCTATCATAATATCCGCCGTGGCGTTGCAGATCAATCACGACATCGGCATGGGCAACATATTCGCGTGGCAACGGAGCCACATCCTGAAGAAATGACTGGCTGGGTTGTGTGATGTGGTGTACTGCAAATCCGAAGGTACCGACCATATTATTTAACTGTATCTGGTAAATACCACCAATAGTAAAGTCTGCAAAAGTAATTGAATTGCTTCCAGGAGTAGGAAAACTACTGGGGCCAATATTTCCCAGCCTGGGATCCAGTTGGTCCGAAAAAACCAGATTATTCCAGTTCATCTGCCGCGAGATAACAGAGATCAAAACACCCAGTTGAAAAACTGAAAAACTGTTGATAGGAATGCGAACTGATGGAATGATCCCCGCCATGGATGTTTTAAGCATGCCAAGTCCCTGCATGTCTGAAGTGGCTATAATTCCGATTCCTCCTGCGCCGGGAATATTTCTGTCGGCGATATCGGCACTAAAATCATAAGCATGATAATCACCCGAAAGGCCTGTCCATTGTCTGCGGTAATTCATACGGACTTTCAGTCCTTGAGTTAAACCCACATAAGCAGGATTGAAATAAGTGGGATTATTAAAAAACTGAGAGAAATCGACGTCTTGCGCCTTCAACGAAGGCATACCCACAGCCAAGATGCCTAGTAGCACCCAAATTCTAATCCGTTTTATTGACAATTCTCTCAGCATTTCTTTTCTTAAATTAAAACCTTACCGTATCAGCAAGACCGTGCCATAAGGTTTCTTATTGCCATCTCCGTTATCTGAACCTTTCCATTCGCTGCCGTCAAGGAATTTGGCCTTTATTCTCCAGATATAGTCACCGGCAGGCATGGGCTGTCCTTTATAAGTTCCGTCCCAGCCTTCCACAGGCTCGCCATTGGCATCTAGTTTTTTGCTTTCCCACAGCAAATTACCCCAAGTGCTGAATACCTGAATATCAAACTCTTTCAAATTAACACCCTTGGGTTCAAAGATATTTATCCCTGCATTGTCAGATCCTGGAGCAAAGGAATTTGGAACAAAAAGTCCGGATGTCAGATTATAAACGCTGGAAGCAGTATCGGAGCACATATAAACGCTGGTGGCCGTCAGAAAAATTTTAAAGACCCCTACTGATGCATACTGATAAACCGGATTCGCATCTGTGGATGTGTTGCCATCACCGAAGCTCCACAAATAGCTGCTGGCTCCTGTGGATGTGTTGTTCAATAATACCTGGCCCGTGATGCCATTGTAGTTGTAACTTACGTTAAATGCGACTACAGGCGTAGCATTTACCACAACAGGTTTGGTAATCGTGTCATGGCAATTATTAAAATCGGTAACGATTAATTGTGCCGGGAAAGAACCTGTTGAATCATAAAGGTGAACCGGATTTTGCAAACCTGAGAAATTAGCCGTGGAATAAGGATCGTTGAATGTCCATTGCCATCCGCTCAGATTGGAATCGGAAGTCTGAGTGGAGTCCGTAAAATAAACTTCCTGATTTGTGCATGCATTGCTAAAGCCAAAATCTGCAACAGGTGGCCTGTAAATCTGCACAATAGAGTCATAGGTATTGCTAAATGGAATATTGTTCACCGTAGCATAAACTTTCAATGAAACCATGTAGGTTCCTGCCGAACTGTAAACATGCAGGACAGAATCTTTATATGAAGTATACGTTTCCGTTTTCCCATCACCATAATCCCATTCCCATTCGGTGATGCTTCCTTTGGAAGAGTTTAAGGAAGTACGATCTTTGAAATAAACCGGATTAAGAGCACATCCTGTAGCTGTATTCACTGCATAAGAAACAGTCATACATGAATTTCTTTTCACGGGTTTTGTAACCGAATCAACACAACCATTGAAATTCATTACAATCAGCTTGACCCGATAAGTGCTGTCATTTGAAGCATAAAGGTGATTAGGGTTCTGCAAAGTAGAAGCATTTGCAGTTCCTGAAGAAACATCCGCGAAATTCCAACTCCAGGTACTGATGAAATTGCCTCCACCCCTTGTTGAGCCTTCAAAATACGTCGGCTTGTCACAATCCGGAGTAAGGTAGGTGAAACCAGGTTGTGGAAGTGAATCTATTACAGCCTGATGTGTTATGGAAACTGAACAGCCGTTGGTATCTTCAGCACTAAGTATAACATTATATTTTCCCGGACGCGGGAAAATATGACTGACAGTATCATGATATGTAATAACTTCTGTACTTCCATCACCAAAGTTCCAGGTATAGGAAGCTATTGAGTCGGGATAAGGCAGATAAGAAGTCCTAAATGCCGTACGTTTTCCAAGACAAACCTTAGGCATGGTAAAATCTACCCGCAAGCTGTCGCGAAGGCAGACCTGCACAGTATCTGTATTTCGGCATCCGTTTGTATCTGTCACCATTAAAGTAACCTGATAACACGAATCATAATGCGGAAACTGGTAAGAAGGATCTTTCAAATTGGAAGAATCATCCTGATAAAATTTCCACAAGTAAGAAATGACCGGACTTTTGCTGCTGCTACGCACCGACTTGTCAGTAAAATCGACTCTGGTTGCCGGGTCGCAGGCCTGACTATAATCGAAAGTTGCTTTGGGATGGTCATAAACATTCACAAAATGAGAAACTGTGTCAATACAGCCATAATTATCAGTAACAACAAGCCGCGTGGTATAAGTTCCCACAGCCGTAAAATGATGTACCGGGTTCTCTATTGATGACTGGTTTGCTCCGGATACTGTATCGCCAAAATTCCAGTTCCAATTTGAAATATAACTATTAGAACTGGTTGTTTTATCTGAAAAAAAAGTGGAATCTCCGGCACAGGAACGCCCAATCGAAAATTCGGCTTTCGGATTATCATCAACAAAAACAGTATCCGAAACAAAGTTTGAGCAACCCTTCAGATCTTTAACAGTCAGCATCACTACATAAGTTCCAGGCTTAGAATACTGATAAACAGGATTTTGATAGGAAGAAGTATCTCCATTGCCAAAATCCCAATGCCATGATGTGATGTTTTTCCCAACTCCATAAAAACGAGCCTTCTCGCTAAAACACAAGGTATCTTTTTGCACGGTAAAGGCCACATCCGGTAACGAATCGACAACCACATTTCTGACAGCAGTATCTGAACATCCATCCATGTTTGACACAATAAGTTGTACATCATAAGTACCAGGATAGCTCATAACATGGGTGGGGTTCTCTAAAGTAGATTTGTTTTTTGTTCCCGACAGCGAATCGCCAAAATCCCAATTCCATGCCGACAGAGCAGAACCGCCGTATTTTGTCGATTGATCCGAAAAGGTCAGCGGTTTAGTGTAGCAGGTATCGTTAATTGAAAAGTCTGCCAGCGGTTTATGATGCACTGTGATCTGTTTTGTCAGCGTGTTCTCTTTTCCAAAAGAATTAAGAGTTATCAGAGTCACATCATAGGTTGTTGTGTAGCGATAAATATGTTGAGTCGTAAATTTACTTGAGTCAGTTACAATCAGGCTGTCACCATCGCCAAAATACCATTTACGGGTTTTGATATAACTACTTCCGGGCGACGTGGTACTATCCGTAAATAGGGTTTTGTCGTTCATACAGGTGTTCGAAACTGAAAAATTGGTCTTTGGTAGAGAATCGAAAATTATTAATTTGGTTATGGAACTGCTACAAGCCTCATTAGAAGTAATGGTGAGCCTTGCGTTATAATTTCGTATGGGTTTGTAATAATGATTGGGATTCTGAATAGAAGAAATAGTGCTGTCCCCGAAATTCCAGTTCCATGATTTAATATAGTCTCCGGAAATATATGAGCTATTCAAAAAGCAGGTTGTATCTCCTTTACACAAAATTGTAAAACCAAAATTCGCAATAGGAGACGGTTTTACAAAAACCGTATGATAAACGGAACTGGTGCATCCTTTTAAATCTTTGACCGTAAGCGTCACGGTATCAAGTCCGGGCGTAGGATAACGATAGGTTGTATTTTGATAAGATGAAGTCGCACCGTTTCCAAAATCCCACTGCCAAGACTGTATGCCAGTTGCTAATCCTGAAAAAGCAATGCTTTCTCCCTGACAAATTGTATCCTGAGACATTGCGAAGTCCACGGTAGGTAAAGTATCCATTACAACAGTCCTTACAGCCGTATCCCGGCAACCGTTACCGTTTTGAATATACAGATAAACTTGGTAGCTGCCCGGATGGCTGTACATATGCATTGTGTCCTGAACACTGGCGGAATCGCCATCGCCAAAAGTCCAGTGCCAGGAAGTGATGGGCGAACCTCCGTTTGTAGAAGATCTGTCATAAAAAGTAGTTGGATTGGTATAGCATGTATCATTAAAAGCAAAGAATGCCGTTGGCTTGGGAACCACTGTAATATTTTTGGTCACACTCCGCTGGAAACCGCTCGTCGTAACGGTAACAAGGGTAACCGGATACATCGCCTGTGTAACATAAATATGGGTTGTATTGGGGCTGTTCGGGCTGTTGATAATGGTGCTGTCACCGTCACCGAAATACCATTTCCAGGTTTGGATTGTAGTTCCGGATGCGGTTGTGGAAGAATCCGTAAAATAGGTTATGTCTTTCAAACAGGAAACCGAATACGTAAAGTTAGGCACAACATAGGGATAAACCGTCACTACCTTCTTAACAGTTGACGAATACACTCCGTTTATATCAACAGACAAAGTAACGGTATCTTGCCCTGCTACAGTATAATTATGGGTCGGATTCTGAACATTTGCCGTATCACCGTCACCAAAATCCCAATGCCAGGCAACGGTAGTTGCACCCGATGTGAAAGTACTCGTACCATTAAACTGGATGTTATCGACAGTAGTCGCAGGATCGGAATTCCAGGTAAAATCCACCGTGGGATTCGGATCAATCCTTTGAACATAAACCGTATCATTGGCACATCCCAACGTGTCAACGACATGTAGGATCACATTATATGAACCTGTATCTACATATTGATGTAATGGATTCTGAACATTAACCGTATAGCCGTCTCCGAAAATCCATTGCCAGCTTTGAATCCCATGATTGGAAGTTCCGTCAAACTGGGGCGGAATCTGCAAACAGGCTGGATTGGGCGTGCTTTGAATATGTACTGTCGGCAGGGAATGGATGCTGATGTTTTTGGAAGTCGAATCTTTGAAAATATTACCCAATGTATCCTCGGCTGAAACCACCAGCGTTACCTTTACATTAGCCCCGGGCATAAAAGTATGAGCCACAGTCGAGCCCGTGGCGGTATCGCCGTCACCGAAATTCCAATGCCATTTTACCAGGGTATAATTGGGTGATGCGGAAGAAAAATCCACAAACTGAATCCGGCTGCAGGATTGATAGGAATAGTTATAATTCACCACAGGTAATGAATTAATTGTCAAAATCTTGGTGACAGAATTCGTACAGGATCCGTTTACATCAATGGTCAGTTTTACTGTATCTTGCCCTGCTACAGTATAATTATGGGTCGGATTCTGAACATTTGCCGTATCACCGTCGCCAAAATCCCAATGCCAGTACATGGTAGTTGCATTTGCCGTTGCATTACTTGTACCGTCGAACTGGATATTGTCAACCGTTGTGGCGGGATTGGGGCTCCAGGTAAAATCAACAGCCGGTATAGGATTTATTTTTTGAACCGTATCGTATTGATTGGTACATCCGAGTGTGTCAACTACATGCAATATCACATTATAAGAACCGGTATCGACATATTGATGTAAAGGATTTTGAACATTGACTGTATCTCCATCTCCGAAAATCCATTGCCAGCTTTGAATCCCATGATTTGATCTACCTGTGAATTTCACCGGAATGTTTAAACAGGCAGGATTGGGCGTACTTGCAATGTGTACCGTTGGAAGCGTACGAATACTAATGCTTTTTGTGATAGTACCTTGACAGATATTGCCTAATGGATCCTCTGCCGTTACCACTAACGTTACCTGCACATTTGTACCAGGCATAAAGGTATGCGTCAAGCTATCGCTTGTGGCAGTCCCTCCGTCACCAAAATTCCAATGCCATTTAACCAGCGTATAACCTGCTGAAGTCGAAGATGCATCTACAAATTGAATTGTGCTGCATCCCGTATAAGAATAGGTGAAATCTGCCGTCGTACTGCACTGCCCATAAACAGATACAGCATACAACAATGATATAATGATTGCAATGATAAATTTTCTCATTCACAGCACATTTATCTACATAAGATCAATCGAAAAAAATGATCTTTTAATAATGCCAAATAACGGAATTTTTATCCAATTATTATTAAAATTCCTTAATTAAGTTCCTGTCCAGAATCAATTTCAACTGATATACAGAGAAATGCTTGGCAATGATTTTCCCTTTGCTGTTCAGTAAAAAAAACTGCGGGGTTCCGTGAATATTGTAAGTCTTTGTATAATCTCCCTTTACACTTCGCGTCCCGTTTACATTGATCCAGGGCAATTTCCGGTTGCGCACAGCTTTCTTCCAATTGTCCAGATCTGGATTGATGCTAATCCCGTAAACTTCAAGATCATATTTCTTAGCATATTGTTTGTAAAATGGCTTTAAAGCATTGATTTCCCGTTTACAGACACTGCAATGGTAGTCCCAGAACATCAAAAGTACAAACCTGTGATGCAGTGACCGGAAGTTTATATATTGCCCCGATGTATCCATCAAAATTAAATCAGGCGCTGGTTTTCCAATCAAAAGATGACGAAGTTCATTGGCGCGTTCCTTCAGCATTTTTAGAATGGACGGGGTTGTATTTTCAATGGAATCCTTCGCAAAATACCGATCTACTATATGAACAAAAACCTTATCGAAACCCATATATTTTGGGTTTTGGTATTCCACTGTAAATTTCCAGACCAGATAGCTCATACATTCTTTACAGGATTTGGATTTTGAAATCACCAAATCTATGGCATGATCAACATAATCAGGCTGAAGAAGAACCAAATTTTTAAAATAATAATCTATTTTCCTGTTATAGATGGGAGTTCTCATCAACCGCTGATCCCCGGGATTAAAATAATCCCAGTAATGATGCAGCATATAACGATATGCAAATAATGAATCCTTCGGATTAGGATTTTTAGGAACTTGTTCCGGTTCCATCGCTTTCAGTAAAACTGCAAAAAAAGTATCCGGATTTTTCTTAATAATATATTCTTTATCAGCTGTAATCGCTTTATTCAATGAATCCAGTTTCTGTTTAATGAGATTGTAAGAATGACTTCCTTCAGGTACTGCTTTTAGTTCACTCTCAATCTGTTTTGTTTGCTTATAGAATTTTTCATTGGTTTTCAGATAATTGAAGAACAAAGTGTTTTCCTTTGAACCTGAAACCTTCATATCGAGCGAATAATTAACCGTATCTGTTGTTAGTGTGAAATTCTGATTTTTACCAATGATAAATTCAAATAATTTTGACTTTTTGGAACTCACAGCCATATATATTCCGCCTGTGAGCGGCTTTTTTCCCTGGAAAACAAAAATACCGGGTTTTACTGCCTGGACAGTATTAATCAGCTGTATTTTGTCGCCATAATAACAAGTCAGCAATAACTTATTTTCCCTATATCCATTCAAATGTATCCTGATACGATAACCATTCTGAGCTACAGCAGCTCCAGATAAAATCGTAATCAAAGCGAATATCAATAGTCGTTTCATCCCATCTCTTTTTATAAAAAAGCAAAAGTAACGGATAATTTTTTGGTAATGAGAAATAGATTCCTTTTTCTATGAATTCTGGAAAAACCGAACCCAAAAATCACAATCAGCTAAACTTATTATTCCATTTTTTTCAAAAGCTCTTCCGTTTTCATCACCAAACCAAAGCGTGGAAAAGTATATTTTACCGGATGTTCGTGTTGTTCCTGAGAGTGGGCAGCCATGGCATCTTCAGCAAAAATCTGATTGAAGCCGTATTCAAAAGCAAACCTTGCGGTACTTTCAACCCCCATATTTGTTGAAATGCCACAAAGAATGATAGTGTCAATTCCGCGACGCCTGAGTTGCAAGTCAAGTTCTGTTCCGTAGAAGGCGCCCCACTGATGTTTTGTAATCAGGAAATCTGTTGGTTGAATGTTGAGTTCCGGGATATATTCAGCCCAGTCAGCTGACCTTGGTCCAAAATTAGGTACATTTTCAACGACAGGGTGTAAAGCGTCTTCTCCATCAGCAGAAGGCGTAACATGAACCAAAAAAACAGACATCTGTTTCTGCCGTGCAGTTTCTATAATCTTTACCGAATTTTCGATAACCATCTTTGCCGGATAAGGTTCCGTAGGCATGGCAGTGATTCCTTTTTGCAAGTCAATGACCACAACAGCAGTATTTTCTTTCGAAATTTTAAATTCCATAATAGCCTTCTTTTTAAATGATTTTACTTTTAAGGCAAGTTGAAAACAAAATTAGGGAATATCCGTAAAGCATGGTGCCGGCAAATAACAATTTTAGATCATTTAACAAAAGCAGCTGATGTAAAAAATTGTTCTAATTTTGGAAACCGTTGCCCCGGTAAAAAGGCCGATAACCGGAGTCGGGAGACGGCGTTTGACACGAAATAAAATGAACTACCCCCGGCCGCAGAGTAGCGGGGTATCAAAAGGAGATTATTAATCGCCCCAAGGGGCGGGG
>CAZPPK010000069.1:0-13888 GCA_964588415.1 uncultured Lentimicrobiaceae bacterium
AAAGGCTCCCAGGAGATTCCTTTGCATTAACTAAAAGGAAGTTCCGTTACAAATAAAAAAGCCAATAGCACACCATCTTTGCACTAAAACCCTCTTGTAATAGCCCGCTATAACTTCGTGATTTTTAGCAACAAATCTGGCCCACTATTGGCTTTCTGTGAGATAAATCTTATATCGAACTCAGGTTATAAATATTATCAAGCTTTCAATCCTTTTACCAAATACAGCAGAAAGCAAAGTGATAAAATATCAGATAACTAAACTGGGAACAAGTATCGGGGCTAATTACAGAGAAGCTAACCATTCCAGAAGCAAGGCAGATTTCAGTAGCAAAATTCGAATCTGCGAAAGCGAAGCAAGTGAAACCGTTTATTGGTTAGAATTAATTACTGATTTAGGATATATTGATTCTGAGAAAATTAAAACAATACTGGACGAAGCTAAAGAAATCTTAGCAATCTTTACTTCCGTCAGTAAGAGTCTCAGGATTACTTAGTTAATAGTACCTTAAGTACGCTAAAGAACCTGAAGCTTTTTTGGAAACGTAACCCTACAACTTTATGAACTTTAGCGCACTTTATGAACTCCAAGCACTCTAAATTTTCAACCTGTCCTTGAAAGGCAGAAAAGTCATGAAATCGGCATGATGCACCAGAATAGCTTCCGTCGTTCGTTTTACCATATCGCCTTCTCCGGCATGGGTAGCAATGATATGGCAGACCTGAGGCGGGACACCAGCTTCTTCTGCAAGGCTTACGCCTGAAAAAGGATGCCGTAAATACTTCCCGTAATTACCCTGAATGGAATTCCCGTTTTCATCCAGTTCATACTCAAGAAGTTTGCCCACATCAACTAGTATAGCTCCGGCAATCAAAACATCCATATCCACAGGCAGTTCACCATGGTACATTTCATTGATTTTCAGACCTGCATCTCTGGCAATGTGGACTACGGAACGTTTGTGCTCCATAAAAGTCACCTTTAAGTCGGGGCCCGCCAGCAGGGTAAAAGGTATCCGGTTAAGGTCGGCAATGCTCAGCACACTCCTTTCCAAAGCTAGTTCCCATGTGGTAGCAGTCTTTTCCCGCAATGACGGATCCTGAATCCATTCCAGTTCAGGCCAGAGTTGTAATACCTCGTTATTCATGATATTCAGATTGATTTAAAAACGTAACGAAGCAGTCTTCCCTTCCGGGAAAACCGCTTCTTAAATCATTATTTTCTACAAGTTTGCTATGATGACATCAGCCATTTCATCAGTTGATACAGCGCCTTTTTCAACCACATCGGCACGGCCGGTCATCTTCAACATGTCATAGGTACGAATTTTCCCATCCAGAACAACTTTTGCCACAGCATTTCTGATTTTCTTAGCAATGGCTTTTTCATCAATAAAATCAAGCATCATACAAGCCGATTCGATCATAGCAATGGGATTTACGATGGAAACAGAAAAATCTGCATATTTCGGGGCTGAGCCATGTGTGGGTTCAAAAACACCAATCCCTGATTCAGGATTATACTGTGCGGAGCAGGCAAATCCCAAGCCGCCAATCAAACCGGCAAATCCATCCGAGATAATATCACCAAAAAGATTTCCTGCTACGATAACACCGTAGTTTTCCGGATTTTTTGTAAGCCACATCATCTGGGCGTCCACATTGGTATTCCACAACTCAATTTCCGAATATTCATTTTTCTGCATCTCCTTGGCCATCTTATACATCATACCGGAAGTTTCACGAAGCACATTGGGTTTTTCACAAACCGTTACCGATTTGTAACCATTTTTACGTGCATATTCGAAAGCAGCTTTCAGAATACTTCCCACAGCCGTTTTAGTAAAAATTCGTGATGATATAGAAATTTCATTTTTTGAGGTATTACCAAAATTCTTCAAAAATTTAGGATGGCTATTGAAAGCATCCATCACGTTTTCCGGCGGGTCTGACCATTCGATTCCACTGTACAAACCTTCGGTATTTTGGCGGAAAATAACCACATCCACAGCCGGTTCTTCAATACTTCCATCGCCGCCTCGCCGGATGAAATTCAAAGGGTTTCCCTTGTAGGTATGGCATGGGCGCATACAAACATCCAGGCCAAAATGCTGCCGGAGATTCACGATGGGCGAAGCATAGACATAACCTTTGTTTTGAAGGGCAGGATTCAACTCTGTAGCGGCATCATCTTTTGGCTTGGATGTAATGGCGCCGAACAAGGCAATTTTATGTTTTTTGATGAGTTCGATAGTGCGTTCCGGGAGCGGGTTCCCGTCTTTTTTCCAGAATTCCCAACCGATATCACCTTCAACATACTCTGCTTCAAATCCTGCCGCATCCAACACGCGGATGGCAGCTTCCAGAACTGCCTGACCTATACCGTCACCAGGCAAGGTAACAATAGTTCTTTTTGACATATTAATACTTTTTACATTTAAAAACAAAGATACGAAGCTTCATCGAACGATAAAATACAGTTTATAGATTCAGAGATTTACTTAGGCCAAACCCTGTAAACTGCCATTCGTACTATTGAAATTAAATTTGTGATAAATTTTTTGCTTATGAAGCCGAAAACTACCCCCGTTAAAATTCTATTAGTCGCTTTTTCACTGCTTTTTGCAGGTTTCATTCATGCCCAGACACTGCAACAGCAACTCGAGAAGCTGGCCAAAACCTGGCCCATCACCTTTCATAAAATAGAGGTGGATACGTTTTTTAATCAAAAATATGTCATCAATCTTACCCAGCCTTTAGATCATAACAATCCCAACGGGAAAAAGTTTACGCAACGGATTTTCCTGTTTAACAAGGGGATTGACAAGCCTGTTGTCTTCGTAACAGAAGGTTATTGGGCCAGCTATGCAGAAAATCCGAAATATATCAACGAATTATGTCCCATTCTTGATGCCAATCTGATAGTTCTGGAACACCGTTTTTTCCCGCCATCAGCACCGGACAGTCTTGACTGGCGATACTTGACTGTAAAACAGGCGGCCACGGATGATCACGAAGTTGCGCTGCTTTTAAAGTATATTTATCATGGTAAATGGGTAAGTACCGGGATCAGCAAAGGCGGACAGACATCCATGTATTACAGGTATTTTTATCCTAAAGATGTCACGGCTACCGTTGCCTATGTAGCACCACTGAACTTTTCGATTACCGACCGGCGCATCAATATGTTTCTTGATTCGGTAGGGACAAAACAAATCAGACAAAAAATCTTCAATTATCAGAAAGAACTGATTAGTCACAGGAAAAAATACCTTCCCTATTTTGAGAAATTGGCAAAAAAATTGGGCTATACATATAAAATAGGCTATGACAAAGCATTTCAGCTGATGATCTTTGAATATCCTTTTGCTTATTGGCAATGGGGTAAAACACCCGCCGATTCAATTCCCGGACCGGGAACCAGCCCGGAAAAAATGATCAGTCATTTGAATAAAGTCGCTGATCTTTCCTGGGTTTCTGATCAGGGAATTAAAAAATTTGAGCCATTTTTCTATGAAGCCATGCATGAAACGGGAATGTACGGATATGATATCAAACCGTTTAAAAAATGGACTACTTTTAAAAAAGAGCCCAATTTCATGTTTACCTTACCCAAAGGAGTTCATGTGACTTTTAATTCGTCTTTAATGGAAAAAGTGGACTGTTTTATCAGGCATAAAGCCCACAACATGATGTTTCTGGTTGGGGGCTCCGATCCGTGGGGCTCTACTTCCGTGAATCTTACCTATCAAAATAATTGTGTAAAATTCGTAAAGCCTAACGGAAGCCATTTTACACGTATCAACAATCTTCCTGAAAAGCAAAAAAAAGAAGCCATCAGTATTTTGAAATCCTGGATGCAGGAAAATTAACCGTGTTTTTAAAACATCGTATGTCCTTTAAACACTGAAGTGTGTGCGAAGTCGACTATCTGACCATTCATGGTAAGTCGCCCGCCATAAGGAAACAGGATATTCAAAATGGCGTTTCCTTCATTTCCAACGGTCAGGATAAAGTGTCCCTGGTCGCCAGAACCTTTAGGTCTGATATCTCCAGAGACAACCATGGCTTTTTTTGTGGTTTTACCCGGATTAAAGGAATAATGATCCACAAAACCTTCAGCAGTCAGGCCTCCTACACCATTGCGTCCTATCACACCTTCTTCAAGACCAAACTGAAAGATGATTTTATTCCCCTTTATGGCAAGAAAATTGATAGAAGAAGAAACCGGTATCATAATCCCATTTCTTCCATATAACTGATTAGCTTCCAGAACAAAAAGTCTCTGTTTCAACAGCTGAAAGATGTATTTGCGCGATTCCAGAGACGCTTTTATACGCATTTCCTTTTTTTCCTGTTTTGTCAACTTCTGATGCTTACTTTTTGCCTCGTTCTGAGCACTCACAGCTGGCACAACCATCGCGCTGCATAGTAGCATCATCAGAAATATTTTAATTGCTTTTTTCATGGCTTTAAATTTTTAAGGTCGTTGGTAATATTACCCACGTATTCCATGGGTTTTATTCCGGTTCAACGATATAATTACAGAAAGAACATAATCTCTAAATTTCAATTCCTTTATGGAGCTTAAGCTGATATTAAACTAAAACAAACCCTGCCCCTCATAAATGCCTGAGTTCCAAGGCGAATATATACGGTCCGATAAAGTAACCCTTCCACCTTTTCCAAAGTTAATGACTAGCTGTGCGGTTCCGTCATCAGAAACATAAAGCGAAAAATCCGGTGGTAAACCCGGCCCAAGCATCCGGGCGCCCGAAGAAACACTCATGCCTCTATTTTTCTTCCCGGGATTAAATTTATAATTTGCCAAAGTCCCATGTGCTGTAATTCCACCAACACCATTCCAACCTAACCTACTATTCCTTCCAAACTGAAAAGTAACAGTCTCACCCACAACAGACATAAAATTGAGCATCAGATCTACCACAAACGAAATTCCTTCTTTATTCACGGCAAAATCAGCCGTAAATACAAAATATTTCTTCTGTAACAAATTGGAATAGTACATTCTCGAAACAGAAAGATCAGCTTTACGGTTCTTTTTCTTTCTCATATGTTCCAGATTCCGCTTCTCTTTACGAGTAATACCGTTATTCTATCTACAAACCAAACTGGTTGAAAGGAAAATAAAAGTCAGAACAAAACTGAGAAAATATACTATTCTTTTCATTTTCTTTCAGATTTAATATTATTGAAAAGATGCCAAAATCATGCCAAAATGTATTTTCTTATCCTTAAGCTCAAGTTATCAAGAACCTCGGATTAATTTCTAAATTAGCGCGACAAACAATGGCGTTTTATGATAAAAATAATTTTACTGTTTATTTTAGCAGCGGGACTTCCCGTTTTTCACAGCATAAAAAAAGAGCGTCAAAAATCCAAAGATCCGATCGTGATCATGAAAACTACCTTAGGCGATATAACGCTGGAATTGTATCCAAAGCAGGCTCCTGTTACCGTGGCTAATTTTGAGCGTTATATTCTTGAAAATCGATTTACCGGAGCCAGTTTTTACCGTACAGTAACTTTACAAAACCAGCCCCATAACAAAGTTAAAATTCAGGTTATTCAAGGCGGACTGTTCAACGATAACGATCCCAAAATGCTTCCACCCATCCCACTGGAAACAACAGCAAAAACGGGGTTGCATCATTTAAACGGTACTATCTCCATGGCACGAGACAAGCCCAACAGTGCTACCAGTGAGTTCTTTATTTGTATTGGAGACCAGCCATCTCTTGATTTTGGTGGCAAACGTAACCCCGACGGACAGGGATTTGCAGCTTTCGGAAGAGTTTTTAAAGGAATGGATGTGGTGAGGAAGATTCAAATGCAACCGGCAGTTGGTCAAGGGTTAAAACCACATATTAAAATCACGGAAATTATACTGAAAAGGCGTTAACTGCTAAATCTTTTATCCGCCTGTAAATTGCTTCTTTCGACTATTCAATACCGGAGAAATGTTTCATGAACAGAACGCGTTCGTTAGACGCAGGGTTTACCAATGCTGAGCCTGCCAGTTTTCCCCTGAAATCGTCTAAGGTACGATAACCGTGCCTTTCCATCCAGTTTTCAAGATAATTGATCATGCTAGCGATTTCTCTGAAACCTTTTTGATAGAGCACCGATGCAATTTGCACTCCCCGAGCTCCCGCCAGAAGCTGTTTGATAAGCCCTGCACCGTCGTGAACACCTGTGGAAGCACAAAGATCGCACTTGACAATAGGCGACAACATTGCTATCCATCGCAGGGAAATAGCAATATCGGAAGGAGTGCTGAAAACAAAGGTGGTTTTTGCTTCTTCACGCTCAATGTCAAAATCAGGGGAATAAAAACGGTTGAACAGTACCATCCCTTTTATGCCCGTTTGCGACAGCAAGTTCAACGTTTTTGCCAGGTCAGAAAAGTAATAACTCACCTTCACCGCAATAGGGATAGTCAGTTCTTTCAGAATTTTCTCCGCAATACTGAAATAGGTTTTTTCATTGTCTGCCCCTTCTTTTTCTGGATCGGAAGGCGACACAGAAATATTCAGTTCCAGACCGTCAGCCCCGACTTCTTCAATTTGTTTTGCATAAGAGACCCATCCCAGGTCGGAGATGCAATGGATAGAAGCAACTACAGGGATACTTACCGATTTTTTCGCTTTCCGGATCAAATCAAGATATCCGGTCAGGTCATCTGGGCGGGAGAAATTCCTGATGTAATCTTCGGGTTCCTGATAAAGAGTAGCTCCGGGTAATAAAACGGAATCAGCAGCATTGTGAATTTGTTCTTCAAAAAGCGACTTTAGTACCACGGCACCCGCGCCGTTACTTTCAATTTCGACAATGTTTTCTACAGCATTTGTCAAACCGGAGCTCCCGGCAATCAATGGATTTCTCAGTTTCAAGCCCATATAATTACACTCTAGATTGATCATATAGCAGTAATTTGAGCATTAAACAAAGACATCTTGTAAAATTAACAAACTTATTGAGCAATACAAAAAATAATCCATTTTTACGTAAAAGCGTAGGATCAGCCTGCCTTAATCCAAAACTGAAATTGAAAAATCATTGGCTACAATGACTTCACCGCCTTAGCCGACGGCTGTAAAAGAAAAAATACTCCGGCTATAATTTTTTGAAAGTCAGGCGACTGGCCTTTGGAAATTACGTAATATGCTTAGTATCACATTTTACACACCCAAATTTTGCCTACCATTTTATCCCTGATTTCGTTCTTTTCAATTCCTGCAAGTCTTGAAACGGTATTTAAATTGCGCATTGTTCCTTGTTTCCCCATAGGAATCTTCAGTTTTGAGCGCCCAATGCCATCCTGATAGTGAATGTATATTTCCCGTGAAGAAAGCCTGATTTCTTCCCTTCCCGGGATAACAATATCCTGAAATAGTTCCTGCTGAAAGGGCTCTGCAAAAAACATTATTCCGACCTGAGACGGATTTGCATCAGGAAAAGGATTTGAATAAACCACAGGCTTCATTTCTTTTGCAGTTCTGATAATAACCGGAACCTGTTTTTGCATTTTTTCCATCAAGGCCTGTTCAAGTTTCTCTTTCAACACCGGCTCAGTCAATTTGCTTTTAAAGATTACATTGCCACTTTGGATATATGTACTCACATTTTTGAACCCGATTCTATCACAGATCAACCTGAGTTCTTCCATGGGTAATTTGCCACTTCTTCCAACATTGATTCCACGGAGTAAGGCTATATTTTCATTTTGTATCCTTTTCAGCCAAATAAATTTGCTATAATACTGTCTCATCTTCCACCCGCCAGGCCGGGTCAACAATGCAAATAAATATCAAATCTGTAGCGCCTGTGTTTTTGATATATTGTTTTGATTCAGGAGGGATATAAACTGCTTGTCCCGGAACAACTTTTTTGGTTTCATTGTCAATATGCATTTGTCCCTCTCCTTCCAGGATATAATAAACTTCAGAAGTTTTTAATTTATGGGGCTGTGAAGTCAGTCCTGGTTCCAGCACAGCATGCGCCAGGCTGTAACGAAGGTTTAAATCTGCCTTATCGGGATGCAACAATTCACGAAGCCGGGTGTTGTCCCCGGCTATAAACTCTTCGCAATCTTTTAAATCTTTTACAAACATGTTTAAATTAATTAAAATGAATACTTTAATTATCATTTCAAAACTCAAACTAACTATCATCACCGTTTTTCTCCCGGGTAAACGAGTCCCCATTGTTTTCTCAGTTCGTCCATGGTTTCCATCTGAAAAAGGGTCTCTTCCAACGGCATGACAGGATTCTCCTTTTCTCCTTTCAGGATTGATTGTTGCACTGCTTCAATCATATGCACATAACCATTTCCTTTGTAAGGATATTCGTTAAGTATTTCCGTTTCTCTGGTTCCCAGAAGGAAGGCAGAAGGACAGTAAAAAGGAGCCTGTATTTTGCAATACCCATCTGTTCCTGAAATTGCGAATCCCTGGGGTTTATGACCGGTAAAACCACAAACAAGAGAAGCATAAGCATCTTCCGGATAATGGAGTTGCAGATTGTCTAACATATCTACTCTTGTGCTGCCAATCCTGGCTACTCCATTCACGTTGTCGGGTTTTCCCAGTAAAAACTGAGTCATCGAAAGCAAATAAACACCAATATCCAGCAACGCACCGCCACCAAGTTCAAGATTATACAGGCGGTGGTTAGGGTCAAAATCTTTTTCAATCAGAAAATCTCCGGTAACCTGCTGCACTTTTCCTATCTTCCCGTCACGGATTAGCTGTTTCACTTCCCGGTAAACGGGTAAAAACCGTGTCCATAATGCTTCCATTAAAAAAAGGTTCTTTTTGCGTGCCAGATCGATACACTCTTTCGTTTCCTCTGCATTCAAAGTAAATGGCTTTTCGCAAAGAACGTGTTTGCCGCTATTCAGACTTTCCATAATCAATTCATAATGAAATGGATTGGGAACACCAATGTAAATAATATCAACGTTGGGATTATTGATAAGCGCTGAATAGGGAGTCAATGCATTTTGTATTTGGTACTTTTTTGCAAAACTCTGTGCACTGGGCAAACTTCTTGAAGCAACACCCCAAATTTCTGAACCGGGAACATTATTGATGGCTTCTGCCAGTTTATTTGCAATGATTCCAGTAGAGAGAATACCCCACTTCAATTTATTTTGATTAGTCATCATTTTTCATATGTTTATAATTTTATACTATACTCATATTCAGTAGTTCAAATTTGTTACGAAACACAAGGTAAATTAAATTTTCATCTTTCGGTAAATGTATCTCGTACTTATACAAATTACAATATTGATAAGCCTGATGAATATGCGATGCAAACCAGGCAATATCAGCCCGTTTGGAAAGCACCTGTTCCTGGTTTCAGGAAGACGATCAGCCGATATTGATCTCCCCGGTCAGATACAATTTTGCCTTCCCTCCTATCAGGATTCTTTCGCCATTGTTGATACAGGTCAGGCTGCCGCCGCGTTTCGATAACTGTTTCGCGGTCATCTCTTTTTTTCCGAGTTTCTTCGACCACAGCGGGGTCAACGATGTATGTGCCGAGCCGGTTACAGGGTCTTCATCAATTCCGACCTGGGGGCCGAAAAATCTTGAAACAAAATCAACATTGCCGCCTTTTGCTGTTACGATCAAGCCCCTGGCGTCCAATGCGACAATTGACTTAAAATCCAGTTTCAGATTTTTCACTGTTTCTTCGTTATCAACTAATGCGATATAATCCGATTTCCCTTTGTACAATTCTGTTGGCATCATTCCGATACAGGCTTTCAACGGGTGAAGGTTGTAACATTGTTCGATGGTATCGGCCGGGAAATCCAGAAACAACGTATCGCCCTGCCGCAACACTTTCAGGATTCCGCTGTGCAAGGAATAAAATACAATTTCCGGTTTTTGATAATCCAGGCAATTGAACAACACATAGGCTGTTGCCAGGGTGGCATGGCCGCACAGATCCACTTCAACAGTCGGGGTAAACCATCTTAGTTCAAAGTCACTACCTTTCGGGACGATAAAAGCCGTTTCTGCCAGATTGTTTTCAGCCGCTATCGACTGCATAGTCTGATCCGGGAGCCATTTATCCAATATACATACGCCCGCCGGGTTTCCCGCGAACAACCGGTCTGTAAAAGCGTGTACCTGATAGAATTTTATTTTTTTCATTGTCTTAGGGATTATCGGGTGTAAAGTTAGGAGAAAATCACGACTGAGATTGCTTCTCCACCTCAGGCGGAGAAGCAATCTCTTCTAGAAACTTTCTCTCGTCCTTACCTCATCCACGGCTGATAAGTGCAACACTGATGGGATTTACAATTGCATGTTTAATGTAGAAAGGATGTGTGATTGATATAATTCGGGTTTGTAAATTAATAGGGGATTTCAACAATTCAAAAACTAAGATATCAGTAAAGAGTCTTTCAATTCCGTTATTCTATTTGCTCAATACATCGTGTTTTTATTTGCTAAAACCTTTGGAATCTGTTGCATGAAATCCCAGTGTTCTACAATTTTTCCATTATTATAAAATCTAAAAAAATCCATTGTAACATATTCATCATTATCAGGCCAAATTTGATGTGTGTGAAGGGAAACTAAGTCTCCTTCTGCAATTGCCCGAACGAATTCAATTGACTTATTTGGATATTCTTTAGCCATTCTATCAAAATATTCTATGAATGGTTGAATTCCATCTCCAGCTAATGGATTATGTTGAATGTATTCAGACCCAACATATAATTCGGTTGCTTTTTTGGGCTTCCTTCGTAAGACATTTTATAAAAAGCTATCGCATTTTTTTTATTCTGTCTCAATATTTCATTCATCTGATTTCTCTTTTAAACTTGTTGCCGACGTGCCGGGCCATGAGCATTCCTAAGTTGGCATACGTCTGGTTTCTAATTACTTTTCCTATTATACTTTGATAAATTTGGTCTTTTTTGATTTTTATTTTTTGCAGCAAAATATTCTTGTTTTCTTCGTGTTTTCTCCTTTTCAAATACTTGTTTTTCCTTTGTTGTCATTGGATTATCAGTTTGCGGAAAAGGATTGTCATCTATAATTTCTATTTTCTGGTTTATTAACTTTTCAATGTCTTTTATATATGCATTCTCTTCAGGCTCACAAATAGATATAGAAATACCTTCATCCCCAGCCCGGCCTGACCTGCCTATCCTGTGAACATACGTTTCAGCTATATTCGGGATATCATAATTGATGACATATTTTAGTTTATCAATGTCAATACCTCTTGCAGCAATATCAGTTGCAACCAACACTCTTATTTTTCCTTCTTTAAGTTGTTTCAGGGCTTTTTGTCTTTGATTTTGGGCTTTGTCACCATGTATAGCAGCTGTTTCTATTTTATGCTTTTTTAAATTCCGGACTATTCTGTCAGCCCCGTGTTTTGTTTTGGAAAATAACAATACCTGATCAATTCTTTTATCCTGAAGAATATAAAGAAGCAAATCGTTCTTACTTGATTTATTCGTATAATACAGGTATTGTTGTATCGTTTCGGCAGTAGAAGAAACCGGACTTACTTCTATTTTAATCGGATTATTCAGAATTTTCCTGGAAAGTTCAACAATCTTCTTTGGCATTGTTGCTGAAAAAAATAAGGACTGCCGTTTGCCTGGTAATTTGGCAATGATCTTTTTAATATCATGAATAAAACCCATGTCGAGCATCCGGTCAGCTTCGTCCAGCACAAAATATTCAACATCCTTCAATCTAATGAAACCCTGATCCATCAGATCCAGAAGTCTTCCTGGTGTTGCAACGAGAATATCGACACCTCTTTTCAGAGAATTCGTTTGTGCGCCCTGATTCACGCCTCCAAAAATGACGGTATTTTTTATTCCTGTATATTTTCCATAGGTCGAAAAACTCTCTGCAATTTGAATCGCTAATTCACGTGTAGGAGTTATGATGAGCGCATTAATTTTGCGTGGACTGTTATTTCGTTGACGATCAAGAAAGAGGTGCTGCAAGATAGGAATAGCAAAAGCAGCTGTTTTGCCTGTTCCGGTTTGAGCACTACCCAACACATCTTTTCTATTTAGTATGTATGGGATCGCTTTTTCCTGTATTGATGTAGGCACAGAATATTTTTCTTCTTTTAGTGCCTTTATAATAGGCTCAATAATTTTCAAATCCTCAAATTGCATTATTCAAATTTTTAATTCCCTTCAAAATATTTAATAGAAACCTTGTGGATGTTATATATTGTACGGCTTAAAAGTGATGACTATCACTGTTAGTTCATGCCAACGTGTGCGGGTATGGGACGTGCCGCAATTTATCACGTAAATTTTCTATAAAGTTACATCTTTTATTTTACCGTTCATTTTCTTTGTAACCGTGATTTGCGGCATGGGCTATACCCTGCTGTTAGCGTTTTCGTGCTTTATCTTGTTCTGTTCATGTGTGTGGGCAGGAAAGCTCTTTGGCAGGTTTTGGTTGTGAGTCAGCTTGTGCGACCTGCCAATGTGCTTGACTATCAGTCAGCCCATAATACACTAATATCATAATTTGAGTAAAAACATTGTTCATTTAACTTTTGTGAAGAATCACGCCAAAACCAGTCATCTACGTAAACCTCTTGTACATCCGTAAACATTGATTCATCTTTTAAATAGTATTCTCCAATAACACTCGTTGGAGGCGGTGGATTCCCAATTTTGCTCCTGAATGGTACATTTTTTAATGGAAAATCATCACTTTGTTTAAACCCCGATAATAATCCATTTCGAAAGAAACTTATCATCAAAGGATATGTGCCTGCATCTTTATCTGCAAATCTCAGTAATGTTGAAAGTCTACTTACATTAAATTTCTCAGCTATTTCATTAATTAATTCAAAAGAAAACTTTTTTTTGTAGCAAGCTTCTTTAAAATTTAATGAAGGCATAAGCAAGCATGAAGCAAATATATCTGCCTCTTCCTCAATATAATTTCTCTGCTTAGGTTTAAACTTTGAGGGATGACATGGAAAAGTACCATCGATAATTGCTTCATGATGTTCTGGAATGTAATAGTGACCAAGCTCATGTGCAATTGAAAAACGACTTCTTCGAGACTCTTTAGAGTTCCCAGAATCAATATTTATGCTCAGGAATATTCTCTAAGTTCCGTGCTGCCATTTTAAATTCTGAATTATGCTCTTGTTGTAATTTTAATTTAATTGCTGTAGGGCTATAGTCATCATTAATAATTGCAAAAGGGTCAACACAGCTCTCTTCTAAATTGTATTCATAGTCAGCATACAATTTCTCGAATCTAGCTAATTCTAATTTATTCCCAGGGAACAGATTACCAGTAGAAGCACTCCATTCACGGAAATTTTCTTCTGTTACTATTTTTTTGCTTTGTCCCATATCTTTAAATAATCATTTATTGTAGTTGTTGCTTCAAAATTATAAAAGCGTACTGTTCCTTGCCCTAATTCCAGTTCTTCACGTAGTTTTTCTCGTAAATGTTTTGGAAGATTTTTTCCTTTTTTGCCGTGAAACAAGTACGTTAAATAAATAGGTTTATGCTTTGGACTTAAACGACCCAGAGCTATTTCAATTACCTCTCTTTTTTCTTCAAGTTCCTTTTTTTTCTCTGGCTTAATGTTCTCAAGACCGTTTGGAAAATCCCAAATGATATCTTCTTCACCAGTATAAGGACTTGGGTCAATATTTTCTCTGTAAATATTTATTAATTCATTATTTGCGATACCATATAAATAGAACTTCACGCCGTCTTCAAATGACTCTGCCTGTTTTCTTTTATTATCATCATAATTGGGTTTTATCCAAAATTTATTAAAAGTTCTATTAGCTAATTCAATCGCAACATCAATATCATATTTCCACCTAT
>CAZPPK010000070.1:0-13715 GCA_964588415.1 uncultured Lentimicrobiaceae bacterium
TTCTTTGCTATCTCCAAAGAAAAATGTTGTCATTTCGACGAATACAGTGAGGAGAAATCTCCCAGGAAAGAACCTTTTGTCAAGGGGATTTCTCCCCCCGGTACCAATGATAATTTTTGATAAATGACTGTTTTATTGATAATTATAGGTTCTGTGGAAAAATTCGTCGTTACAATCCGCCCCAAGGCGGAGAAACAATCTCACCATAATAATAAAATCATGTAAACAAAGAGATTGCTTCGTCGTCTTGTCCACATCCAGCCCCATACTCCTCGCAATAGGGACGTTTTTTGTTGTCATATCACTATGTTGCGCCCCTTTTTCCACGGGTGCTGGGTCTCGAAATGAACTGTGTTAAAAAGCAAATGTTTTTTGATAATTATTTCAGTTTTTTCTCAAGGATATTGCTGGCTACAAACCACAATAGCATTGAGAAAAGAAAAATGAATATTCCGTATAAGGTCGTAATCAAAGACACTTTTACTCCCCCATATATCAATGCCGGGGAAATGTCACCGGCTCTTTCGATGGCAGAAAATGCCTGATAAAAACCAATTAACTGGCCCAAAATTCCGGTAATCATTGCAAACAGGCCTATAGATCTTCCATACCCCAATTTACGCAATGCTTTTTCAGTAGTTATTTGTTGTGAAACAAAACCGGTGATGAAGTAATAAGCAATCCATGCCACCATAATAATTAATAAAATGGTCAGAGTACTCATAAATAGTGTACCACCCATGTAAAACAATTCTCCTAATTCTTTCATAACTTTTATTTTAGTTTAACTGCCGCAAAATTAGTGCAGATAAAAGGGCTTAATCAAGGTCAAATCCGGTTCTAAACCGATTGTTTATCGACTCATTATTAGAGAAGTTAATATTTTACCGAATTTAGTGGAAAATAATGAATAAACATGAAAATAAAATCATCCAATCCTTATTATCATATCATCTATCTGGCCTTGGTGATTATTGTTCTGTCACTGGTTTTCGGCATATCGTGGGGCAATAATATCGCTGCATTTTTCTTCATTTGTATGCTTCTACCAGTTGTATTGGGAACCTCATACTTTTTTAATTATGTGCTGGTGCCACGATATTATATGAAAAGGAAATTCTTTTGGTTTGGATTATATACCTTTTATACAGTGATCGTGTCGTTGTATCTCGAAACGATTGTACTCCTGCTTTCGTTCATATACCTTGGAAATTTCAGCTTTCATATCATGAACCCCAATGCTACGGACACTATTTTACTGGCGGTCATTTTGTATCTGTTGGTATTTCTTGGATCATTACTGTTAATGGTGCGTCAGATTAAAGAAAAGCAAGAGCTCATTCAGCAACTCATGGTAGAAAAAGAAAAAATGGAAAAAGCATTTCTTGAGATCATATCCAATAGAAAAACTGCAAAAATTCCCTATGATGATATTATTTATATAGAGAGCCTGGCCGATTATATTAAGGTAAACACAATCAGTGATCAAATTATCAGTAAAGAGAAAATAAGCAACCTGGCCTCCAGACTGCCTGATATGTTTTTACGGATTCACCGGTCGTTTATAGTCAATAAAGAAAGAATAAAAAGTTTTTCATATAATGAAGTATTGGTGGATGACGTCCATTTAAATATAGGGCGAAGCTACAGGGAAGTAGTCAGGGAATCTTTAAAAAGCGCTCCGGGAAATTAAATAAATTCATATTGTTCATTTTTTTGCCATTCAAAGAAAAATGCTATTATTCTGAGACCCAATACTCCCGTAAAAAGGGGCACACATAGTGATATGACAAGAAATTCCAATACCAAAAATTCAAATCCTGAAAGGGAGTATCAGGGGTTTTGGAATTTTGAGTTTGGTTTTTGGGTCATTGTTTGACTTTTGTTTATTGTTTTTTGGAATTTTATAAAAAATCACTTTTACAACCTGTTACAAATACTTGTCATTGGTAGATAAAAGGATAATGATTTAACTGATAGTTAGGTTCTCCACTGATCTATTGATCATAATTCATCAGTTTCATCATAAAAAATCAGTGTACCAATTCACATAATATTCTTATGATTTAATCACTTTTGCCAGAACGGTCGGAACCTGAAATAGGTCGTAATCCTGATCGTAAACAAGGTACCTGTCGTTCCATTCGGGGTCGAACTTTTGTTTGTAGTCGCGGATGCCTTTGTGCTGCGCGAGCACTTTGATGCGATTGTAGGCAAACTTCACCGTTTTTTCGGGGAACGATTTGGTTTCATTTGCAACACTGATGGGGGCAAAACCCAGGTTCACATAGCGGTAACCCCTGTCTTTTGCATGATCAAACAGCGCGATCAGAATAAAATCCATCACGCCGTTGGGCGCATCATTGGTTTTCCGCATCAGGTCGTAAGTAGTTTCTTCTTGCACATGATCGGGAATGATGTTCAGAAAGGCCACGATCTTTTCTTCATCATTCTCCACAGTGATAATTTCCTGGTTTTTGATCTCTTCCCAGTCGAACATGCCCTGTGATAAAACAATTTCTTTACGGCCGGTGTCTTCCAGCCATTCGTCGCTTACCAGCTTCAGCTTTTGCACCACGCCGTCTTTTACCGGCGGCATGTGCACGGTGGTGGTATATCCACTACTTTTAATCTTATTCAGGGCATTTCGTAACGATTTCTTGCTGTTACCCGTCATACTGAACGCCGTTAGATCCACCACGGCTTCCTGCCCGATGAACATCGTTTTTTTGTTCAACGCAGTATAAACATCCAGTGATTTGGCAGGCACGCGGTAATAGATGTTATTCAATCCGTTCTGGTAGCAGTATTTGTCAAACTCTTCAATACAACAACTCATTTCATCATTGTCTGAAGAAACCGGAGTTTCGAGCACAACCGCAAAATGTCTCGATATCCGGTACGAAAGAAATGCTTTCCGGCTGTGCGAAAAGAAGATCATCTTGTCGCTGTAGGTTTTGAAATAATCGAGTGCCGAATTCCCGTAAGATTCGATCAGCTGCGTTGCCTCTAAAAATTCTTCATCCGAAACATTTTTATGTGGGATGAAGGATCTCACGAAAGTGTAAATCAAAAAGGTGATGGATAAAAAGCCACTGGCATTGATAGAAAACAGGAAAAATTTTGCAAAACGGTCGTGTGGTATGAGTGTCTCGCTTCGTATCAAAAAATAGTTTTGCAACGTGTATTGCCAGGACTGGACAAAGCTGAAATTAATATTGAAATGATTTTTATCCAGCAGATAAAATCCGAGAATGCCGTAAATAAACACCGCCAGCATCACCAGCAAGGCGGTCAGAATACCCACATTTTTGAGTTTCGGATCGGACTTGATAATGTATTGTTTTCGTGTAAAGATCAACGTTACAATCACGAAAAGCGCAAAAATGGATTCAGAGTAATTAATCCCTTTGGTGAGATTTCCCGCAAAGGACAAAATGCTTAAAAACAAAGCAAACCACCAAGCCGTCTTCAGGCCTTTCAGCATATACGTGGCGGTAACAAGGGAAAACAATCCGGCAAAGACCACAAGAAAATCGGATGTGTACAAAAACTGTGGTGGCAGGAAGCTCCGCAATAGGGTCATTCGTGAATGAATGGTCGGCGTAAGTACCGAAATAATGTTGAAGATGCCCAGCAATACCAAGAACAGTGCCGGGAAAATACGCAAGAGAAACTTATTGACCTTAGAGACAAACACCAGTGCCCCGGCTACCAGCGGGAGCCAGAACTCGAAAAAGCGATACATAAGTGTGATGGCGATGGCCTGCACACTACTGAATCCAAATTGGATGAGAATGTAAGTCATGGAAACTTCCACCGGGCCCAGGCCTCTCAAAAATGGCGAAATAATCAAAAACACCACCGAAATGATGTATCCCATCAGTGCACCTGACAACGACGGGTCGATCCCCAGTGCGATCATGGCGATGTAAACCTGTGCAATCCCGATAACTTCGATGACGGTTGACGCGATGACTGTGTACAAAAACTGACGATTGTCGATTTCGTGCTCCTGCATATCGTTGATAAAGACCTCAGCTTCGGGAGCAAACCGTATCAAAAGCGAAAAGAAATATCCTTTTTTACGAATAGACCGGAAGATTGCAATCAGTAGCACCATTAAAACCACAATAGATAACAATGCATACCATTCGTTTGCCCCAAACGAGCCGGTGCTGAAATTGGAATAAATAAAGGCGGGGATGGCCACGATGACCACCGTGAGAATCCCCACAAATCCGTATATGGATGATGCAAAATGGATCTGTGATTTTTTAATGCACTTGTCGCTGATAGAATTTGTGAAAAATGCCAATGATGAAATTCCGCCTGCAGGTAGAAAAACGCTCACAAAATTTCTTTTGATGAAAAGCCGGGTGGCATCACCCAGCGAAACTTTCAGTTTAACAGAAGCAAAGGAATAAACATACATCTGCCCCTGAAGGAAAATATACAACACCGTCGAAATAACGCCTGCCAGAAGCCACCATAGGTTAGCGGATATCAGTACGTTTTTAACATTGATGATCTCGGAATGCTCGTTTTTAATGAAAACCACACCCAGCGCAATAAAAAGAGATGTCAATGCAAATTGTGCAATGATCTTGGTATTGTTTTTAAAACCAGGACTTACTCCCTTCCGAAACATATTGATCGATAAACTTTTTAATGGCTTAAAATTCATGAAAAACGGGTCTTTCTATTCAAAATAGGTTTTAATCAAAAAATTGCTTTAAACCTTATCCCTTCCGGGGTCGGCCAAAGTTATAAAAATTGCTCCGATAATTTTGGTTTCCCATATAAAGAAATCAAAATCTGAGGCATGTCTGGATCACTGTCAGTATTGACAATTTCGAGAGGGAAACCCGAAGAATCTTTTTTTTTGATGGTTTCGGGATTTACGATCTTATCATAACACGACAAAACCCGCGGTATCCAGTTTTTAAATTGTAAATACCGGCTCAGCGCTTCAAAATCCTCTGACAGGTGAACACAGGGTCTGCTAGATTTCCGAACAAAACTCCAGTAATGATTGATGTTGATACCCACGACCAAAGCGCCTCGTTTTACCAGCGTCCTCGCAGCTCCGGCCAATGTACTATTCCAGTCGCCATTTCCCGATATGAAAAGCACTATTTCATTGGCATGAGAAGACCGGTAAACATTTAATGTGCCAAATTTTTTGGATGGAAATGGTTCTACTTTAATGGACTGAGCCATCACCCCCGTGCATGTCCACAGAAGCAAACTAAATAAAACAGCTCTCAATGTCTATTGATATTTAATGATTTAGGCGTTCAAATTTCGGGCGGTAAAATACCTAAATTTTCTATCCCAAATTCAGTCATTTGCATTTTCCCGTTTTTAAAAAAATGCCAAACCAGAACGCCTTCGTATGATAGAAAATCGTCTTACGATTCCGGCTGTTTCAGAAGAAAATACACAGTCGTTCCGTAAAAGATCTTTCCACATAATGCTGCCGTCTGACGCTAAATGGTAAAGATTAAATCCTATTCGGGAATTTGTAAACGATGGAATTGATGTTCATGCCCGCTCCTACCGAAGCAAACACAATATAACTTCCGGGAATTAATTTCTGACCTTCCATCTCACCTTTCCTGATAATATCCAGCAAAGTGGGCACTGTAGCCACCGAGCTGTTTCCCAGCCAGGATATGGTCATGGGCATTTTGTCTTTTGGGAAAGACCTGTGGCCATATAATTTAAATAATCGCTGGACAATGGCTTCGTCCATTTTTTCGTTGGCCTGATGGATCAGAATTTTGTCAATATCTTCGATGGAAAGTCCGACTTTATCAATGCTTTCTTTCACAGTATCCGGCACATATGTCAAAGCATAGTTATAAAGCTTTCTTCCGTACATTTTCAGGTACACTTCATTTCCACTGTATTTCGGATTATAGGAGCTATCCATCCAAAGTTCAAAAGCGTGCTCTACTGTGTCAGTGCGCGTGCTGTACGAAATAATCCCCACAGGTTCATCGCTTTCAACGGCTTCAATCAGCGTGGCACCAGCGCCGTCAGCATAAATCATACTGTCGCGGTCGTGCGGATCGCAGATCCGTGAAAGTGTATCTGCACCAATAACCAAAGCTCTGCTTGCATCGCCTGATTTCAGGAAATAATTGGCTTGGATCATTCCTTGTATCCAGCCGGGACATCCAAAAGGAATGTCATAGGCAATGGTTTTGGGATTTACGATTCCCAGTTTGTGTTTTACCCTTGATGCCAGTGTAGGCACCTGATCGGTATGTCTGTTGGATGCAGGAACATCTCCGAAATTGTGAGCGAAAATAATATAGTCAAGACTTTCCGGGTCAATATCTGAAGATTCTAACGCGTCTTTTGCAGCAAAATATCCCATATCTGAAGCCACAAGATCATCCGTCACCCAGCGCCTTTCCCTGATCCCTGTTATTTTTTCGAATTTTTCTATGATATCATGAGGATCGTTTTCAAATGACTGCCCTTTTTCATCATAAAATTTAGAATCCAGAAAAAAGCTGTTTGGAATTATCTGAGTAGGAATATATTTACCGGTTCCAATAATAATGGTATGTCTTTGACCTTTCATTTTTTTTTAATTTCTAAAAACTAGGAAGAGGCAAATTAAAGGAAATAATTCGACAAAGTAAAAGCGATAGCAGATGTTTTTTTAAACACTGGTCGTAATTGCCCTGAAATTCTACTAAAAGTGATTATAAAACGATCTCAAAACGTTTTTCTTTTAAAATTAAAATTCTATTATACAACCAGTTGCTTGTAATATAGATCAGAGGTGCTGACACGAGGCCACCCACAGCGTCCAAAAAATAATGCGCCTTGATATAAACGGTTGCAAAACAGATCAAGATAGTGAGAAAGGTGATAAGCCAAAAAAGCTTTGGAAACCTTCTGAAGGTAAGGATGACGTAAATGGCCGCCATTCCAACATGAGAGCTGGGGAAAGCCCCGGTACGCCCGTCGCCAATCCGGTCAGCGAGATTGACCAAGTGGCTGAAAACTCCGGAATGAATTTGCTCATTCAGCGGAGCCTGCAAAAAATAAACCGGACCCTCCGTAGGAAAGAAAATAAAAAACAGGTAATAAATGAAAAAAGATGTAAGCATGATGAAAATCACACGTTCTGCCTCTTCGGGATACCTGAAAAAGAAAAGTATGGCAATACCAACGGTCATAAAATAATAGGAAAAGTATCCGAAGTTCAACAACTCGCTGAACCAGGTCTGGGGGAAGTTCTTCGAAAAAACGATGGAAGGCAAATATCCGAAGAATTCCTTTTCAGCGGCAATCAACCAGCCATCCAGGTAATGATGATAAAAAATATGATTCAGGTAAGCAGTTTCTTTGAACAGATAAGCCAGCAAAATGATGGGGTAAAGCCAGTGAATAAACTCAATCCATTTATGATTATTTCTTGTTTGAATGAAAATCAACAGGGCTACAAACGAGAAAATGCCCAACCGCATTAAAAGATGCAGACCGGGTTGATGCAGTTCCTGATAATTCCATAAAATAAAGATCCCTGTGATCAGAAGATAGGTGAACGTAACGAAGTCAATTGCGTTTAACGACCGGAATAATATTATGGATGAAGATTGTTTTTTCATGGTTCGAAATTACTAATCAAAAAGGTTGTCAATTACCATGGTGAACAATTCTTTATCGGTCAGCCCAAAATCACGCGACTGTTGTGGAAGAATGCTGTTCTGTGTTATTCCAGGAATAGTATTCAATTCCAGGAGATAGAGATCTGTTTCCGTAGCAACGTAATCGAACCTCACGAAACCCTTGCAATCCAGTTTTTTGTAAAGAAAAGACGACAAAGTCTTGATGTCTATGCTGATCTTTTCAGGAACATCGGCTGGGGTGATTTCCTGAGATTTTCCAGGAGTATACTTGGCTTCATAATCGAAAAACTCATTCGTAGGAATGATTTCTGTAAGTGGAAATACCAGCAACTCCTTCCCCCGGTTTACCATACCGCAGCAAAGTTCCCGACCGGCAATGTTTTCTTCAATTAGAATACGGTTTCCTTCGCGGAAAGCTTTTTCCATAGCCGGTTCAAATTCACTCTTATTTTTCACTTTCGTAATGCCCACGCTCGATCCGTTGGATGAAGGTTTGATGAACATGGGAAAGCCCAGTTCCCCAATAATTTCATCTACATCAATGATCTCTCCTTTAAGAAACGAAAAACCATGCGCCGTTTTAAATCCGAAATCATGAACAAAATTGTTGAACATAAATTTATTAAAACTGAGCGCCGACACATCCACGCCACACGACGAATAGGGAATTCCCAATATATCCAGGTAACCCTGAAGTTTTCCGTCTTCGCCCGGCGTACCGTGAATGGCATTAAATACCGCATCAAAATGTATTTTCTTTCCTTCGATGGAAATGGTGAAATTCTGTTTGTCAACCGGATGTTTCGTTCCGTTTTCCAATACGCAATTCCATTCCCTACCTTTCATTTCGATCAAATAGGGCTCATATTTTGAGCTGTCCAGATTTTTGACAACTACTTTTCCGCTAGCGATGGATACCTCATACTCCCCGGAATCCCCCCCGCATACAATGGCAATGTTTTTCATATTCAGAACCAATAATTTTTACCTTTGTAAACTAATGTTTTTACTGGCAGGCCTTACTGAATCAATGTATAGAATTGTATATTTCAGAGCCAAAGCCATTTTTTAAGTTATCTTTTTTTGAACAAAGTTAAAATTTAAAGCGATTTTTCACACTTTGACTGATTAATAATTCAACCATGGGCTTCTTTTATTTTTTGGGAAAAAGGAAATTCTATATCCAGATTCTGATTGCCATTCTTCTGACGATTGTACTTATTTGGGCAGTACTGCAATCCCTTGCTTGGTACACAAGGCATGGAGAGGTCTATCTCGTTCCCGATTTTTCCGGGAAAACTGTACAGGAGCTAAAACAACAACAGTTTGATCAGTATTTTACACTGAATGTCATCGATTCGATCTTTGATAAAAACCATACACCGGGTTCTATCGTGATGCAAAATCCATTACCTGGTTCCAAGGTAAAACAGGGCAGAAATATATATTTTACGGTAGTTGCCAGAAGACCTGAAATGGTTAATATGCCAAACCTGAGAAATTTGTCGTTGCGCCAGGCGCTGGTGACATTGGATGAAAATGGACTGCCAGTGGCATCTTTGAAATATGTAGATTATTTTGCAAAAAATGCTGTAATAGATCAACTGGTAAACGGCCAACCCATAGAACCGGGAACGGAGCTTCCCAAAGGAACTCCAGTTAAGCTCATTGTGGGAAGAGGCGACAATCCCACTCAGATACCGATTCCATTTATCATCGGGAGAAAACCGAAAAGTGCCCATGCTGCTTTGCATTATGCATCGCTCAATGTAGGGAAAGAGTATTTTCTGGATGACGATGATACTACCCATGCAAGAGTCTTTAAAACGGAGCCGTCTGAGCTTTCCAACTCCTTGATGAATGCCGGCGACTCCATCACTTTATGGTACCGCTCTGATGAAAATATAGACTTCAAAACGTATATCAAGCAAATGAGGGCCGATACCATTGCCCTGGATTCGACTACTGTTAATTCTACTGCCATTGACTCCAATCAGGTGATACGTCCCCAAGTCCGTTATGATACGATACATTAAAATCTGTTTTGTCATCTTGCTGATGATCCCTGGTCTGGTTTTACAGGCCCAGGAACGTCTTACCGGACTGACAACAAACGAACAGGTTGCTCAGCGTTATCAAAAATGGCATCAGCAGTACAAACCTCAAAAAGCAGTAAAAGTCGCCAAGGTACTGCTTCAGCTTCCTTTCTTTGATGATTTTAAAAATGCTTCGGTCTATCCCAGTTCTTCAAAGTGGATAGGAAAATCAGCTTTCGTAAACAATGCTTTCGGCTATTTGCCACCAGATCGCGGGGTTGTCACTTTCGATGCACTAGATTCCACAGGAAATGTCTATTCTGATGCAAGTTCGTCTCCTTCACTGGCCGATGTGCTGACATCGCAACCCATCCGGCTTGATTCGGTTTTTTCATCTTCGAAAAAGGCGCTGTCACCCGCTGATTCTGTCTATTTAAGCTTTTTCTATCAACCTCAGGGTGTCGGGAATGCGCCCGAAGAAGATGATTCGCTGGTACTGTCATTCAAATATCCGGCAGGAGATTCCGTGTACCAGACTTCCGATTCCAGCTGGCAGCCGGTTTACGTTTGGAAAACAGTCTGGAAAGCAACTGGAACGGACTTACAAACTTTCCAGCATTTATATGGGAAGAGCTTTTTGCAGGTTATGATCCCAATTCAGGATTCAGCTTATTTTTATAAGGGTTTTCAGTTCCGTTTTTACAATTATGTTACCATTGCCAACAATACAATCCCTGCATGGAAAACCAATACAGACATTTGGAATGTTGATTTCGTTTACCTGAACATAAACCGATCGGCTGGAGACACAACTTACAAGAAGCTGGCTTTTTCAGGAGCCTATCCTTCCTTCGTGAAAAACTACACTTCCATGCCTTATGCACAATACCGTGCTGACCCAACCAATTCTACAAATCCTACATTTCATGTTTACCTAGCAAACCTTGACAAAGTTTCGCATTCCGGGCATTACAATTATAGTGTTACACAGGAAGGTGCTAATTTTTCCTACTCCTATGACGGAGGAACCAACACATTGCAGCCATTTTATACTTCTGGTTTTGAAGATTGCAACACTACTGCATCAGCAGCCCAGGCTTGCCCTCCCGTGAACAGCTTGTTCTCACTGAATTACAATCAGGATACTGCCTCCTATTTGATCAAACAATATATCAATGATCCGGAAGATACAACGGTACAAGGTGATTCAATGGTTTATAAACAGTTGTTCTACAATTATTTTTCCTATGATGATGGAACGCCGGAGCTGGGTTATGGTATTGAGCCCGCAGGCGCTATGGTTGCCTGTAAATTCAAGATGAATACTCCCGACACGCTGACTGCTATTAAAATCTATTTTAATAAATCTCAGGCGAGCAGCTCTTTGTTGTATTTTAATCTGATGGTTTGGAGTGATAACAACGGCAAGCCGGGAGATCTCATTTTCGAGCAGGATAATGCTGAAGTTCACTGGAGTTCCGATTTATATGGATTCATAACCTATACGCTTGATCAACCTGTTGTGTTGCCCGGTGTTTTTTATGTGGGATTACAACAACAGCAGGAAGATCTTAACATCGGCTTCGATGCTGATGATGATGCGCAAAGTAATATATTTTATTATACGAATAATAACTGGTACCAGACGAGTTTTCACGGTGCATTGATGATTCGTCCGGTTATTGGGAAAAGCATTGTATTGGCAACACAAAGTCATCCTCTTACAAACAGTAATATTATTAAGGCTTATCCCAATCCTGCTACCATGCGGGTTTCATTTTCGGGTTTGAATATAAAAGGCGGCGTATATGCCAGAGTTGAAATTTATAATATATTGGGAAACATTGTGAGCCGGCAGGAGCTTACCCAAAACTATCTTTCCACACAATCCCTTACCAATGGATTTTATATTGCCCGGATTTACGTTGAAAACAAGATATATTGTGTCCGGTTTATTGTAAGAAAATAACCCTTATGGAAGAAAAACTATCAGACGAAGAACGCGAAGAAGGTCAGGAATTAGAGCTTTATGAGCACCATAGGATTGTTGTTGATCCGGGACAAACCCCTTTGCGTATTGATAAATTTCTGTTCAACAGGATTATCAATACATCACGTAACAAGATCCAGTATGCGGCCAAAGCAGGGAACATTTTGGTGAATGAAGTGGCCGAAAAGCCTAATTACAAAGTAAAACCCGGTGACATTATTTCCATTATCCTACCACACCCGCCCAGGGTAACCGATATTCTTCCTGAAGATATTCCTTTAGAAATTGTTTATGAAGACAAAGATGTTATCGTGGTTAACAAACCTGCCGGGATGGTGGTGCATCCTGCACACGCCAATTACACTGGAACTCTGTTAAATGCCCTTTCTGCTTATTTTGAGAAAAAGGGAAATCATGAGGTTGAAAACGGATTTGGTTATCTCGTTCACCGGATTGACAAAGATACCAGTGGCCTTTTGCTGGTAGCAAAAAATGAGATGGCACAGACCGCTCTGGCAAAACAATTTTTTGATCACGATGTGGAACGTGTTTATCAGGCAATTGCATGGGGCGATTTTGACGAAGATGAAGGAACCATTGAAGGGCACATCGGTCGTCACCCGAAAGACAGGCGGCAAATGACCGTTTTTAAAGATGGTTCTCGTGGAAAATCTGCAGTGAGTCATTATAAAGTACTGAAAAGATTTGGATATGTAACGCTGGTAGAGTGCCGCCTTGAAACCGGACGCACCCATCAGATCAGGGCTCATTTCAGGTACATAAAACATCCGTTGTTCAACGACGAGCGTTATGGAGGTGACCAAATACTAAAAGGGACTACATTTACCAAATACAAACAATTCGTACAAAATTGTTTTAAAATGCTTCCGCGACAAGCACTTCACGCCAAAACGCTGGGGTTTGTCCACCCTACTACAAAGAAGAAACTGTTTTTTGATTCTTCACTTCCTGAAGACATGCAAACCGTTATCGAGAAGTGGAGAAATTATTCTTCCCATATAGAAATGGAAGAATAGTGATATATCTCTTTGGATGAGAAAATAATTTCCGAAAAGGGAATTTAATTAAACCCAGCTAAAACTATTTGGTGACCAGCGTACCAATTTTTTCCCCGGCAATCACTTTTTGGAGATTTCCCTGCGTGTTCATGTCAAAAACCAAGACCGAAAGATTGTTTTCCCTACACAAAGTGAAAGCCGTCATATCCATAATCTTCAGATTTTTCTGATAAGCTTCATCGAAAGTAAGGGCATCGTATTTTGCGGCAGTAGGGACCTTTTCAGGGTCGGCAGTGTAAACGCCGTCAACACGGGTACCTTTTAGCAAAACTTCGGCGTGAATTTCAACAGCACGCAATGCAGCTGCTGTATCGGTAGTAAAAAACGGATTGCCGGTGCCGCCAGCCAGGATGACCACATATCCTTCCTTCAGGTATTCGATCGCTTTATGTCCACTGATAGATTCAGTGATCGGGTCAATGAAAAGGCCGGAAAGCAATTTTACTTTAAGCCCTTGCTTTTCCAGTTCAGCTTGCAAGGCCATCGAATTGATCACCGTGGCGAGCATTCCCATATAATCGCCCTGAACACGGTCAAAACCATCCGCTGCTCCCTGCAATCCGCGGAAAATATTTCCACCGCCGATCACAATGGCGGTTTGGATGTTTTGCTTAACAATGGCAGTAATGTCATTACAGTATGCGGTGAGGATTTCGGGATCGATACCGTAATTCCTTTTTCCCATGAGTGCTTCGCCACTCAGTTTCAATAATATTCTTTTATATCTCATGATCAGTGCTTTATCTTGCGAGTCAAACGAACAAACATCTGGAAATCTTTTCCGTAGAATCATATTCTGTGTAGCAAATATAAAGTTTATCGCGAAACGACCCAAACCGTCAGAACTAAAGTTATGAGAATTTTATTCAAAATTCCATCTACCTTATTGTCAACCAGAAACAATCAAGTAGGGTAAAGATAGAATATTGCTATTCTATCTTTATCCCTCTCACAG
>CAZPPK010000071.1:0-13636 GCA_964588415.1 uncultured Lentimicrobiaceae bacterium
ACTAAAAGTCTTGCACTAAAGTGCATAGTTTTAACTAACGATTGTGACCAATAAACCACTATGGGCTGAAAGTACCATAGTTTTAATCTATGAATGAAATCCTTTTTACAATTATAATTGATTTTAGAATATCGGATTTAGATATGAAAACATCTGGCAATTAGATAGTTACAATACATTAGATCTTATATTTACTTCAGATCTTACATCGTTAATCATTATTCGACATTCATTTTTTTAATCCGCCTGAGGCGGACAAGGGATTAATTCCCCGCCCCTTGGGGCGATTAATAATCTCCTTTTGATACCCCGCCGCAGAGCAGCGGGGGTAGTTCATTATTTTTAGAAGCTAAAACGAGATGCACTAAAATGCATAGTTTTAACTAATTTTGAGACCAATAAAAAGGCTGCCCTCTGAAGGACAGCCTTTGTTTTTTTAAGCTTCGGCTTTTGGTCCGCCAAAAGAAAACGGAGGAAGTCCCCCTTCAGGGCTATCCTTGATAGGTCCGTTCATTGATTCAAATTTCCGGATGTTATCCTGTAGTGCCTTGTACAATCTTTTAGCATGTTCAGGAGTCAGAATAATCCGAGATTTCACTTTTGCTTTAGGAACACCGGGCATTAGCTTTACGAAGTCGACAATAAATTCGGCTTGTGAATGTGTGATGATGGCTAAATTGGAATAAATTCCTTCGGCCACTTCATCACTTAGCTCGATGTTGATCTGTCCCTGGTTATTAACGTCTTCCATAATTCAATATTAAGAATTTGCCCGGGAAAATTCCCGGGAAAACATTTCATTTATTCCAGTTCGGCATCAATGGCTTCTACATCTGAATCCTTTCCAACTGTCAAAGCTTCATACTCTTCCATGGAGCCTACAATCAGGTCATCGTACTCTTTCAAGCCGGTACCTGCAGGAATTTGGTGCCCAACAATTACGTTTTCTTTCAATCCCAGCAAATCATCCTGTTTTGCACTAATAGCTGCAGAAGTAAGAACCTTTGTCGTTTCCTGGAAAGATGCAGCTGAAATCCAACTGTCAGTCTGTAAAGAAGCTCTGGTAATCCCCTGCAAGACCTGAAATGCGGTAGCAGGTTGAGCATCTTTTGCGTCAGCCAGTTTTTTATCGCGACGTTTCAGTGTAGAAATCTCGTCACGCAATTTCCTTGCAGTTACAATTTCTCCTTCTCTCAGGTTCTCGGAATCACCACGGTCAACGATTACTTTCATGCCAAAAATTTCATCATTAACTTCCTGGAAAGTGATCTTGTTGACCAATTCGCCTTCGAGGAAACGTGTATCACCGGGATCTTCAACCTGAACTTTACGCATCATCTGGCGAACGATCACTTCGAAGTGTTTATCGTTGATCTTCACGCCCTGAAGACGGTAAACCTCCTGAACTTCGTTTACGATGTACTCCTGAACAGCCATAGGCCCTTTGATAGCCAGAATGTCTGCAGGGGTAATGGCACCGTCAGAAAGCTGAGTTCCGGCTTTCACAAAGTCATTTTCCTGTGCAAGAATCTGTTTACTAGTGGAAACCAGGTAACGTTTCTCTTCTCCTGTTTTTGAAGTAATAATAACTTCACGGTTTCCTCTTTTCAGTTTTTTACCGAACGAAACCACACCATCAATTTCAGAAACCACAGCCTGATCGGAAGGATTACGAGCTTCAAAAAGCTCTGTTACACGTGGCAAACCACCCGTGATGTCACCAGCCTTACCAAAGGCACGCGGGATTTTCACGAGAAGATCACCAGCTTTAATCTCCTGGCCTTCATCTACCATGATGTGAGCACCTACAGGCAAGTCATAAGTTTTGAGTTCGCTGCCATCTTTCCCGATAATCTTGATGTAGGGGTTTTTGGCCTTCACTTTCGATTCAACGACAACCTTTTCAAAATATCCAGTCTGTTCGTCAGATTCTACGCGGTAAGTCTGCCCTTCAACGATATTTTCAAATCCAATTTTACCGGATACTTCAGATAAGATAACGGCATTAAATGGATCCCAGTCAGCGATTAAATCGCCTTTTTTCACACCGGAATCATTTTTAGAATAAAGTCTTGAACCGTAAGGAATGTTTCCTGAAGACAAAATGACCCCGGTCTTCGTGTCTACGATTTTCATCTCGGCAGAACGTCCGGTGACCACTTCATATTTCCGTCCTTCTTTATCGGTATAAGGTACGGTTCTGAGCTCTTCAATTTCCAAAGTTCCGTCATATTTAACTTCAATCTTCGAATTGGCAGCCACGTTGGAAGCAGTACCCCCTTGGTGGAATGTACGCAATGTCAACTGCGTTCCCGGCTCACCGATTGACTGTGCGGCAATCACACCAACAGCTTCTCCTTTTTGAACCATTCGGCCAGAGGCAAGATTTCTACCATAACAGTTGGCACAAACACCATGTTTCGACTCGCAGGTCAGTACCGAACGGATTTCAACTCTTTCGATGGGTGAATCTTCAATTTTTTGAGCCAAGGTCTCGGTAATTTCTTCTCCGCCTTTAACAATAAGTTCGCCCGAAATCGGATGATGAACATTGTGAAGTGCAACACGTCCCAAGATACGGTCGTATAGTGTTTCTACAACTTCTTCGTTCTTCTTCAGAGCCGTGATAGTCAAGCCAAGAAGTGTACCACAGTCTTTTTCCGAAATGATAACATCCTGAGAAACATCAACCAATCGACGGGTCAGGTAACCAGCATCTGCAGTTTTCAAAGCAGTATCAGCAAGACCTTTACGTGCACCGTGAGTCGAAATAAAATATTCCAAAACCGTTAATCCTTCTTTAAAGTTCGAAAGAATCGGGTTCTCAATAATTTCATTACCCACAGAACCTGACTTTTGAGGTTTCGCCATCAGACCACGCATTCCGGAGAGCTGACGAATCTGTTCTTTGGAACCACGAGCACCAGAATCAAGCATCATATATACAGGGTTAAAACCGTCATCGTCATTGGACAATTCCTTCATCACAGTATTGGTAAGATGTGAATTGGTATGTGTCCAAATATCAATAATCTGATTGTAACGCTCATTGTTAGTGATGAAACCCATGTTATAGTTATTCACAACTTCATCAACTTCTTCATTGGCTTTGGTAATGAGCTCTTCTTTTATATTCGGAATAATAACATTATTCAGGTTAAATGACAAGCCACCAACAAAAGCCATATAATAACCAAGGTCTTTAATGTCATCAAGGAACTTGGTGGTAACGGCATTTCCGGTTTCCTTCAGCACATCACTGATAATATCTCGAAGCGCTTTTTTAGTTAACAGTTGGTTGATGTATCCGTAGCCTTCCGGGACTTTCTCATTAAAGATTACCCGGCCTACTGTGGTTTCAATAAGCTTGTTAACCAATTGGCCATCTTCCTTAACATCCACTTTTACTTTAATGATAGCATGCAGGTCCGCAATCTCTTCATTGTATGCAATTCGCACTTCCTCAGGAGAATAGAACGTCATTCCTTCTCCTTTTATAAGATGAGCTTCGCTGCTTTTGCGAGCCTTAGTAATATAATATAGTCCCAATACCATGTCCTGTGAAGGAACGGTAATAGGGGCCCCGTTAGCAGGGTTCAGAATATTGTGAGAAGCCAACATTAAAATCTGTGCTTCAAGGATTGCTGCATTGCCTAATGGCAAGTGAACAGCCATCTGGTCACCGTCAAAGTCGGCGTTGAAAGCCGTACATGCCAATGGATGCAACTGGATGGCTTTTCCCTCAACCAATTTTGGCTGAAAAGCCTGAATACCCAAGCGGTGCAATGTAGGAGCGCGGTTGAGTAATACAGGATGTCCTTTCAAAATATTTTCCAGAATATCCCAAACAACAGGATCCTTACGTTCTACAATTTTCTTAGCAGACTTCACTGTTTTTACGATACCGCGTTCCAGCAACCTGCGAATGATAAATGGTTTATATAATTCGGCTGCCATATCTTTTGGCAAACCACATTCATTTAATTTTAAGCTCGGGCCAACAATAATCACAGAACGGCCTGAGTAGTCAACACGTTTACCAAGTAGGTTCTGACGGAAACGTCCTTGTTTTCCTTTCAAGCTATCGCTCAATGATTTCAGCGGTCTGTTGGATTCGGTTTTAACAGCACTCGATTTTCTTGAGTTGTCTAACAATGAGTCCACAGCTTCCTGAAGCATACGCTTTTCATTACGCATAATCACATCAGGAGCTTTGATCTCAATCAGTCTCTTCAACCTGTTGTTACGAATGATCACCCTGCGGTACAAGTCATTCAGGTCGGAGGTAGCAAAACGGCCACCATCCAGAGGAACCAAAGGACGTAATTCCGGTGGAATAACCGGAACAATTTTAACGATCATCCATTCCGGACGGTTTTCTTTTCGGGTCCTTGCATCACGGAAAGCTTCATAAACCTGTAATCTTTTTAAAGCTTCTGCTTTTCTCTGTTGTGAAGTTTCGGTATTGGCTTTGTGTCTTAACTCAAAAGATTCTTTGTCAAGGTCAATACGGGCAAGCAAGTCGTGAACGGCTTCTGCTCCCATTTTCGCCACGAACTTATCGGGGTCATCATCGTCGAGATATTGATTGCCCTGAGGAAGTGTTTCGATGATATCGAGATATTCTTCTTCTGTAAGGAAATCCATTTTATTAATCCCATCCGCTTCTTTAACACCAGGGTTAATAACCACATAGCGTTCAAAGTATATGATTGACTCAAGTTTTTTGGTTTGCATCCCAAGCAACGCACCAATTTTGTTGGGTAATGAACGGAAGAACCAAATGTGAACCACAGGAACCACCAATTC
The DNA here is from genome assembly GCA_964588415.1 of uncultured Lentimicrobiaceae bacterium. GTDB lineage: Bacteria > Bacteroidota > Bacteroidia > Bacteroidales > F082 > Sulfidibacterium. Next base: position 4,810 of record CAZPPK010000071.1, read on the forward strand.
AATATGTCCCATTCTTTCGCGTCTTACCTTCTTTTCGGTAACTTCAACACCGCAACGGTCGCAGACGATCCCTTTATAACGGATACGTTTGTATTTTCCGCAGTGGCATTCGTAATCTTTTACCGGTCCGAAGATCCGTTCGCAAAACAGCCCGTCCCGCTCCGGTTTGTAGGTACGATAGTTAATGGTTTCAGGTTTTAACACCTCACCATGCGAGCGCTCGAGGATTGATTCCGGTGAAGCGAGGCCTATAGTAATTTTATTAAAAGTTTCTGGTACTTTACTGTCTTGTCTGAAAGCCATATCAGAATTTATTTTATGAAAATCAAATATTAATTATTTAGTGAAGCTGATGTCCAATCCCAAACCCCTCAACTCGTTCACAAGAACGTTGAAGGATTCCGGCATACCGGGTTGCGGCATGTTTTCACCTTTCACAATCGCTTCATAAGCTTTGGCCCTGCCGGTTACATCGTCAGATTTCACGGTAAGGATCTCCTGCAGAATGTTGGCTGCACCAAACGCTTCAAGAGCCCAAACTTCCATCTCACCAAAACGCTGACCACCGAACTGTGCTTTACCGCCCAATGGTTGTTGTGTAATTAATGAGTATGGTCCAATGGAACGGGCATGCATCTTATCATCAATCAGATGGTGTAGCTTGATCATATAGATGTACCCCACAGTTGCAGGCTGATCAAAACGTTTTCCAGTACCACCGTCATGGAGGTAAACGCTTCCGTTTTCGGGAAGCCCGGCTTTAGCTATGTATTCGTTGATCTGTTCCAGGGTAGCACCATCGAAAATCGGTGTGGCAAATTTCACACCCAGATTCTTTCCTGCCCATCCCAAAACTGTCTCATAGATTTGGCCCAAATTCATACGTGAAGGAACGCCCAAGGGGTTCAAAACAATATCAACAGGAGTTCCGTCTGCCATAAACGGCATATCTTCTTCACGGACAATTTTGGCTACAATACCTTTATTTCCGTGACGTCCGGCCATTTTATCACCAACCTTCAGTTTACGTTTCTTTGCGATGTAAACCTTAGCCATCTGAACAATTCCGTTGGGAAGTTCATCACCAACAGCGGCAACAAATTTCTTCCTGTTATAAACGCCTAACAGTTCTTTGTACTTAATAGTGTAGTTGTTAAGCAAAGTTTTAACTAGATCGTTCTTTTCTTTGTCAGTAGTCCATTTACTGGGATTAATTGTAGTATAATCCAGCGAATGGAGAATTTTCTGGGTAAACTTGGTTTTTGTTGGAACAACCACTTCACCGAAAGAATTAGTTACACCCTGCGAAGTACGGTTGCTAACAATAACCGTAAGTTTATCCACCAGTTTCGTCTTCAGGTCAATGAAAAATTTGTTGTACTCTTCACCCAACTGTTGAACAATTTCCTTTTCTTTTGTCTTTGATTTTGAGCTTTTAACGGCTCTGGAGAAAAGGTGCTTCTCAATCACAACACCCTTTAATGACGGTGGAGCTTTAAGTGAAGCATTTTTCACATCACCGGCTTTATCGCCGAAAATTGCACGTAATAATTTTTCTTCTGGTGTCGGATCGCTTTCTCCTTTAGGAGTAATCTTCCCAATTAAAATATCGCCTTCGCTTACTTCAGCTCCTACTCTTATGAGACCATTTTCATCGAGGTCTTTAGTAGCTTCAGCGCTAACATTAGGAATGTCGTTAGTCAACTCTTCAATTCCGCGTTTTGTATCGCGAACATCCAGTGTAAATTCTTCAATGTGAACCGAAGTAAAGACGTCATCTTTTACAATCTTTTCAGAAATCACGATGGCATCCTCATAGTTGTAACCTTTCCAAGGCATAAAAGCTACCATCACGTTACGTCCTAATGCCAGCTCTCCGCCTTCTGTGGCATAACCTTCACACAAAGCCTGGCCTTTGGTCACTTTATCTCCTATCCGAACAATAGGACGCAGATTTATGGAAGTATTCTGGTTGGTACGATGAAATTTGGTCAAAGGATATTCCTTGATATCATCATCAAAGCTTACCAGTCTTTCAAGTTCGCCACGTGAATAACGAATTACTATTTTTTTTGAATCAACATATTCCACAACACCATCGCCTTCTGCAGCAGCTAAAACTCTTGAGTCACGAGCCACAAAAGGTTCAATACCTGTACCCACAATCGGAGCTTCCGGATTCAACAGCGGAACAGCCTGACGCATCATGTTAGATCCCATAAGGGCACGGTTGGCGTCATCATGTTCCAGGAATGGAATTAGTGAAGCAGCGATGGATGCAATCTGGTTCGGAGCAATGTCAATAAGGTCAACTTTTTCGCGTGGCGTAATAGGATAATCTGCCTGATAACGAACCTTAACTTTATCGTTAACAAACGTTCCTGAATCGTCTACAACAGTGTTGGCCTGTGCTATAATTTTATCTTCTTCCTCTTCAGCGCTAAGGTAAATAGGTTCGTGGGCGTAATCTATAATCCCATCAACAACTTTGCGGTAAGGAGTTTCAATAAATCCAAGATGGTTTATGGTGGCATAAACGCAAAGTGAAGAAATCAATCCGATGTTCGGACCTTCAGGTGTTTCAATGGTACACAAACGTCCATAGTGGGTATAATGAACGTCTCGAACTTCAAAGCCTGCTCTTTCACGAGACAAACCACCAGGTCCTAATGCTGAAATCCTTCTTTTATGGGTAATTTCCGACAATGGATTTGTCTGATCCATAAACTGGGACAAAGCGTTGGTACCAAAAAACGAGTTGATCACTGATGAAAGTGTCTTAGCGTTAATCAGATCGGCTGGTGTAAACACTTCGTTATCACGAACATTCATCCGCTCGCGGATGGTCCTTGCCATACGAGCTAATCCTACACCAAACTGTCCATACAATTGTTCTCCTACAGTTCGTACTCTTCGGTTACTCAAGTGGTCAATGTCGTCAACGATGGTTTTTTGGTTCACCAGTTTGATCAGATGTTTGATGATCAGAACAATATCCTGCTTGGTGAGAACCCGGACATCCATCGATGTGTCGATCTCCAATTTTTTATTGATCCTGTAACGTCCAACTTCTCCAAGATCATAACGTTTATCGGAAAAGAATAATCTTTCAAAAATGCTACGAGCCGTTTCTTCATCAGGAGGAAGGGCATTACGCAATTGGAAATAAATGTATTCCACAGCCTCTTTTTCAGAGTTTGTGGTATCTTTTTGCAAAGTATTAAAGATTACGGCATAATCATTAATACTTTCATCATCCTTATGAAGAAGGACAGTTTTGACTCCTGCGTCGAGAATCTGTTGAATGTGCTCCTTCTCAATAATAGTCTCACGCTCAATGATCACATCGTTACGTTCGATAGTAACCACTTCGCCCGTATCTTCATCAACAAAATCTTCAAACCAGGAGCGTACTACGCGCGCTGCAAGGCTTCTTCCCAAGATACGTTTTAAGGCGGCCTTGCTTACTTTAACTTCTTCAGCAAGATCAAAGATTTCCAAAATATCGTGGTCTGTTTCGTAACCGATAGCCCTAAGCAATGTAGTTACGGGCAATTTCTTTTTCCGATCGATATAGGCATACATCACATTGTTGATGTCGGTGGAGAATTCAATCCACGAGCCTTTAAACGGAATGATTCTGGCAGAGAATAATTGAGTCCCGTTAGCATGCCTGTGTTGTCCAAAAAATACGCCCGGGGAACGGTGTAATTGAGATACGATAACGCGTTCAGCGCCGTTCACCAAAAATGTTCCCCTTGGTGTCATGTATGGGATCATACCAAGGTACACATCCTGAACAATGGTTTCAAAGTCCTCATGTTCAGGATCGGTACAATAAAGTTTTAATTTAGCTTTAAGGGGTACACTGTAAGTTAAGCCACGTTCGAGGCATTCATCAATAGTGTACCGGGGAGGATCAACGAAATAGTCCAGAAATTCAAGAACAAAATTATTTCTAGCATCAGTAATAGGAAAGTTTTCGGAAAATACTTTAAAAAGGCCTTCGTTGGTCCGATTTTCCGTATTAGTCTCCAATTGAAAAAAGTCTTGAAATGATTTTAACTGAACATCAAGGAAATCCGGGTAGGGAATTAGATTTTTCGTTAATGCGAAATTGATTCTATCAGTTTTGGTTCCAGCCAAGGTGCTATAGTTTTAAGTTATGAACTATGCCGACATTTTTTTAATTGTGACGGCGAAAAAATAAAAGAAGACGTATAAGAACACATAGGCGCAAACCTCTGGCCCGAAATTCGGGCCAGAGGTTGCGTCATTTTTTGCACGAGAAATATTACTTCACTTCCACCTCTGCACCTGCTTCTTCGAGCTGTGCTTTCAAGGCTTCGGCTTCATCTTTGCTAACACCTTCTTTGATCGCTTTAGGTGCTGAATCAACTAGTTCTTTAGATTCTTTCAGTCCAAGGCTTGTCAATTCTTTAACTAATTTTACGACAGCTAATTTAGACTGGCCTGCGGCTTTAAGTACAACATCAAATGATGTTTGTTCTTCAGCAACTGCTTCTGCGTCACCGGCAGCTCCGGGAGCAGCTACAGCTACTGCTGCAGCAGGTTCAATTCCATATTCAGTTTTGAGAATTTCAGCCAATTCATTAACTTCTTTTACAGTAAGATTAACTAATTGTTCTGCAAATGCTTTTAAATCTGCCATTTTCGTTATTGTTTAATTGTTTACTAATTCTTATTTAATTATTTGATTTCAGTAGCCTTATTCGCTTTTTTCGGATAAGGTTTCCAGAATTCCGGAAAGTTTGTTTCCCCCGGATTGTAATGCTGAAACAACATTTTTTACAGGTGATTGCAAAAGGGCAACAACATCAGCAATAAGTTCGTTTTTAGATTTGATAGAAGCCAGAAAATCCAATTGATTATCGCCAATATAGGCCATCTCTTCAATAAAAGCGGCTTTCAAAATGGGATACTCAGATTTCTTTCTGAATTCTTTAATCAGTTTTGCAGGAGCATTTCCTGCTTCAGCGAACATCAAAGATGTGTGACCTTTCAATGCAACATCTAACTCACCATATTCCTTATCGACCTGTTTCATAGCCTTTTTTAACAAGGTGTTTTTTACAACACGAAGTTGTATTCCCCTGTTAAAGCACATTCTTCTTAGCCTGCTCGTTTCAGCCGCATCCATAGTAGACACGTCGGCAAGGTAGAAGTTTTGATTAGCCTGCAACTGTTCAGTTAAGGAATCAATCAGTTCTTTTTTATCTTTTTTTATCATAACAATCTCTTGTTTATATCGTTATGCAGCAGTAATTGATTTAAGGTCAATAGCGACACCAGGGCTCATAGTACTGGACACATAGATACTTTGAACATAAGTACCTTTGGCTGCTGCAGGTTTCAATTTTAAGATAGCTAGCATGGTTTCTGATATGTTATCAATCAATTTTTGTGTATCAAAACTGGCTTTCCCAATTGAAGAATGCACAATACCAAACTTATCAACTTTAAAATCAATCTTACCTGCTTTAGCAGCACTCACTGCCTGTCCCACTTCCATGGTAACTGTCCCTGTCTTCGGGTTTGGCATCAAACCACGGGGACCTAAAATTCTACCCAACTGCCCTACTTTTGGCATGACACTGGGCATAGTAATTACGACATCTACATCGGTCCAGCCACCTTTGATTTTCTGAACATATTCATCCAATCCAACATAGTCGGCACCGGCTGCTTTAGCTTCTTCCTCCTTTTCAGGTGTACAAAGCACGAGGACTCTCAGATCTTTACCAGTTCCATGGGGCAAGGTTACTGAACCTCGAACCATTTGATTGGCTTTTCTGGGGTCTACGCCCAAACGTACACTAATATCAACTGAAGCGTCAAATTTTGTATAAGTGATGTCTTTAACTAATTCAACTGCTTCTGCTAAGGAGTACTGTTTATTCTTTTCGAATTTGGCCAAAGCTTCTTTGTGTTTTTTTGTCAATTTTGCCATATTCTCCTCCTGTTAACAGATTATTAATTTTTAGGGAACGCACCTTTAATATTGACGCCCATGCTCCTTGCTGTCCCTGCAATCATATGCATTGCAGATTCAATGGTAAAAGCATTCAAATCCACCATTTTAGACTCGGCAATTGTTCTTACCTGATCCCAAGTGATGGATCCAACTTTCACGCGATTGGATTCAGCAGAACCCTTTTTCAACTTCGCGATTTCCATGATCTGTACAGCAACCGGGGGTGTTTTCAGGATGAACTCGAAGGATTTATCCTTATAAACAGTAATGATCACAGGAATGACCTTTCCGGCCTGATCCTGAGTACGAGCATTAAACTGTTTACAGAACTCCATTATGTTCACTCCTTTGGCACCCAGTGCAGGACCTACCGGAGGTGATGGGTTTGCGGCACCGCCCCTAATCTGTAATTTTATTAATCCACTTATTTCTTTTGCCATTTTAAACCCAATGTTTAAAATTAAAAATTTTGTTAATTACTATTCTTTTTCAACCTGCATAAAACCCAGTTCCAACGGTGTTTTTCTACCAAAGATCTTAACCATCACTTTCAGCTTTTTCTTCTCTTCATTGATCTCTTCGATTACACCACTAAAACTGTTGAACGGGCCATCTACTACGGTGACGGTTTCCCCTACAATAAAAGGAATATTGACCTCTTCGCTTTGTTCCGCAAGTTCGTCTACTTTTCCCAGTATACGTTTTACTTCCGAAGGGCGCAGCGGATCGGCTTCACCACGGGTACCTAAGAAACCCAGTACATCAGGGATATTCCTAACAATATGAGGAATTTCGCCTGTTAGCTCAGCCTCAACCAGGATGTATCCGGGAAAATAGTTCCGCTCTTTGCTGATCTTTTTTCCCTTACGGATCTGATAAACTTTTTCGGTAGGGATAAGTACCTGTGAAATATAATCCTGAAGATTCAGGCGGCTAATTTCACTTTCAAGATACTCCTTTACCCGTTTTTCTTTACCGCTAATAATCCTAACGACGTACCACTTTTTACCGGATTCTTCACTCATTACACAGTTTAGTTCAGGTTAGTCATTAACAAGTTAATATATAATTAAGTCGAACAAGTGCACTCAACTTTTCAGAAAAGGCCATAAAACCTTTCCAGAATTGTTGAAAATGAAATATCCATCAAATAAACCGCAAAGGCTATTAAAAGGGAAGCAATGGATACTACAATTGCGCTGTTCTGCAGCTCACTCCAAGTTGGCCAGGATACTTTATGCATCCATTCATTATTGACCTCTTTAAGATACGAAACAATACTAAATTTTGCCATTATATTGAATGTTTTGCACGGGTGGTAGGAATCGAACCCACAACCAACGGTTTTGGAGACCGCTACTCTACCAATTGAGCTACACCCGTATCCTTTATTACACTTTGAATTGACCAAGAAAAATCTCTGAAGGACCAATTCAAAGTATTTATAATGAAAAAGTTACTTAGTCAAGAATTTCGGTTACCTGACCTGCTCCAACAGTACGGCCACCTTCACGGATTGCAAATCTCAATCCTTTGTCCATAGCAATGTCAGAAATCAGTTGTGCTTCAATGGTAAGATTATCACCAGGCATCACCATTTCTACACCTTCCGGAAGCATAATTTCACCAGTAACATCGGTTGTCCTGAAATAAAACTGAGGACGATATTTGTTGTGGAAAGGAGTGTGACGACCACCTTCTTCTTTCTTTAAAATATAAACCTCTGCTTTAAAGTGGTTGTGAGGAGTAACTGTTCCGGGAGCAGAAATAACCATACCCCTTTTAATTTTTTCCTTATCAATACCACGAAGCAAAAGTCCTGCGTTGTCACCAGCCTGACCCTGATCAAGGATCTTTCTGAACATTTCAACTCCAGTTACAACAGATTTCATCTTTTCAGCACCCATACCGATGATTTCAACCGGATCACTGGTATGAATAATACCGGTTTCGATACGACCGGTAGCAACGGTTCCACGTCCTGTAATTGAGAAAACGTCTTCAACAGGCATCAGGAAAGGTTTGTGCTCATCACGAACCGGCAATGGAATCCAGGTATCACAAGCTTCCATCAGTTCCATGATTTTTTCAACCCATTTGGCTTCTCCATTCAAAGCTCCAAGAGCTGAGCCCTGAATAATAGGAGTATTGTCACCATCAAACTTATAAAAAGTCAACAAATCACGTATTTCCATTTCAACCAGTTCCAATAGCTCTTCATCATCAACCATGTCAACTTTGTTCATGAAGACTACAATACGGGGGACACCAACCTGACGTGCAAGCAAGATGTGCTCACGAGTCTGTGGCATAGGGCCATCAGTTGCAGCAACAACCAAAATTGCACCGTCCATCTGAGCAGCACCTGTAACCATGTTTTTAACATAGTCAGCGTGACCAGGACAGTCAACGTGAGCATAGTGACGATTTTTTGTCTGATACTCAACGTGAGCAGTATTAATAGTAATACCCCTTTCTTTTTCTTCGGGGGCGTTGTCAATTGAATCAAATGACGTAAACTCTGCCAAACCTTTGCTTTGAAGAGTTAATGTAATGGCAGCGGTTAATGTGGTTTTTCCATGGTCAACGTGACCAATAGTCCCAATATTCACGTGCGGTTTGGAACGTTCGAATTTTTCTTTAGCCATAGCAAAAATGTTAAAATTTAATGTTTGTTTCTCTTTTTTTTACCTCATTTCTCGAGCCGAAGGCGAGAATTGAACTCGCGACCCCTTCCTTACCAAGGAAGTGCTCTACCCCTGAGCTACCCCGGCAGACAGAGCGGGAAACCGGGCTCGAACCGGCCACCTACAGCTTGGAAGGCTGTCGCTC
>CAZPPK010000072.1:0-13503 GCA_964588415.1 uncultured Lentimicrobiaceae bacterium
GTAATGCTTTTTAGGGATGCATATCGTGGGAAAAATCTTCTGAAGTATTTTGTAAAATATGAAACGAATGCTTTATACAAACAGGGGATAAATACATTACAAGAGCGAGGATTTATTATTCGGGCAATTGTGTGCGATGGTCGCAGAGGATTGTTTAATCTTTTTGAAGATATTCCGGTACAAATGTGCCAATTCCACCAAGTAGCCATTACACAGAGATACATTACTAAAAATCCCAGAATGCCTGCCTCTATTGAGTTTAAAGGGGTAATGCATCTTCTGGTAAGAACAGATAAAGAAAGTTTTATTGGAGCTTTAGATCTTTGGTTTAACAAGTGGGAACTTTTTCTAAATGAGCGAACCAAAAACCCTTTAACAGGAAAAACCCACTATACACATAAACGCTTAAGGAGTGCATATAAAAGTGTTAAAAGAAACCTACCATGGTTATTTGTCTGGTATGATCACATGGAACTAAATATCCCCAATACAACAAATGCAATAGATGGTCATTTTGCAGATTTGAAGAACAAATTACGCAATCATAATGGACTGTCAATAGGATAGAAAGAAAAAGTTTATTGATGGGTTTTTGAAGGCATAAAGACCTCAAAAAAGTTGAAGAAGTCCCGGTGCAGAACTCCTTCTTTTGAGACTTTTTCGTCAGTCATTAAGCTTATCCCTGGCAAGTTGCTCCCCAGCAGAGCTTGCTTCTGTTTCGGCTTAACAAAAACAATATTACTCAAAAAATTAATAGCTCTATTTTATACCTCAAAATCCCAGCCTCCTTTTTGTCCACTTGAAAAAACTTACTACAAATCAGCCTCCTTTTTGTCTATTATACCGAAATTGACGATTTGTTCTTGCCTTATAAAATTGAAGATTCTGAATTAATTGAACATATCAAAAGAGTAGGTATTATTTTTTACAAAAAAGCAGAACCTATATAAGTGAGAGGAAAAATGTAAGATAGTTTTTCCTTGTCCCGCAAGGACAAAACATTTGCAGCCCAGGAGTTTACTCCTAGGCTAATTCGTCTTTAATTCGAGAATTCGTAGCTATATTTATCGCCAGAAAACCCCTATTTCTCTTTCTTCCTCTTCAGAATTTCCAAAGCAACATATTTTGCTGCAGCCAGCGTTTCACGGTCCAGCTTGTGCATCAATACTCCCTGTGTCAGGTCTTTCGGCAAAATGTTGCCGTTCATCAGCACCAGCTGAAGGATGATGTTATTTACGACTGTTTCTTTCGCGTAATTATCGGCTACATAAACCCGATTGCTAAAGTGCATAAAGGCTTCAACCAACCTATCCATGTGCGGCAGATGCATCAGTTGCTCGTGGGTTTCGCTCATTCCTGATATTTCACGGTTCAGATTGGGTGTTACCAGTAATGGCTGAAATTGATGTTCCCGTGAAATTCGTTTTTTCATCTTAGATAAATCGATGGCTTCCCCTGATTTGTCGATGCGGAATAGTTGTACTTTCTGCATTTCTTCCATTTGCCACAACCAGAAGTTGTAGCGGTCGGTTTCAGCATTGCTGCCTTGTTTTCCGAAAGAAGTGGCGTATGTTTCGCTTATCAGGCTTTTCACCATGTTCTTGTTTTCGTTGATATCAGGACGGGCATTGCGGACTTCGCGGATGAGACGGCGCATGTCTTCGGCTGCAATTTGTGGACCAGTGATCTCTTTGCCTTTGCGGCCAAGGTCGGTAGAAAGAATTCCCAATTGGATTTTTTTGCCGGAAGCATTTTTCAACACTTCAATCAGGTATTTCTTGCTTTCAAATTCACCTTCTTCAGCCACAAAAGGTTGTCCCGACGGGGTGCTGGCCAGCGAATCAAACAATGTGTTGAACAGGTTCCGGTCGATGAGTTGCTGCTTCTCATTTTCTCCTTCTACCAAAGTAGCCACAAATCTGTTTTTGATGATGTCAAAAGCTACTTTCTGAATCGTCCAGGTTTTTTCTCCTTCTGTAATGGACTTTTCAACAAAAATCTTATCTACAATTTCTTCCAAATTGATAAGTTCAATCATTTTATAAGAGGAACACAGATAGAACCTGTGGGTATAATCGTCATATTCCCAATCAAGAACATCATCAATATAGGCTCCGTGACGGTCAATAACTTCCACGATGTTTTTATCTCCCGTATAACGCAAAAGTGTTCTTTGGAAATTAGGATTATCACCGCTGGTGGCTTTTTCTTTCCGTTCACCGTGAGAGTTGCGGTACAGAATGAAATTTTCCGGATTCTCATACCGGGTAATACCTGCTTCTTCGCGTGCGAAATTACTGGCGGTGAGCATAATGTCGATTTTAAACGGCATAGAAACATCACAAAGCCCGCTGATGGTGCTGCGCGAATTCAGGTCTTCTACATTGGAATCGGAAGCGCTTTCAAAAAGTGTATAGTAATATTTGATGTATTCCGGGTCAAAGTCGGTTACACGGCTGAAATCACCTTCTTCAGTGCCAATCCCGTAAAGGTTTCCTTGTGCATCGGGGAAAAGGTGAAGCATGTCGCCGGCAATCATTTTCAATGATCTTACGCCGGTGAGGTTTTGTTTCATCCATTTCAGCATCATGGCAGCCAGCATCTCCGATTTTCCTACACCGCTGTCGCCACTGATCTGGACCACAAAAACGGCTCCATCTTCTTCTTCAACAGCAAACAGGGAACCGTGAATGGGAATGCCACCCATCTCCTTCACTTTTTCATTCATCACCGTAAGGCGGGGCTTCTTAATATTACCAAAATAATCCGCTTCTTTACGCAGTGGCGTAATGATGGTTTTAATATTTCCCCGTGGTCCGGGAATATCGAAATAACCCGCTTGCGGGAATGAAATCAGTTTTTCCGGGAAACCGTAAAAACAAATCGTATCCGGAACAAAGTTTTGAACATCTTTCAGGCTGACTTCCTGTTTTTCGAGCAAGCGGAAATTATCAGCCAGGTACTTCATGTACGATTTGTGGAAAACAAAAAGCTCGTTGAGCAGTCCACCGTTGAAAATCTTACAGCGGTAATCGCCGGCATCCATATTGCCAATGAAGTTACGGACGCGGTTTACAAAGAATGAAGGCATGGGACGGGTGTCCAAAAGTTTAATATATTCATTGGAATTGTTTTTTGGCAAAGTTGCCATTTTTTCTCTTTTTTCCTGTGTGTCTCCCATGCGATCCACACGATGAAATGGGAATTCCCTTTTCTTCGAATCCGTGGCGATGCGTGTATGGGTTTGAACATTTTGCTCAGAACCGATCACGCCACTGCGCGATAACAGCAAAGGAATCCATTCAAGATCCTTCGTTTTGTTTTTCACCAGCACATGCTCTTTCGTATCAAAGTTTTCGTAAACACTGATGCCGTGCTGTATCATTTCGTTAATGAAAGAGTTCTGTTGCTTGAAATGTGCATCGGAGAAGCGCAGTACCGAATGGACATACGGATAATAATGTTCGTTGGCCTTGGTGGTGTTCATCAGTTGTATGAGGAACAGTACAAACCTTCGTCCTTCGTTATGAACTTTATTGCTGGGAACTGTACTGTTGGCACTTTGAGACACCTGATCCCAAAGCAAGTTCCATTGGCCTGGAAGGGCGTTGTAAAGAAAATCACCAATCACAGCTTCGGCTTCTCGGTCATCGAGTTTGTCAAGCTTGCTACAAAAATCGCGCAACAGGTTGTTGAGACTGTTTTTGAAGCTGCTTTTTTCTTTGAGAAGGTACAAGGTGGAAATGCGTTCCCAGGCACTTTTTTCACCGTCGGTAACAACTTCGTAAATCCGTTTGGTAATATTGCCCTGAAGTTTTTGTCCGAGAACTAGTTTTTCTTTTTCAAAACCCTGATAAAGGCTGTCAGTGAACAATTTTATGGAATGTTCCAAATCAATGTTGTCCAAATCAATACCTATGATTTCCTGGAATTTCTCTGCCGTTTTTTCCATCACTTCTTTTAAAGAAGGTGTAGATGGGTTATTTTCAAAAGGAAGATTGAAATGCAACAGCAGTTCCCTGATGAATTTCTTTAGCAACTGGTTGGTTCCTTCCATACGGGCCACGTCTGTAGCGTGGTCGCCGTTACTTCTCAGAGCCAGGATTTTTGTTTTTCCCGGCGAGAAGATCAGGTGTTCCATTTCCAGCAAAATTTCCGCCATTATCAGGTCTTCATCAGGACCGTCAAGAACATACTGGTTGGGCTCGTAATTGAGTTTGTTGCTGATGTATTTCAGCAATACTGATTTTCCAAAACGAGCCAAAACTTTGCTGAAAGACCAGTTCTTGATGGCTGGGATTTTCGGGTAAATCTGTGGCAAAAGATTTTCGTAAATCGATGTGAATGCCTGGCTTTGAATGAATTCAGGTAAAGTAGCGCAGCGCCCCAAATCATCTGAAAATTCAATCACTGCATTGGCGGAGTTGTCAATGGAATAGATTCCCACGCCGCTCATTCTAGGAGAAGCATGATAAATGGTCCATTGATTGTCGATCAACAGGCTTCGGAACGGTTTTTTCTTCAGGTTTCGAATCAGATAAAAATCCTCTACAACCTGGTTGACAAAGGCCCGGTCGGAAGGCAAAGCAAAGATTTCTTCCAACAGGTCGTCCGTGCTACGGCTTTTACTGTTTTCGTTATTTTTGGCTTCGTAGAACAGTTGCCAGTATTTCAGCACAATTTCCAGTGCATTCTTGATTTCCTTGTCGAAAACATCGTATGAAGCCGTGCTGCCTTCAAGATAACCGCCCAGCGAAAAGCGCAGGAATCCGGTTTGATAGGGAATCACAGCAATACCTCGTTGTTCGGCAAGTTTTTGCGTAAACTTTTCCAAATCCTGATAGGAGAAGAAATATTTCAAGTGGATGTTGAACAAGAAAGAACCGTCGGAGGCCACGACATCAGCATATTTTCCGGCCTCTCCGCTCAAGAGTTTAGTGGCGGTTTTTTTGGCAATATTTAAACGCTTCAGTGATTCATTTCTGAAGTTTTTGTTCACGCGGAAGCCGTTTAGCGAACCAACGAGATGTTTTTGATAGTAAGCAAAAAACGGTTCGTTTTTGTATTTAAAGTCATCGGGAAGATCAAGCATATCGAGTTTGTCGATAGCCACCAGTTCATTGAGTAAAAACAGATGAAGCGGACTTCCTTCAAAAGGCGATTTCAGACCGTTTCGGGGTGCTTTTTGCGCGGATTCGTCCTGAACGGTCTGGATAATGTATTCCTCAATAATCTTTTTGATGGTATGCCGTGAAGCATTTTTCGGAAGCTTTTCTTCCAGGTTATTTTTGATGCGTTTGGCGAGATCAGCGGTTTGAAGAATATTCACCAGCATGTACAGCGAGTTGGTGTTTCCCGACTCTTTGTTGTTTTTTTTGCGGGCAAAATCGATTACTTCTTTTTTTGCATTGGTGGCAACAATAGATCCTAACCGGTCGCCTGTAGCTCCCAGGTTTTTTGTGGTGGAAATCGAAGAAACCAGGTTGAGACGGTTGTATTTCTGATCGATATTGTTCATCACATAACGTGAAATGGTACGCCATTTTGGCTCCGACTCGTCTTCCAGTTTTACCGTATCATTGTAAGCTTCGTCCAGGAAAAGTGTGATCTTACTGGTACTGACAAACTTCAGGAATTCGAGTAACGACTCGTGATTAAAATCAGAGAATCCAGACGGGTTGGACGGGTCGTTGATAATGATGGTCAGGTTTTCGCTGAAGCGATCCCATAGGTTTCCGCTTTCATCAAAAATCTGGAAAGTGTTTTTCATGCGTTCTAACCGATTGGTCAGGCGGTCGAAATCAATTCTTCCTTCCTGATTAATACCAATTTCCAAATCAAAAGGATTGATATCAAACCGGTCGGTGGGGAACAGGTCCAGATATTCCCATGAAGAGTATTTATTGAAAAGAATGTAAGGTTTCAGCACTTTGTCTTCTTTACCAAACAACACATCCCGGATGATCATCTGAACATCATCGGAAATAGAAGTCTTCTTAAGATTGGTAAGATTGCTAATAAACTCTTTGACAATGCCCTGCTCTTTGGCGCTCAGTCCCTCATATTTTTCAAGGATTCCCAGATCGATCAGCACATTTTTCAGCCTACCGGCGTTGTCGGCTTCATTTTTGGCTTTAATAAGATACTGTTTGTATTTTTCAAGAAACAGGTTGATCCCGAAGTTTTTATGGAAATGATTTTTCAACGTGCGTTGATAGGGATCGGGAAAAACATCCAGAATAACCCGGCAGCGTTCCACAATCTCATGATCCACAGGGCCGAGCTTGTGCTGAAGCAAATATTCTCCGTAGGTTTTAATCTGGTTCCTTCCGCCGCCTTCGACGATGGTGGCAATGTGCAGTCTTTTGGTGGCGGAATAAAAATATTTCAGCGTCAGTTCTTCAAATGTATCAATCAGAGTACGGTTAAGTTTCTTTTGTTGAACAGGATCAGCACAGCGAATAATCAAATCCAAATAATTGCTAAGCTTTTCAAGGCTGTACTTGTCTTTGATGATCTGACGAGAGAACTCATCAAATTTGAACAGCCCTAATGTTTTTTCAGGATCATCCACCACACCAAGCTGATCCTGTTTTAACAGAATCAGTTCATTTTCATAGTCATCTATTTTATTATCAATACGTTCTTTAAACTTTTTCAGATTGGAAAGGCTTACCTTTTCAAGGATTAAACGAAGGTTCAGTTGACTGTTTGCCAAAGCGCCCAACTTTTTGGTGTGAACCTTATTAATGGTCTGGATGATTTTATGATGGAAACAATAAACCAACGTTGTATTGGTACGTTGCGCCATGGTTGAATTGTCCACAAAGACCATCCTGCTGAGGAATGGAAACCACTTGTGATCGTTGAACGGATTTTGTGTCAGCGATTGTATCTTGATAATAAAAATGGCTGTTTGGTTGTTGCTGACCTGTTGAAACAATTGTTCTTCGTTTTCATAATTGATCAGCACTGTTTGTTTTGGGTTGAACAGTTCTTCGACAATAAGGCCTATGGCAGTATCTGGGCTTCCGCTGACAACTGTTTTAAGGAATCCGTTGAGTCCTTTTAGGTGAACGCTTTGTGACATTCTTTCCAGAAAATCTTCCTTTTCCGGTCCGGTGGTGTAATGAGCGCTTTGAACAATCATCTGTTCCAAAACATCCATTAAGTATTGCCACTGCGATTTTTCTATTTCTTCTTTGATGCCCAACACTTCGCGAAAGCGACGCAGGGCGGTTGCTTCTTCACCCAATAATATGTTAAAGCGAAATTTTAAATTGCTTTCGGTAAACGGAGGCGTCCCCATGGAAAAATCATGGAACTGGAGTATCTGTTTGGCTTCTTCCTGTTTTTCGTCATTGATAAGCTCCGTATCCATTAAGTTGTGGAGACGGTTGCGAAACAAGTTGATGCGAGAACGGTACTCGAAAGCTTTTGATTCTTCATGGGGAAACAACATGAGCGAAACATCCACATAAGATGGAAATGCTTCTTTGAGAATCGAAACCTGGCGGTTTATTTCCTTTTGCTGATAAACCGGATCATCGGGTTCTTCAAAGCAAAGTGTGTGAAAATTCTTCAGCAAATCCATGAAATAGGGAAGCAAAAAATTCTCAGCCGCCGGTTGAAGTGCCTGGTAAAGGTTAATAAAATCAAGCGTGTCGTCGCCCAGATTCAGTTTTGGTTTGTTAAGCCTTCTCATGTTTGTAAAATTTTAAAGAGTTAAAAAATACTACTGCAAGTTCCCGATAATCCGGAAAGAAATACAGCCCATCCTCCAACGGTAACAAAATTATGAGTTTTTACAATTTGAAAGTCATTTAAATAACATTTATAACATTATTTTAATCAAACGTTTGCAATCTGCATTTTCGTCTTTTTTCATCCTATTTTCTGTTTTTTAGCCACTTGTTTCTTTTCCAAAAAAAAGCCGGAAACTTAATGTGTCCGGCCTTAGGTTCTTATTCGTTTCATCTTTTAATAAGATGCTTTGTGAATTTGTTGAACCGCCCGGCCCGAAGGGTCAATCATATTATTTAATGAATTATCCCATGCTAAGGCTTCCGGAGTGCTGCAAGCCACGGACTTACCGCCAGGAACGGTCTTAGCAGCCTGTTCGCCCGGAAAGAACTTATCAAAAATTGTCCTGTAATAATAAGCTTCCTTGGTTAGGGACGTATTGATCGGGAAACGGTATGCTGCATTCTCCAGCTCCAAATCTTTTACCTGCTCAGCGGCAATTTCTTTCAAAGTATCAATCCATCCGTAACCCACGCCGTCGGAAAACTGTTCTTTCTGCCGCCACAAAATTTCTTTGGGAAGCAGATCGCTAAAAATTTCGCGAAGGAGATGTTTTTCCATTTTGCCGTTTTTCACCAGTTTGTCTTCCGGATTTATCCGCATGGCAACATCCATAAATTCTTTGTCAAGGAAAGGTACTCGTGCTTCGACGCCCCAGGCTGCCATGGATTTGTTGGCGCGCAGGCAGTCGTAAAGATGTAGTTTCGATATTTTCCTGACGGTTTCTTCATGCAGGGCTTGTGCATTAGGCGCTTTGTGGAAATACAAATAGCCACCGAAAATTTCATCGGCACCTTCGCCCGACAGCACCATTTTAACACCCATGGAACGAATTTTACGTGACATTAAGTACATGGGAGTCGCAGCCCGAATGGTGGTAACATCATAAGTTTCCAAATGATAAATAACATCTGAAACGGCATCCAGGCCTTCCTGAATGGTATAGATAAATTCGTGGTGTATGGAACCGATATATTCGGCTACTTTTTTCGCTGCCACAAGATCGGGAGAATTTTTCAACCCGATAGAAAATGAATGTACCTGCGGCCACCATGCTTCTTTCGTATCAGAGGATTCAATCCGGCGTTGTGCATATTTACGCACAATGGCTGAAATTATGGAAGAATCCAATCCGCCGGAAAGCAGGACGCCATAAGGTACATCCGACATAAGCTGCCTGTGGACAGCGCTTTCCAACGCCAATTTCAATTTTTCTTTATCTGTAATATTTTCTTTTACAGCATCATAGCTTTCCCAGTCACGCTCGTAATAGCGAACAAACTGTTTTGTTTTGCTGCTGTAATAATGCCCCGGAGGAAAAGTTTCAATATGGTTGCAGCGGTTTATCAGCGCTTTCATTTCCGAAGCTACATACATCACGCCTATTTCATCGTGTCCGTAATAAAGCGGGATGATTCCAATATGGTCGCGTGCAATCAGATAAGAGTGATCTTTATTATCATAAAGGATAAAAGCAAAAATTCCGTTCAGGTCATTCAGAAATTCATTTCCTTTTTCAAGGTATAACGCATTGATGACTTCACAGTCTGATTTGGTCTGAAAGTCATAATTAATGTTCAATTTTTTCTCCAGTTCGTGGTGATTATAAATTTCACCATTCACAGCCAGAGCCAGTCTGTTGTCGGCACTCATCAAAGGCTGGGCACCATTTTCCACATCCACGATCGACAAGCGTTCATGAACCAGAATGGCTTCGTCGTTAACATAAATCCCAGACCAGTCGGGACCGCGATGGCGCATAGTTTTCGACATTTTCAATGCTTGCTCGCGCAATGCTGCGGTACCGGTTTTTACATCCAGTATCCCTAAAATTGAACACATAATTCTATTCCCTTTCCAATTGTGATGAGCAGGCAAATCTATAAATATTTCTGAAAAACAAATACTTCTGAAAAATATTATTTCAAATTCTCTGAAAATGGTCAAAAACGGCTACCAGTGGTCCCGGCTTCACACGCATAAATGTTTTCGTTATTTTTGCAGGCTCATTAAAAAATGATCATGACCGCGCAAGATGTTGAAATTATGGCCCCTGTGGGCTCTTATGAATCATTGATGGCTGCAATTCAGGGGGGAGCCAACAGTGTTTATTTTGGGATTGACAAACTGAATATGCGTTCCCGGTCATCGAAAAACTTCACGCTTGACGATCTGGTAAAAATTTCTGAAATCTGCAGGTGCAATCGTGTTCGATCTTATATCACGCTGAACACGGAAATTTATGATGATGAATTAGCGCTGATGAAGAGCATCGTGGATGCTGCCAAAGAAAATGATATCACAGCTGTGATCGCTTCCGACCAGTCTGTTATTCAGTATGCCAACGAAAAAGGCGTTGAAGTTCACATGTCGACCCAGGCTAACATCTGTAATATTGAAGCAGTAAAATTTTATGCACATTTTGCTGATGTAATGGTCACGGCAAGAGAGTTGCAGATAGATCAGGTGAAAGCCATTACAAAGTCCATCCATGAACAGAATATTCGGGGACCAAAAAACGAACTGATTCAAATTGAAATTTTTGCGCACGGCGCTTTGTGTATGGCAGTTTCGGGAAAATGCTATCTGAGTCTTGATAACCTGAATTCATCTGCTAACCGAGGGGCTTGTCTCCAGACCTGCCGGCGGAAATATACCGTGAAGGATACGGATACGGATATGGAACTGGAAGTAGATGGTAAATACATCATGTCGCCCAAAGATTTGAATACGGTTTCGTTTTTGGACAAAATTCTGGACGCCGGTGTTCGTGTGCTGAAGCTGGAAGGCCGTAGCCGCTCCCCGGAATATGTTAAAATCGTTACCCGCGTTTACCGCGAAGCGGTGAATGCCTGGTTTGACGGAAATTTTACCGAGGAGAATGTTACCCGATGGAATGAAGGTTTGTCGCGGGTTTACAACCGTGGCTTCTGGGATGGCTATTATCTGGGCCACAAAACTGGTGAATGGACCGAAGAATATGGCAACCAGGCTACAGAACGGAAGATGTATATTGGGAAAGTTACTAATTACTTTAGCAAACTGAGCGTGGCCGAAATCAAAGTGGAAAGCCACAGTCTTTCCGTAGAAGATGAAATCAAGATTATCGGTGAAACCACCGGGGTTTATGAAGATCATATTCAGGAAATCAGACTGGATTTGAATCCTGTGGAAACAGTGGAAAAAGGCAACCTCTGTTCTATTCCAGTTAAAGAAATGGTTCGTCGAAACGATAAAGTTTACAAAGTTGTGAAAGCCGATAAAAGCATTCCCAACCTTGTTCAGCATTAGCATTGGCTTTTGCCTGGTCATCGTGTCACATTGTCCCGATGTCTCTTAACTTTTTAAACATTAGCCTTTTGATCTAAGAACAAGGATTAAAGATTTGAGAAGACTAAAGATACCTGAAAAAATGGACAAATTTGATTTGGAGGAACGGCTCATTGAATCTTCAGTTCAGATAAGTGAGATTACCAAAGAAATGTCAAATTCCAAAGCTGGAAATTATTTGGCAGGCCAGATAGTCCGATCAGGAACGTCAGTTTCTTTAAATTATGGCGAAGCTCAAAGCGGAGAGTCCAGAAAAGGCTTCATCCATAAAATCAAAATTGTTTTAAAAGAATTGAGAGAAACAGTAGTTTATTTGAAGATAATTCATAAAGCAAAGCTATACAAGACCGAATCAAAAATAGAAAAGGCAAAAACTGAAGGCAATGAGCTGATTCCTATTTTTGTCATAAGTGTTGAAATTGTTCAAAAAAATATGGATAAAAAGGGTTTTAGCTCTCACAACAAATTATAGATCTATGAAAAGTATTAAGAAAAAACTCATTATTTACCTGTCTGCGATGACACTGATCCTGATGTTTCTTTCGCTGATGGCTTCACGTGTTTTACCGCCACTTTATATTTCATCGGCATTTCCTTACATCCTGTTCTTTTATTACATTACCACCCTGCTTATTATTTTGATACTAGCGAGAAGCATACAAAAAAGAGCCAGTTATTTTGTCAATTCTTACATGATCATAACTTTCGTCAAGCTGCTGCTTTTCTCTTTTGTCGTCATGGCTTATCTTCTTATTAATAAAAAAGACGCCATACCTTTTGTGGTTACTTTCTTCGTTTATTATTTGTTTTATGCTACTTTTGAAGTAGTTGCCCTCCGACAGATAAATGAATCAGCGAAATAGAAGTTCTGTCGGAAAGATTGTGATTATTTGGTGAAAAAGATTAATTTTGAGGTTCCTTAGCGTTTTTATGCAAAAGGTGGACACAAACAGCTTGATCTTTTTTCGTTGAAAAAATCTGAAAAACGGAATTTTTACATTTTCACAGGATTTGGTTTTGGGTTCACGCGGTAATGCACTAGGGAGATTACGGAATTTATTCGGTGTCAAAATTTGAGAGACTGGCGAAGAATATTTTTTAGAGAAAAAATCACGACAAAAAGTAACAAGGGTGTATGGTATAATCATTTACAAAGAAAAATTTACTGGTAAAACAGGTCAGTTTACTTTTATAAACAAGTAAATTTATATCTTTGTGGCAGTAAAGGCTCCTTAATTTATTGGGAGTCTTTTATCTTTTATAAGAACGAACATAAAAACATAAAATCATGGCAGAATCGAGGTATTATACGGAAGAAGGGTTGCAAAAATTGCGCGATGAGCTGGATTACCTTTCAACTGTTGAACGGAAAAAAATTTCAGAAGCCATCGCCGAAGCACGTGACAAAGGCGATTTGTCGGAAAATGCTGAGTACGATGCCGCTAAAGAAGCACAGGGGCTGTTGGAATTGAAAATATCCAAATTGCAGAATATTATCGGTAATGCCCGGGTGATTGATGAATCGAAGATGGACAAATCCAAGGTATTGATCCTTTCCACCGTCAAGGTGAAAAACCTTCAAAACGGAATGGTGATGACCTATATGCTGGTGCCGGAAAAAGAAGCAGACCTGAAAAAAGGTAAAATTTCTGTCAACTCTCCTATTTCCAAAGGATTGCTTGGGAAATCCGTAGGCGATACCGCTGAAATTACCGTCCCGGCAGGAACCATTAACCTGGAAATTATCGAAGTTTCCCGTTAGGGATTAACAATAGAGTTTTCGCAAAGCAAGTTGTATTTTTGAAAAAAGTTAAGGTCATGGCAAGTATTTTCACAAAAATCGTCAACGGGGAGATCCCTTCCTACAAAATCGCTGAGACAGAAGATTTCTATGCTTTTCTCGATATTAACCCGCTGGCAAAAGGGCACACGCTGGTGATTCCCAAGAAAGAGGTTGATTACATTTTTAACATTGATGATGATCTCCTGGCCGGGATGCTTCCGTTTGCAAAGAAAGTCGGCAAGGCTATTGAATCGGTGGTAGAATGCAAACGTATCGGTATCACCGTGATTGGATTGGAAGTTCCACATGCACACATCCATCTGATCCCGATTAATTCTATTTACGATATGGATTTCAAACGTCCCAAATTAAAATTTAGCCCGGAAGAATTTGAAAAGATAACCGCCGACATCCGCGAAGCTTATGCGAAACAGTAAAACCGGACAATCCTCGCGAGGAGGTGACCGACGAAGCCTGACTGCCAGCAAGCGATCTCTTTTAAAAAGTCTCCATTTCCTTAGGGGATTCTTGCCCGCTGGCAGCTACGGTGTACCCACATCTTCTTTTACTAATCGTATTCCTTCAAT
>CAZPPK010000073.1:0-13495 GCA_964588415.1 uncultured Lentimicrobiaceae bacterium
GGAACCTGTCGTTTTGTTAATTTCGCTGAAATAGAAAATCAGCAGACTCTATGTAGAAGATGATTTTATTAAAACTACCAAACAAGACTTTTTTAAAGCTGAAGATGCTGCTCGCGACAATATCATCATCATGACAAAAGCAATGGGGATAAACAGTGAAGAGCAGCAAAGAGCTACAAAAAATATGGCTCGGCAGAATAATCCCCTGGAGTTGAAACGAAAATAAAATTTACCTTGTATTTCATGTCACAAATTATATCAATACCGTCTTTCAGGAAATGTTTCTTTACCCTGGCTATGTTTTTTTTAGCACAAAACCTGGCAGGGCAAACGCTCATTAAGGGAATTGTGACAGATACCAAGGGCAAAGCCATTCCAAACATCAACATACTCATTTATCAGCCAGGTAGTTCAGTTATTAAAGCCTTTTCGGTGACAAATGGAAGTGGACTCTTTCAGTTTAATGTCGATAACAAACCGGACAGCCTCAATATCAAGGTAAGCTCCGTTCAGTACCACAATGTATTCCGCCACATTGCCAACACTTCACAAAACTTAAAATTTGTTTTAAAAGAAGATGTAATAAACCTGAAAACCATTACCGTAACAGCCCGCCCTATTGAACAACACGGCGACACGCTTAAATTTTATGTCAGCATGTTTGCCAAAAAAGAAGATCGTTCCATCGAAGATGTGCTGCGCCACATGCCCGGCGTGGAAGTTCAATCAAACGGACAAATTCTCTATCAGGGCGTTCCGCTTCAGAAATTTTATGTGGAAGGACTCGATCTGATGGGCGGCCGTTACGGCGTAGTTACAAAAAATCTGCCTGCCATGTCGGTCAGTACCGTGGAAATTATGGAAAACGACCAGCCCATTAAAATTCTTAAGGGAAGGGTACCTTCAAACAGGGCTTCCATGAACTTAAAGCTGAAACGGGATGTTTCCGTCACAGGTACGGCAAAGCTGGGAGCCGGCTTTTCACCATTTCTAAGGGATATAAACATCTCTCCCATGGTTTTCACCAAAAAATTCCAGATGCTTGCTTCCTATCAATCAAACAATGCCGGAAAGGATGTATCTAAGCAGCTCAACATGCTGACTGTGGAGAATTTGATTCGCAATCTGGACCGTCCCTCGGGAAATCCCGGAATTCCTGATCTGGTTTCGCCAGGCACACCGGAAATTGATGAAAGCCGTTTCCTGGACAACAACGTAAACCTGTTGAATTTTAACGGACTGGTGCGTTTAAATCATGAGTTTCAACTCAGGACAAATCTTTACTATATCAATGATATTCAGCGGCAACAAGGTTCCATTCAGCGCACACTTTATTCCCCGTCCGATACACTTTCTTATACGGAAAACCTGAATGACAAAATCCATAACAATTATCTGCATGGCGAATTTACCCTGACCCGGAATGTTAAAAGCAACTACCTGGAGGATAAATTAAAATTTGAAACTACCTGGGACAATAAATCAGGTATGGTTCACACAGAGAATGAATCCGTTTCGGAGGCCTTAAAAAATCCTTACCGAACTATTTCCAATGAATTGAGTTCCATAAATTCCATCGGGAAACAACTGGTGGAATTCAATTCCTATCTGTCGTACGATAAAAGCCCGCACGACCTTCAGGTCACCCCGGGACAATTTGCCGGGGTATTAAACGGAGGCTCGCCCTATCAGGAAGTTTATCAGAACCTGAATTTAAAACGCTTTTACACAGAGGAATCAGGGAGTTTTGTTATCAATTGGAAAAGGTTCAGCATTACACCAAAAATGGGGTTTTCTTACCGGCAGGAGCAACTCAAAAGCAATATTGTCATTAATCAGACGGGAAAATACAGAGATGCCGGGCCCGGATTTCAAAACAATACAACCAGCAGTCATACAAGAATTTATTTGAATCCCGGTATCGAATACAATTATGCGAAACTTAGCCTCCGGCTAAAACTGCCCATAAGCTGGCAACAGGTATTGACAGACGATTCTGTATCCGGAAATCGTCAGGAACTCCATCGTATTTTGTTTAATCCGTCCTTGTCTGCACGATATAAAATCAACGGGTTCTGGAATGTTTACAGTTCTATCCGACATACCAACCGGCTTGGAAATATCGAAAACATAAATTACGGCTACATTCTGAAAAACTACCGGCTTTTAAGTCAGAATGATGCTCCTGTGTCGCAGACATCCACAAACTCAATTGCCGTTTCGCTCTCCTACAAAAACCCCATTACCTCTTTTTTCAATTCAATTTCCTATTTCTATAATATCAGCAATAACAATCTGATTTACACCAATACCGTCCAGACAGACGGAACCACAGTGCTGCAGGCAATGTACCTTCCCAACAAAACCTATTCTCATAATCTGCACGCACAAACCAGCAAATATTATTCATCGGCAAAGACAACGCTGGGGTTGCAATTTAACCTCAGCCACACGAAAGGAAAGACCTGGCTAAACAATGATCTGTTTAATATCACCAATCTCTTTTACAATTTCGTACCCGACGTTAATGTTCTCATTACAAAATGGCTAAATGCCGATTACAGCCTGAATGCACAGTTCATCAAAACGTTCATCGAAAACCAGAAAAGGAGCACTATTTCCATGATAAGAAATAAACTCGATGTTTTTGCTTTTCCCAAAGACAATCAACTCATAAGCGTTTCATCAGAATACTACAATTATATGGGAACGCGAAACTTTTTCATGGACCTGTTGTACCGTTATACCATCACGAAAAGAAAAATAGACATCGAATTCCGCTGGAATAATATCTTTGACACCAGAAATTATGTTTCTTACCAGTCAAGTGATTTTATGATACTTGAAACATCTTACCTGCTACGCCCCTCCCAGGTACTGCTGTCCGTTAAGTTCAGTTTTTAAATAGCCTATTAAAATTAACTTCCGGGCTTTATTTATAACTTTGCGGGCAAATTACAGCAAATGTCAAAGATCAGGGTTGCCATTAACGGCTTTGGCCGCATTGGGCGAATTACTTTCAGAAATATTCAAAAGAACAACAATATGGAGGTGGTTGCCATCAACGACCTCACCGATTCCGCCAACCTGGCACATCTTTTAAAATACGACTCCGTACAACGTGCTTTTGACGGTGTAGTGGAACATAACGGAGGGCACATTTACGTCAATGGAAAGCAAATCCTGACATTAAATGAACCCGATCCGGGAAAACTTCCCTGGAAAGAGCTAGACATTAATGTGGTAATTGAATCTACCGGGCAGTTTGTGGACCGCAAAGACGCTATCAAACACGTGGAGCTTTCGGGAGCCAAAAAGGTGATTATTTCCGCTCCGGCTAAAGGAGAACGTGATGATGTAAAATATGTGGTCTTGGGTGTTAATGATGACATTATTGATAAAAACGATGTCATTATTTCCAATGCTTCCTGCACTACCAACAATGTGGCCCCGCTGATCATGATACTGGATGAACTTTGGGGTATTGACAAGGCTTTCATGACCACGGTTCATTCCTACACGAAAGATCAGAATATTGTGGATGGACCGCACCAGGATTGGCGCCGGGGAAGAGCTGCAGCTTATTCCATCGTGCCCACGACAACGGGTGCTGCCAAAGCTGCCACCAAAATATTTCCACACTTAAAACACAATTTGGGTGGTGCCGGAATTCGCGTCCCTGTGCCGGATGGTTCACTCACCGACCTGACCTGCACACTCAAAAAGTCAACCAGCATGAAAGAGATCAATGAAGCCTTTAAAAAGGCTGCAGAAGGTCGTTTGAAAGGTATTTTGCAATATACTGAAGACCCTATTGTTTCGGCAGACATTATCGGTAATACACATTCTGCAGTTTTTGATGCCAATCTTACCGCCGTTTTGGGTGATAAAAACAAACTGATAAAGGTGGTTGCATGGTACGATAACGAAATGGGCTACTCAAGTCGTCTGGTTGAATTGATTGAGAAGTTTGTTTAAAACGGCATACCAATTCGTGTCGAAATACTAAATAAAAAGGCTGCTAGAAAATTGGCAGCCTTTTTATTTCCCTCTTATTTTTCTGTATAATCCACATTTACTGTTAATTCGTTAACGATATTTATACCGTTTATAAACTATGATAAATCTCGCAATTTATGATGTTATTTACATAGGTACATTTTAAAATATCTTAATTTTGTCACTCAATAATCGGGCATTAACTGTTAAACTATTAGCTGCAATGCTGTTTGGTTCAAAATTATAAACCTAATCAATTAATCATAAATTATTAAAAGTTATGAAAAAATTATTCCTGTCACTTATCTCAATTCTTTTTGTTGCCGGGGCCTATGCACAAAGCGGCACAATTATGTTAAGTAATGACGCCCAAAGTGCCGGTAGAGGCGGTACTTCCATCGGAGTTTTTAATTCCTACGAGCTTATGATGTCTAACCCTGCGGGATTGTCTTTTGTCAAAAATTCGTCAATAAACATCAACTTGTCTGTAATGAGGTCGCAGACCTACTTTAAAAATGCAATCAATGATACATACGGGAAAACTAATTATTCTCCCATGCCTGATTTAGGATATGTTCATAAATCAGCCAATAAAAATTCAAAATGGACATGGGGTATCGGGGCTTTCACACAAGGCGGCATGGGTGCAGATTTCACATTGAAGAACGAGTTGTATCGTGCGCAGACCTTCGCCCTAAACTCTGCTAACAATACTTATTACCCGGTAAAAGGAGATTACGAGCCACAGACATATCATTCAAAATTTGCAATGATGGAATTTGGTCCGTCGGTGGCTTATAAAATCTCAGATAAATTCTCGGTGGGGATTTCAGCACATCTCGTGTACAGCATGATGGAATTCCAGATGCCTTTTGGGATGAATCCATCCATTATGGCCGGAGAAGCTATGCCAGGCATGACTTTTGGACAGCTGTTTGCAGCAAAACCTTCGCAAGGCGGATTTGGATATAATGAAGTTATTGCTTCAGCAAACATGAAGAACTTAAATACGATCAGTTGGACCGGAAAAATAGGCTTCGCCTATAAACCTAATAAAAAACTTTCCATCGGACTTAATTTTAATTTGCCAACCACATTGAATTTCAAAAATGGAAAAGCCAGTATGGATATGACTGCCCAATTCACTGACGCCATCGGGCGCGCTATTTACGGATTTTATCAAAACCCTAGCAGTCAAGGGGTTTCTTTAAATGATGCCTTGGCGGGCGTTGCTACCAACTTCTCACAAATGGGTATTGATGTATCAAAGGGAGTTATTGGCGATTATAACTTGAACCTTAAAATGAAAATGCCCATGTCCATTGGATATGGCATGTCGTACCAGGCTTCTTCAAAACTAAACCTGGCATTAGACCTAATATGGACAAACTGGGCCAATGCTTTCAACCAAATGCAAATGACTTTGACCAACGGGACCAATGCCAACATCAATAAAATGTTGGGGGGCACCGGTTTCACCTATGATTTTCCCCTCAACTGGAAGAACAATGTAACCTTTAAAATTGGTGGGGAATACCAGGTTACCAATCACTTCACCTTGCGGGCAGGTTATGATTACAACACCAATCCGGTTCCATCTTCAACAATTTTCCCAATATTCCCGGCCATTGTTGAAAATCACATTAGTTTAGGTGCATCTGTACTGATAGGGAAAAAACTTACTGTTAACGCAGCTGCAAGCGGAGCACTTTATAACAAACAAACAGCGACCACGCCGAGCGCCATTCAATCGGAATTCTCAGGAAGTATCAGCGGGTTGAAAACAATTATTGGAAGCATTTCCTTTAATTATAAACTGTAACTAACCCAAAAAAAAGCCCTGTAAATTTGATTTACAGGGCTTTTTTCAAGCTTTTAAGCCAAGTAAACTATATCATTATTCCACCTGGATAATATTATTCTTAATGGCAAATTTCACAAGGTCAACCGTGGTTTTTAACTCAATTTTCTTCATGATGTTGTTCTTGTGGGTTTCCACGGTACGCACGCTGATAAATAATTTTTCTGCAATCTGTCTGTTGGAATAGCTTTCTGCGAAAAGCGTAAGTACCTCCAACTCCCTTGCAGAGAGAAGTTTCATTTTATTTTCCTTTTCCAAAGGAGCTACATTTTGATCAGAAAGATAACTGTGAAGCAGAATATCAGTGATAGAACGGGCATAAAACTCGTGTCCGTTACGAAGCGAATAAATGGCTTCCAGAATTTCTTCACGGCTGGTATCATTGGCCAGATGGCCTTTAGCACCGGCTTTGATTGTTTTCAAAAGAAAATTCTCATCATTAAACATTGACAAGACCAAAACTTTTGCTTTTGTCATGCTTTGCGAAAAAATGCGAATGGATTCAAGGTCTTTTAACTGGGGCGTATAAAAAGAAACCAGCGCTATATGAACAGGTTTTTCTCCCGTGTATTTCATGAGACGTTCCAGATTTTCAAAACTTCCCAAAACTTCAATGTCATCTGCATCGCTAATTAATGCTCCCAAAGCATCTGCAATGATTGGGTATTGACTTACCAGGGCAACAGATATCATTTTAACAGGCTTATTTTCGCTTGCGAAGTTAAAAAATAATTGGGATTTAAAACGTTTTCTGAATCCTTAATCCCCTGAAACCTCACTCGAAATTATTCCTGCCATCGCAGGTTTACAACTTAGGTTAAAGGAAGATGAGTTTTCTGCCATGGAACAGCTCTTCAATTTCAGGAGGGGGCCCAAGAAACTGTTCGCGGAAGTGATCCATTTCCCCCTTGGTTTTCTCTGATAAAAGGTCCGACATTTCTTCCATGACTTCTTCACCGATGGCCATCGGTGGTGTATTCATAATCATGCGGTTTCCGTCAAACTGTCCAATCAGTTGATATTCTTTCATTTCGTCAACTGGTTTGTCCTTGAAAAAGCATTTGGAAAGCCATTGTTTCAAATCGAAATTAGCCAAGTCAATGGTGATGTACTGTCCACCTTTTTCCTCGACAACTTTCTGATAATATTCCTGCAGGTTTCTCATTGACTCTTCCGACATCCCCTTTTGCATCTCCTGGTAACAGTCCAGGCACATGGCATATTCGAAAAGTGTGGCACTGTACTGATTTTCAGCGTAATTCTTCATCGCTTTTTCAATCACATAGTGGGTACCTTCCTCCAACAGACTTTTTCCACAAACCACACAAGTTTCAAAAGGTTTGCCATCACCATCAGAATAAAATTGTTCCGGTATATCAACCAAAAAATCGTCCATAACGCAATGTAATTTGAAACAGCAAAGTTAAGTGTAATATAAACATTCTGTCACCGAAAGTTCAATTTTTAGCGGAGATTCATCTTATTTCATTCACTGATATCCTGACAAGGGCACCGGTAACAGGGTTCAATTGTATGTGAGAATTCCCCATGGTTGCAGTGGTTACAACACCCAACTGAGGAACTGCAAAGATATCAGAATAAAATGCGTTGCCTTCCACAATAACGCTCACATTTGCCTTAACGGGAATGCGATAAAACAGCTCATCTGGAGCAGCAGTAGAAACTCCGGGGACATTTTTCATTTCATTCAGCGGAGAAATGGTCAGAGTAACCGCTTGTGTACTTCCACCTTTAGCAAGAAATTCTAACAGATTCTTAGATAAATAACCTTTTTCCGGGTCAAATTCAAAGTTTCTAACTACTGTTGTACGGGTTTCCTTTCCCAGGAACAACGCCAGATATTCGTTCTCAAGCTTCTTTAATTGTACATCCATATATTTGATCCCTTCTCCGTAATTCACTTCCTGATAGCCAGTTAAAAGATTATATCTACTCGTACGTATCTTATTGATCCTTTGTGCAGCATCATTGGCCTGATCTTCTTCAGAAAGGTTTATCCAAGTTGTACGGAACTTAAATCTTTTAATCGTAACAGTATCTACTGTAACTTTTCTGACGAGTGTATCGAGTTTCTGAGCACGGCTATAACTTGCCGCCATGTTAAAGTTTTCCGCATTTCCGTTGTTGGAATAAACTAAAAGCTGGCTGGAAGGCAGTCCGGATTTTTCTTCCTTCTTGTTTTCAATCTTAAAACCATATCCCATAAGTTCTCCTTCATTGTTCAATTGAAAATTAGAAACCCTTAGATTTTTTGATGACTTTTCCCTTGGGAATTCAATGTAATAAGTATGAGAAGGGTCAGCCATGGAAACTGGCTCAACTTTAACTGCAAGCAGTTTGTAATAGGTTTCATTTCTTTTGATATAGTTGTTTGTACCCAAATACTTTTGAGTGTAAGCAGCAAACGGACCGGGGATTTTATTGACTTCTTCCATCACCAGCTGTATCTTAAACACAACCTTAGGAAGTGTATAATAAATTCCTGTAGTGCCTGGAAGTGGTTTTTTGCCGGTAGCTTTAGTGACCATATATTGTTGTTGCGCCCTTACCTGCCCAAAGGCAGTAAGAAGCGCAAACAATATAATAGTGTTCAGGAAATAATTTCTTGGTTTCATAGTTTCGTTTTGTTCCAAAGACCAAAACTACAAAAAACCCTTCTATTTCAAAAACAACATTTCCCTGAATTTTGGCAGGGGCCACAACTCGTCATCAACCATCAATTCAAGCTTATCAACACGGGTTCTGATCTTTTCAAAAAAGGGCAAAACGGTATCATGATAAGCCTTTGCCTTTTCAGGATAGGATTCAATTTTATTGGCTACCTTCCGTGCATCGATCATGGCATCCACATCAGTTTTGATTACTGTAATATGCTCCGAAATTTCTTTAATAGCACTCATCTGATTAGACGAAGTCACTTTAAAAGTCGCAGTATCCATAACTTCTTTCAGCCCTTTTACGTTGTCAATCAGCCTATTCTGATAATGAATCGCAGTAGGAAGAATATGGTTTATTGCCAGATCACCCAACACACGTCCTTCAATCTGGACTTTTTTGATGTATTTCTCCAGTTTGATTTCATAACGGGCTTCAAGTTCGGTTTTGTTCAAAACATTGTTTCCCTCGAACAAAGCAACCGTCTTATCTGAAATGAAAGCTGGCAAAGCTTCAGGAGTGGAACGGTTGTTGGAAAGGCCACGTTTTTTGGCTTCAGCAATCCATTCGTCGCTATAAGAGTTCCCTTCAAAGCGAATGTTCTTTGAAAGCTTAATGTAACTCTGTATCACATTAAAGATCGCATCAGCTTTCTTCATTCCTTTAGCAATCAGCCCGTCAACTTCCGCTTTGAACGCTTTCATCTGTTCTGTCACGATGGTGTTCAATACAAACATAGGTTTAGCAGTGTTTGCGGAAGAACCCACAGCACGAAATTCAAATTTATTTCCGGTGAAAGCAAATGGGGAAGTCCTGTTTCTGTCGGTATTGTCTAGTAGAATTTCAGGAATCTTCGGAATATTGGCAATTACATTGTTTCCGTTGTGCCCGTTGATGGCCTGACGACCGGGCATCTTTTCAATTTCAATCAATGTATCGTCAATTTCTTTTCCAAGGAAAACGGAAATAATAGCAGGAGGCGCTTCGTGGGCACCCAATCGCAAATCGTTTCCTTCAGAAGCTACGCAGGCTCTCAACAACTCTTCATAATCATGAATTCCTTTAACAATAATACTCAGGATGGAAATGAAGCGGAAGTTATCTTCTGGAGTTTTTCCCGGAGAAAGCAGGTTAATGCCAGTGTTTGTTGCAAGCGACCAGTTATTGTGTTTTCCTGAACCGTTGATACCTGCATAAGGTTTTTCGTGCAAAAGAACCCTGAGCTGATGTTTCCGGGCAACATTTTCAAGCAGGTGCATCAGCAACTGATTGTGGTCCACGGCAACGTTTACTTCTTCAAACATGGGAGCACATTCAAACTGGCTGGGAGCCACTTCATTGTGACGTGTTTTCAAAGGAATTCCCAGTTTATGACTTTCAATTTCAAGATCCTGCATAAACGCTAATGCACGAACGTTGATGGCACCAAAATAATGGTCGGAGAGCTGCTGGTCTTTGGCAGAAGCATGTCCAAAAACTGTTTTTCCCATCAAAACCATATCAGGACGGGCAGCAAAAAGTGCCTCATCTACAAGAAAATACTCTTGTTCCCAACCAAGTGTCGGATAAACCTTATTAACGTCTTCATTAAAATAGCGGCAAACTTCCGTAGCAGCTTCATCCAAAGCAGAAACTGATTTCAGCAAAGGTGTTTTATAATCCAGTGATTCACCGGTATAAGAAATAAAAATCGTAGGGATACAAAGGGTTTTATCGATGATAAATGCCGGTGATGTAGGGTCCCATGCGGTATAACCACGTGCTTCAAAAGTAGAACGGATACCACCGCTCGGGAAGCTGGAAGCATCGGGTTCTTGTTGGATCAATTCTTTTCCATGAAAATTCTCAAGAGCTTTGCCTTCTGGAGTTGGGCTGATAAACGCATCGTGTTTTTCAGCGGTTGCTCCTGTCAAAGGATGAAACCAATGAGTGTAGTGAGTAGCTCCTTTATTTAACGCCCATGCTTTCATGGCAGATGCGACCTGATCGGTAACCTTCCTTTCAACACGGTAGCCGGTTTCGATGGCTTGCTTTACAGCATTGAAAGCCTCATCAGTTAGATACTCTTTCATAATGCTTTGATTAAAGGTCATCGAACCGAAATAATCAGAAGCTTTCGCTGAGGGGTGATGGACTTCTTTTGGCTGGCGGTCCATCGCTTTTTCCAATGCAATAAATCTAAAACTTGTCATGGCGTTTTAATTAATTTGGTTATTACTATATTTAACTCTGAGAATCATCAATCCAATAAAAGTAAATAATCCGTTAATAAGCAAAAGCTCAAATCCCGTTTTGTAACCGTCGAATACAAATTGTAATAACCGGCTAAAAGAATAAGCAACAAATGGAGAAGCTACCGCAACCAAAGGAACCCACTTATCCCGAACTTGAAATTTTGTAAAAAGACCAAAACCAAACAATCCCAACAGGGGGCCGTATGTGTATCCGGCAAACGTAAATAAAGCAGCAATGATTGCTTGGCTATTTATAACCTTGAATATTAAGATCACAAAGATAATGGCAAACATCATTAAAAGATGCACATATTGCCTATTACGTTTTAACTTTTCTTCATTGCCAGCATACCTTTTATCTAGTTCCAGTATATCAATCGATAGCGAAGTAGTTAAGGCAGTGAGTGCACTATCGGCGCTGGAATAGGCTGCAGCGATCAATCCGATAAAAAAAATGACCCCTCCAGCAACTCCGAGATGATGCAACGCGATATCAGGAAACAAATTATCAGAAGAAAGTGGAAGGTGCATATTGATATGTGCAGCATAAATATACAGGACAGCTCCTAGAAAAAGGAAGATCATATTGACCGGAACCAGTATAAGGCTCAGTAAGGTCATGTTCTTCTGGGCGTCCTTCAAATTGCGGCAGCTCAGGTTCTTTTGCATCATATCCTGATCGAGGCCGGTCATGGCAATGGTAATAAATGCCCCGCTAATAAACAACTTCAGGAAATTTTCAGAGCTTTTGATATGGGTCACAAATATCTTTGAATAATCAGAAGCCCAAACTGTTTTCCACATCTCGCTAAAGTTGGTGTTCATGGTGTGTATCAACATTCCCACCGCAATCACTACTGCTAAAAGCATAAAGGTCGTTTGAAGAATATCGGTCCAGACAATAGTTTTGATACCGCCCTTTAAGGTATAGAGCTGTATCAACGCCAGAAACAGCACCACCGTTACCCAAAAAGGAATTCCAAAATGGTCAAAAACAAATATTTGCAGCACTTCCACCACAAGGAACATCCTGAAAGAAGCGCCGATAATCCTGGAAATCAAAAAGAAAACAGATCCTGTTTTATAGGAGCTGGGGCCGAGACGGCCGCCCAAATATGTATAAATGGATGTCAGGTTCAACTTATAATAAACCGGCAGTAGTATGGTACTCACCACTGCATACCCAGCGATGTATCCCAAAACGATCACGAAATAGGTAAAATGCGTAGATCCCACCCATCCCGGAACGGAGATAAAAGTCACACCCGATAGTGAGGCCCCAATCATTCCGTAGGCCACCACAATCCAGGGCGACTTCCTATTACCGATAAAAAAACTTTGATTGTCTGCCTTCCGGGAAGTAATCCACGAAATAGCAAAAATCAGGCCCGTATAGACCAAAAAAGTTATAAATATAATCTGTGGGGTCATATTATATCTGCATTTTCCGGATCACATGTGAGAAATTCAGCAAATCTCTGGCATGAAGATGAACCAGGTACTCAGGAACTTTTTCATCACCCACCAGGACATTGAGCATGGCGGAATTTCTTCCGAATTCCATATCGCTCTTTGTGTCTCCCACCATGATACTTTTTTGAAAATTAATTTCAGGAAAATCTCTTTTTGCCTGCCGGGCCATAGAAGTTCCCGGTTTACGACAATGTTCTTTTTTGGAGGCCAGGTCAGTACAGCAATAAATAGCATCCAGTCTTCCGCCAGCTTTTGCAATTTCCTGTCTCATGTACTTATGGATGCTTTCAAGTTCTGCTTCCGTCATCATGCCTTTGCCCACGCCCTGCTGGTTGGTCACAACAATAATTTTCCCAAAGACAGCGGAAAACACTGCCATGCTTTCCAAAACCCCTGGCAAAAATTTAAATCCTTCCGGAGAAAGGATATAATCCCCGTAAATACGTTCGTTAAGCACCCCGTCACGGTCTAGAAACAAGGTCCAGTCTCTGTTTATATTTTTCAGAAAGTCAGCCATCCACTATCGGTGAAAAAGGGTATTTTCTATTTTTTCGCAAAGAATGTGTCCAATCATAATGTGTGATTCCTGGATACGAGCAGTATTTTCTGAAGGTACTTTAATACAAATATCACTGATCTTATCCAATTCGCCGCCATGACTTCCAGTTAGTCCAATGATGATCATTTCCTGCTTTCGTGCCTGTTTTGCAGCTTCCAGCACATTTTTCGAATTCCCCGAAGTACTCAAAGCAATCAAAATATCTCCATGTCTCCCTGCAGCTTCGATCATGCGGCTGAAAATCTTATCGTAGTTATAGTCGTTGGCCACAGCCGTGACGTAAGATGTGTTCACATGCAACGCTTCCGCGTAAAGCGGTTTGCGATCGAATTGAAACCTTCCGGAAAGCTCGGCGGCAATGTGTTGTGCA
The DNA here is from genome assembly GCA_964588415.1 of uncultured Lentimicrobiaceae bacterium. Classification (GTDB taxonomy): domain Bacteria; phylum Bacteroidota; class Bacteroidia; order Bacteroidales; family F082; genus Sulfidibacterium. Next base: position 13,173 of record CAZPPK010000073.1, read on the forward strand.
TCGGCAGCGCTACCACCGTTTCCGCACAATAGTATCTTTCCGTCTTGCTCAAAACATTCAATACAATATTCTGCTGAAGACCTGATGAGACTTATCAGCTTCTTGTCTTCCAAAATAGCCTGCTTCACCTTAATTGACTCTTTGATTGCTTTTTCGATAGTCTCCATAGATGAAATATTTTGATTTGCAATGATACCGAATAAAATTCAAAATTAATGAATTCGTAACTATCTATCTTCTATAGAAACGTGCGTCATTGCGATGAACTTTGGGAAGGTTGCGCGCACGCGTGAAGAAGCAATCTCTTTTTTATGTAATACTTT
>CAZPPK010000074.1:0-13454 GCA_964588415.1 uncultured Lentimicrobiaceae bacterium
AAAAACCGTACAAATGCTGTCGAACAGATGTATAAAATGGCCGCTTAAGTTGACGTCTATGCGTTTTGGGCAGAAGGGCAGTCAGTAAAACAATCCGGGAAAGATACTTTTGCCGGGCAATACAAAAATACATTGTTAGCCGGATTCAATATTACTGCTCTTGGGCAAAACTATAGTGATCAGGATATCATTTCCTTTTTTTATCGCAATGAGTATATACGGAGTTTGGACCATCATTTCAGCCTGGGGGTTGGGCTGGGTTTTTTCAGTGGACGGAACAAAGACAATGTTACTATTACAAATGCCGCTAATAATTCGGGTTATACGGTTAATTCCCCCGATCACACTTCTATCATTTTTTATAGTTTAACCGCTTATTATGATGTTATCAATTCAAAAAGGAGCTTGCTAAGATTAGGAATAGGGTATTCGGCAAGGACCGTAAATGCATTTTACGTACCAAAAGAATTGATTGGAGTCGGGACACCCTATTATTTAGCAGAAAAACAAATCCACAAATTTGGAAATGGTGTCATCGTTCACCTGGGGTATGGTTACAAAATTTCGCCACATTTTGTTCCTTCAGTTGATGCGAGGATCTATACAAAAGGAAAATATGTCTCCATTTTTTCAACCGCCGGGATTAACCTAAGCTATTTGTTCTGAATTTTCAAAAATCCTGGACAACCTTTCAGGTCGGTAAAGACCTGAAAGGTTACTTAATCTGAAATATCATACCGGAAATTCTTTAAAGTTTAAGCCATGGTCAACAACATTATTTATCTTTGTTTCCATGAAGCAAGTAACCAGAATTTCACTTTTTGTAATCTTGTCCTTGTGGCTTTTCATGAGCGGATGCCAGAAGACGATCTCGGGAACAGGTTATGTTTATGATAAAGGCACGGGAGTTCCTATAGCAGATGCCACTGTTGATGCGTACCTGAACCATCCTTCCGCAGACGCCATTATCATGGTTACACAAACCGACGCAAAAGGTGCTTATTATGTGCATTCACAACCATACAGTTGTACGGGAACCTGCCCCGATCTATACGTAAAAATTTTTAAATTGGGATATCAGGAACAATATGTAAAAAATCCCGACAATGACACAACTTTTCTGGTCCATTCCCGCTAATTCTTATTCCAGCGGTTCAGTTTCCGGCTGATCTTTTTGATGGCACTTTGAATCGATGATTCTGGTTCAATAATATTAGATGAACCCCAGAATTCAGGATCCTGAAAATCGCTGACCTTGTCGGAGAATGCATCGTTGTATTTTAACCTGAGGCTGGCTTTCTGCTTTTCAACATTTTTATGATCAATGCCCGTAATGGCAGCTTCTGATAGAAAGGTATAGTTTGAATGGAACAGCCTTTTGCTCCACTTAAAGCGAAACTGGTTCTCCAGCCGGACGTAATTTAAGTACCATAAGTTCCCTATTTTTCGATACTTTACAAAGTAATGAGCACCTTCAAGGTCTGCCTTGAGCCCGGCAGGTTTTTTCCTAATAAGGTACGAACCAGCTTTGCTTATTTGTTTGGGGCTGATCTCAAATTTTATTGCCGCAAATGCCAGACTTTTGGCGTCAAGAAAAATACTTCCTTTGTACAGTGGCAGACTGACCGTATCCTTTTGATCAAACTGAATTTCATAAGTTTCCCTACCATCCATCATCAATACCCCGGCAATCTGAAAGTTATAATTGTCAAGCATATCTCTGGCTAGCAAGTCGCCAGGGTTTTCGGCTATATCAAGGAAGGAAACTAATAACGGACCGCCAAGGAATTTTACAAGTAAAGTGTCCATACGCTTTACCGCCTGACTTTTCCTTCCTTTATAAATGGACACACGATCGTTATCAATAAATTTGGTATAGGAAGCCTTATAAATGTCCAGGACAGCTTCACCGACAGAAACATAATTGTGATTCTTTTTGATAGATTCGCGATAAAAGGCAGACATCATAACAGGAACATTGGAATAATTCTTTGAGACATTCCAAAGCGCAGACTTTATCAGTGAAATAGGATCCATTTGACGGACGATCACCTCATTTAAAGGAACTATTGCGGGTTCAAGTTCCAAACGATTTAACTTAGAGTTCAACTGTTTCAGGCTCACATAAAGCGTTCTATATCCCAAGCTGCTGATCCCCAGGGAATCGGTTTCTGAAGTTTGCGGAACTTTTATCAGGAACCGGCCTTCCGTGTTGGTGACAGTTCCTATGTTGGTCCCTTTCAGGAAAACCGATGCAAACACGATCGGTTCGCTGCCCTGCTGATTTAATACCTCGCCATAGATGCTTTTAAATTTCTGTCCTGTGCTTTGTGCATGAAGTGGAAAAATACTGACCGAAAGAAATAGGGTTATCACAAAAAACGGAAGTTCTTTGAAAATGAATTTTTTGGTTTTCATGGCTGTAATATTAAGATATGAACAATCACTAATTTCCTGCCGACGCCCACTAAATTCCAACCTTCTACCTACAAAATTAAGCAATTCTAACCAGATTATCAACCAGAAAGAAAAAGTTTAAAAGATTACCTTAAGTTCACAAAGTGCGCTAAAGTCCGTAAAGCGAATGAACTACCCCCGCCGCAGAGCAGCGGGGTATCAAAAGGAGATTATTAATCGCCCCAAGGGGCGGGGAATTAATCCCTTGTCCGCCTCAGGCGGATTAAAGATTATTTATAGGTAATCACCTATTCGCACTTTCACCTTTTCACGCTCCTCCTCATACTTCATTCATCAATTATATTTAATCATTCCAAAGCGGCCGGGATGGGAGCGGCAGCGCCCGGTGTTGGAGGCCGATGAGGAGTAAGGCAGCAAGGGCGACCAGGGGAAGCCCCTTGCTGCCTGTTACGGAACACGGCTTGCGACGCCGGGACTAAAGCGGACAGCCCGACAAGCCGCCATGATTAATAAACTCCTGCTTGATAATATGTTATGATGTCACACGTTCAGAAACGCGCGCCAGTAATTAGAAATTGGCAGACTTCCGGTGGTCAGGCTTCTTCGCACTGCCCGCAATTGGGACGGCCTTGTTTCTTTCACCAATTATGAATGTTTTATTTGATATCCCCGAAGTACTTCATAAACTGCATACGTTCATAAACATCAGGGTTATCATTTGTTTGCTGGCTTAATTTACCACGGAACTGGGCTACGTAGTTGAAGCCTTTGCTTTCCATCCAGTCATCGACAAATTTCAACATTTCCAGCACGTAGGAAGGCCCGTGCTCATACAACGCAGAAGTAACCTGCGTAACATCGGCTCCGGCCAAAAGTTGTTTCACCACAGCTGCACCATCATGAATTCCGGTAGAAGCAGCCAGGCTTAACTTCACGCGTTTTGCCATAATAGCGATCCACCGCAAGGTATTCACCATATCGGATGAATGGCTCAAAATATCGGTATGGGTTACTTTAATTTTCTCAATGTCAATATCAGGGTTAGAAAAACGGTTGAAGAGCACAACACCGTCAGCGCCATAGGCTTCAAGGTTCCTGATCACCTTTCCGAGATTGGAAAAGTAAGGACTGATCTTTACTGAAACCGGGATATTAACCTGGGCCTTGACTTTTTTAAGGATTTCGTAATAAGCCTGTTCGTTGTCTTCACAATTTTTATCCAGGCTGAAAGGCATAACGAAAATGTTCAGTTCCAAAGCGTCTGCGCCGGCTTCTTCGATGGTTTTGGCAAAGGAAGTCCATTCGTGTGTAGTCACAGCATTGATGCTGGCAATAATCGGAATATTGACTTTATTTTTAGCATCGTGAATCAGGTTCAGGTAACTGCCCAGTTCCTTTTCTTTTATGTGAAGATCTATGTAATCAAGTGTTTCAGAAAAATCAGCATAGGACATTTCATCAGCCTGAGCTTGTTTGATCCGGTAATCGGCTTCAAGGAGTATCTGTTCTTCAAAAATGGATTTGAGAACCACTGCACCCACACCACCATTCTCCAGTTTAACAATTTCTTCAACAGAGTTTGTGATGCCGGAACTTCCTGCAACAATAGGGTTTCTCAGCGTTAATCCAAGATATTTTGTACTTAGGTCTGCCATGATATGTTAATTATATGTTTTCAAATTTAAGCATTAAAACAACAGTCAAAGTTGAAATAATACATCATTAGGATGCTTAATTAATTAGCTTTGACTTTTTGGGTAAGAAATTGATGAATACCCGCAGCAGCGCGGCGTCCGTCGCCCATTGCCAAAATAACGGTAGCACCGCCACGAACGATATCGCCACCTGCAAAGATGTCTGGAATGGAACTTTGCATAGTTTCATTATTCACAACAATAGTTCCCCAATCTGTCATTTTCAAGTTTTTCAGGCTACTGGGAACGATAGGATTGGGAGATACGCCTACGGCAACAATGACCAAATCCACATCTACATCAAATTCAGAACCTTCCATGGGCACTGGCCTTCTGCGGCCTGAAGCATCAGGTTCACCCAAGGACATTTTCTGGATACGCATTTTGTTCACCCGGCCGTTTTCATCTGCAAAATATTCTACCGGATTGTGCAGGTTCATAAACTCGATCTCTTCTTCCTGCGCATGGTGAACTTCCTCAACACGTGCCGGCATTTCTTCAACCGAACGACGGTAAATGATCATGGAACGCTCGGCACCCAAACGTTTTGAAGTACGTACTGAGTCCATAGCTGTATTTCCACCACCAATAACTGCCACTTTTTTCCCAACCAACACAGGTGTATCGAAATCGTTATTGGCAGCTTTCATCAGGTTAACACGAGTAAGGTACTCATTAGACGAATAAATTCCGTTATAGTTTTCCCCGGGAATGTTCATAAAATTGGGCAACCCTGCTCCGCTTCCCACAAAGAAAGCTTCGAAACCCCGTGCTCTCAAATCCTCAAAAGAGGCTGTTTTCCCAACAATAAAATCGGTTTGGAATTTAACGCCCATTTTACGCATATTTTCGATCTCAACATCAACAATTTCATTGGGAAGGCGGAATTCTGGAATTCCATATTTCAACACACCACCAATTTCATGAAGTGCTTCAAAAACAGTAACATCATATCCACATTTTGCCAAATCTCCGGCAGCAGCCAATCCGGCAGGACCAGAGCCTACGACAGCAACTTTCACCTTATTGGGGGCAGCAACTTTTGGGATGTTCATATTCCCGCTATTCCTTTCATAATCTGCGGCAAAACGTTCCAAATGGCCAATTGCGATAGCAGGTTTGTCCAATTTCTGAGTATAAAAACAATTCAGCTCGCACTGTTTCTCCTGCGGACAAACACGGCCGCAGACTGCCGGCAAAGCATTCGTTTCCTTTATTGCTGCAGCAGCACCCAAAAAGTCGAGAGATTCAATTTTCTTGATAAATTTCGGAATATCAATTCCCACAGGGCAGCCAATAGTACAAGTGGGATTCGCACAATCAAGGCAACGGTGTGATTCTGCAACAGCCATTTCTTCTGTAATACCCTGATTTACTTCCAGTATGTTTTTATTCCTGATTTGTGGGTCCTGCTCAATCATCTGAACACGTTCGATGTCTGTGCGCTCCTTGGCCTTCATGGCTTTACGCATTTCAACCCGCCAGGCTTCCGATCTTCCTTCTTTGATATATTCTGCAATATTTTCCATTAGACTTTTGTTTCAACGGTTGATAAATATTTTTCATACGCTTCGTGTTCCTGCATTTTATAGGCTCCCATACGCATCATCATTTCGTCCCAGTTTACCTGGAATGCGTCAAATTCAGGACCGTCAACACAAACAAATTTGGTTTTGCCGCCGATGGAAACCCGGCAGGCACCACACATTCCTGTACCATCCACCATAATGGTGTTCAGACTTACTTCGGTGGGAATGTTGTATTTTTTGGTAGTAAGGCTTCCGAATTTCATCATAATGGCCGGGCCAATCACTACGGCTTTATGAATTTTTTCATTTTGAATTAATTCTTCCATTCCGGCTGTTACCAGACCCTGCTTTCCGTGAGAACCATCATCCGTCATCACGATCAGTTCATCAGAATACTTTCTCATCTCATCCTCCATGATAATGAGTTCTTTAGTACGTCCAGCCAGTACTGTAAGGATACGGTTTCCGGCTTCTTTCAATGCTTTAACGATAGGCATCAGTGGTGCAACGCCCACACCGCCACCGGCACAAAGCACTGTTCCGTAATTGTCAATATGGGTAGCATGTCCGAGGGGACCAACGACATCCAGAATTTCGTCACCGGCATTCATTTCCAGTAAACGAGCGGAGGTTACTCCGACTTTCTGGACTACCAAAGTAATAGTTCCTTTTTTTGGGTCGCCGTCAGCGATTGTCAACGGAATACGCTCGCCGTTTTCATCCAACCTGATAATTACAAAATGTCCGGCTTTTCGGGACCGGGCAATATCAGGAGCTTCTAGGACAAATTTAGCGACATTTCCAGAAAAAAATACCTTTTCAACTATTTTGCTCATAGGATCATATTTAATCGGTAATATTCTTGTTATTGAAGAGCAAAATTATAAATATATGTATGAGCAAGCTTCGTTTTAGGCTATTAAAATAAATAACATGCTAACTAAATGAAAATTAAACACATAATTTATATTGAATCTAATACAATTTATTGAGTATTTATTTCTTATCAGATATTTGTATAAGATAGTTCCGTTTTTTCCCGTCCATGATCACTTTAAAAGGTTTTTTAAAGCGGACATGTCTAAAAAATTTGCCCTCATAAATTAATTCCTGCTCTTCCAGGATTTTATAATTGATCAGATCATCAGATGATGAATTTTGCAATGTAAAATACCCGACTTTCATGCTGGTAACGTTATGGAAAAAGTGTGAGCCTGAGGAAGTTTCCAACGGAAAATCATCAAGGCTGGTCTCTACAACGATCTTGGCTTTTGAAATCTGCGGCCATCGCACAGGGATACCAATCCATCTATCGCGTGTTCCCCACCGGCCCGGACCAATCAAAACATATTGTTTATGATCTTTGACAAATTGTTCATTCAGGCTTTCAATTTCTTTAACCATTTCTTCTGTTTTACTTTTATCAAATTTCTTCTGATCGACATAAATCACATCCTGAAGATTTTCAATAAGTCCATTGCCCATCCCGCTGCCTGAATAAAGAAGAATAGATTCTTTCGGTACCGAGTCAACATCCACGTCATTTTCCAAATTTTGGGAAATTAACGGCTTGATCTGTAAGATATAAAAAGAAGCTTTCCCATCTTCATCGCGGTTTAGGTCCACAGCGTATTCAATTTCTACAGCTGTTCCCATGGCTTCTTTTCCAAGCTCCAGAAGCAGGCTGATGGTCTGAGACAAAGGAATATAATTGTATTTGAGAATGTTGGCAAAATTTATGATGCGCGGCCCTGCTTTGTTCAAACCGGGGTAAATAGTATCGGAATCTGGATTATAAACGGAAGCACAATGTTTTAACACACCTTGCTGCTCAGCTAAATCAATATCGGAAAAAGTAAGTCCGGCTTCTTCTCCCACCATCAAATCCAGGTCTTTTCTGTCCAGATCAACAGCGCAAAATTTAACCTGCGAGTTTTTAAACTGATCCTTAGGTGAATTGATCTCAACACCCGGATATTTGGGAGAAAAGCGATACGCGCGATTTCCTTCCACCACATATTTCCCAAGGCCAACCGCAGCAAGGGCAAACCCCTCATCAGGTTTCATGTGGGCAAAAGGATAATAATTGTATGATTGGGCAACCCCGCTAATGTGCGGATAAAAATACTGATCGTAACGATTCCCGACAACTTCTTCGATAATAACTGCCATGCGTTCATCTTCCAGCTTGTAATCGATGGCTTTAACATAACTTTTGGAGACATCTGAATACAAAGAAGCATAAACCAGTTTTATAGCAGCACAAAGTTGTTTTAAACGAACTTCAATATCTTCATGGACGTTTGGTAAGATATATGTTTCAAAAACACCTGCAAAAGGCAAAGTAAGCGAATCTTCAAACAAACTGGATGACCTGACAGCAATGGGTTTAGTGATTTTGCTCAAAATATCCCGAAGTTTCTCTTGTAATGTTTTGGAAAGTGAGTGCTTCAAAAAAGCTTTCTTAACTTTGGTGTGATCCTTTTCAAAAAGAGCCAGGGTATTCAGTTGATTCTTAGAAAGGAATTCCTCAAACTCCATACTTCCGATAATAAATGTAACCGGTGTTTTGATGTTGATATCAGGAATATATTTCTGAAAATCATAACTATGGATCAGGGCGTTAATAAAAGCAAGGCCCCTTCCTTTCCCACCGAGCGAACCGTCGCTGAGTGTATAAAAGTTATCCTGATATATTTCGCTGCCTGGTTCATACGATATGATGTTTCCCTGCACCTGTTCATCGAGGTGCTCCCTGATCATGCTCACCAACGACCGACGTAATTCAATAACACCCGTAAAGTCGCTGACTTTCTTGGGACTGATAAAATTAGCAGCCTTGATTTCCTGACGGGCCATCAACCACATCGAGAAGTGATTGTGGTAAGAATGAAACAGGAGTGAATCATCCGGAATGATTTCAAGATAGTGTTCAAATTCACGCAGATTTGAAGCTCTTGCTATTTCATCACCATTCTTATTTTTAAAGATAAAATCCCCAAAACCAAGGTTATAAGTGATAAACTTTTGCAGATCTTCGTATAGCGTTTCAGAATTTTTATCGATAAAAATAGAATCGTATTCTTTTGCTGTTTCAGCATAAGAGGGATCAGACGACTGCATAACTACAGGCAGTCCTTTCAGTTCCTTACGGGCATAATCCAGCAGCTCAATTCCGGCCTGATCATTCATTTCCCCAAACCGTTTGAACTTTACATCGGTTATAAGGCAAAGTAAATTGTCTTTGTATTTATCAATAATCTCCACAGCCTGTTCAAAAGTCGGGGCAAAAAGAATCTTCGGGCGTGCTCTCATTCTGAGAACTTTATACAATGCATCGGTACTCACATCATCAATAATCCGTTTGGTTTGCTCCATCAGCACACGATACAAAAAAGAAAGATAGCGCGAAGAGTAAATGGGAGAATCTTCGGCCAGCAAAATAACCCTCACAGCTCCAACTTTTGTGTCATTTTCCACATTGATCTGATCCTCAAGGAGTTTTATCATGGAAAAGAAAATATTGGCGTCGCCATTCCAGGCAAAAATCCGGTCAATGAATGGAAGGTTAGTTTGTTCCGTTTTAAAATAACTGACATCGCTGTTGTTGTTCAACAGCATAAAAATCGGGATATAAGGATATTGCTCCTTGATCAATCGACTGGAAGAAACCGGTGTTTTCTTGTCTACACCAACCATATAAATAATCTGATCGAAATGTCTTTTCCTTAAAAGATTCAGCGCCTGCTGAGCGGAAGACACACCGGTAATTCTGGGAATGGAAGTCAGGTTCAATTGACCATATTGCCCGAGCATGTGCTCTGAAAAACGTCCTTCCCTTTCTATGGAGTAAGCATCATACAAGCTGGATATCAGTAAGATTTCCCGAACCTTGAAAGGCATCAGATCGTGATAAATATCGCGCGTGTACGTATTTTTATTTAAAAACCTGTGAAGGAATTTCCCGGTAATGATCTCATAATCCTTTTTCCCAGGTTTCTTTGGGGAAATACTCTTGACATTCTCATCGTATTCTTTCCATTCCTGCTTGTTCAGAAAACGGATCAGTATCTGGACAAGGGTTCTCAAGAAATGTTCATTTTCATTGCGGGAAACCGTATCTTTTGCAATTTGGTCCGAAAGGCAATACAGCAATGTTCCTTTTTTCCCTCCTTTTGTAAGAAAGCTTTTTTCGTGGCAAGGCTGTTTTGTTGTCCTTCCGGGAACAAGGTACGTTTTGTCTTCAAAAACGATCTTCAATACATCAAAGGGAGCAGGATTTTGCTTCTCTGCAATGGCCTTCGCGATCAGCTGCAGGGTTTCATCCATTGTTTTGTTCTGATGAACAATCTCGTTGATCTTATTGATCATTGCCAGCATATTTGCATAAGGATAAGATTCGTCTCTGTTCATTATCAGAATATTATTGCCTTAGGCAAAGGTAACCAAAAGGGAAATGAAAAGTGAAAAATGATAAATGAGGTCAACGATAGTCAGACAATGGCCAAGCAATAGTCAAATAGTTGTTAAATAATTGCATTGCAATATATTACAATGAAGAACATATACCTGTTGACCTACCTAAAACAACATTGAACCATCTTGAATGTCAAAAGCTGAACTTCAAACGCACCTGTGACGAGTGACAGGGCAATGTGGAGAAAGAGCGATGAAACGAGGGGCAGACATTAGTCAAACGCTGGTCAGGCAATTGTATGACAATCGTATGACAACAGCCTGACTATCGTTTGACCACTCTTCATTTTCTTTTTGCTCCATCGCTTCACCATTCCAACCCATCTCACCTTCCATGATATTATTAATATTTATAGGCCTGATTTTCTACCATTTTATGAACATTATAGGGAGCTGGCTTCCCACCCAAATATTTGTGGAACCAGTCAAGGTGCGCATCATAATACAGCGGCATTGATTTCACAACATTCGGCCAATGCCCATCGTTCTTAAAAATAATCAAACGAGATGGAATACCCAGTGTCTGCAACGTCGTAAAGTACTGTATACTTTGTGTATACGGAACCCTGAAATCTTTTTGACCGGTCAGCACCAAAGTCGGGGTTGCAAAATTCTTAGCATAATACGATGGAGAGAACTTTGCATAGTCTTTCGAATTCCAAGGCTGTCCTTTCAGATCATGATTTACAAACCACAATTCTTCGGTACCGCCCCACATGGAACGCAGATCGTAAACTCCCATCATGGCAGCAATACATTTGAACCGTTTGGTATGCCCCTGGAGCCAGTCCATCATGTAACCGCCATAAGACCAGCCCATAACGCCCATTCTTGTCGAATCAACATAAGGAAGCTTGGCCAGGGCATCAGTTACTTTCATCAAATCCTGGAAAGGTTCTCCACCCCAATCGCCTGAAATTTCAGCCGTGTAAGCCTGTCCGTATCCGGTGGAACCGTGAGGGTTGCAAAAAGCCACCACATATCCTGAACCGGGATAAACCTGCCAGTCGCCCCTGAAAGAATCCATCCACTGCGATTGCGGTCCGCCATGAACATTCAGGATCAAAGGATATTTTTTGTTGGGATCGAAATTATGCGGTGTCACCACAAAAACTTCTACTTTTTTGCCATCGGCACCGGTTACCCACATTTTCTTTGCAGGTCTGATGTCCACGGTTTCTTCAAACTTTTTGTTAAAGTCTGTCAATTCCATTTGCTGATTGTCAGCAAGGTTCATTTTATAGATTTCATTAGGTTTCTTAATGGAACCAGCTTTATAATAGAGATTTCCGTGATTATCCAAATCAAACCCGAAAATTGATTTTGGTCCGGTTACAGGAGAGATTTTATCATTATTCAAATCAACATTGTAAACAGGTTCGTAAGCTTCCACTTCACCTGTAAAATAAATTGATTTTGAATCGGGAGCCCATTTAAAATCATCCACCCAATTATCAAAATTCTCTGAATTTGTCAGAAGCTTTGTTTTTCCGGTTTTCCGGTTATAAATTGCTAACCTGAAAAGATCGGATTCATAACCTGGAATTTTTTGTGTCCTGTATCCAATATACTTTCCATCGGGAGAATAGATTGGCCAACCATCCCAAGCTTTATTTTCTTTGGTAATATCCACAGTTTTTCCGCCGGTCACCGGAACAATAAATAAGTCGTCGTTAGTGGAGGCTTCAGGATGTTTAATATGTTTCGAAACATAGCAAAGTTCTTTTGAGTCAGGCGAGAAATTATAACCGATACCGCCGCCCAGCATAAAAGTCGGAGAAACATAATTGCCGGGAGTTATATCTGTATAAGTCTTGGCATCAATGTTATAAATAATGATATGTGAATATTTTCCTGCTGAGTAAGAAGTCCAGTGCCGAAACAACAGGTGGTCGGCAACATAAGCCTGTACCGGCCCGTGCATGGAAGTAGAATCAATCTCTTTATTACATTGGCTATTCGCTCCGCACTGGGGATATACCTTGGATGCAAAAGCAATCAGTTTGTTGTTGGGAGATAAAACCGGTGCAGAAACCCCCATGGAAAAATCCGTCACTTTTTGTGATTTCCCGGTAGCAAAAGAGTAACGATATACTTGAGGAATTTTTGATTCTGTAGAAACATAATAAATCATTTTTCCATCGCTGGTCCAAAGCGGATTGTAATTGCTTTTATTATTATTGGTGACATCCTTCAGGTTCTTTCCGTCCGCATCCATGATGTAGATGTTCGTTTTAGATTCGCCTTTTTTCATGTGATAATTAGTCACGGTAAAAGCAATTTTACTTCCATCTGGTGAAACAACTGGACTTCCGACGTAATGTATTTTATACAGGTCGGCTATGGTGAATGACTTCTTTTGAGCCATTATCTTACCCACTGACAGGAATACCATTAGTGAGAGAAACAACATAATTTTCTTCATAATTTTTATTTTAACATTTTGATTAAGGCTGTTCCCGTTTCATAATCAATCGAAACGGGTTAATATCCAAATTTAAAGAACTGGCTAAAGTAGCGATTTATTGATTTCATTGTCACTTTCAGAAAATTCTGGTATGAATTATTTCATCAGGAAACCAAGGTCAGAGCCGGGTTCTAATTCAACCGGAGCTTTTGCATATTGGAAAAGGCACATGCTTTTGTTTCCAATCATCTGTAATATATTGTCTTTCAGAAATAACAGACAACCTTCCCTTAATCCAACCACTTTTGTATTCTGGTTAACGATAAGAAATTCTTCAATTCTCTGCTGGCGTGTTTCTCCCCCATGTCCCTGGGGATTTGCATCCAGATAATGAGGATTTATTTGAAACGGGATCAATCCCAGTGCCTTAAAACTTGATGGTTCTACGATGGGCATATCGTTTGTTGTCATCAAACTAGGACAAGCAATATTAGAACCTGCACTCCAACCGATGTACAGAGTTCCTGCAAGCGCTTTTTCACGGATCAATTCCATTAGCCCTGATTTTTGCAATTCGGCAACCAAGTGAAATGTGTTTCCTCCGCCAACAACGATAGCCTCTGCATTTTGAATCAAATCGGCAGGGTCTCCCGTTTCATGAACCGAAACCAATTCACATCCTAAATGATTAAAAACTACTCTGACTTTTTCCGTGTAAACATCATACGATTTTATCAGGCTTTCGCCTGATAAACTGATCCCTGCGAAAGGAACAAAGCATACTTTTTTGATCTTGTAATTGCTTAAAAATTCCTGAATATGCTTTCTCGGCCAAAGGAGATATTCCTGATCCGAGACCATGGTGGAGTTACTAATTAATAACCTGAGCTCGGTATAAGCTTTGCTCACAGTTTCAGATAATTAGTTCAT
>CAZPPK010000075.1:0-13313 GCA_964588415.1 uncultured Lentimicrobiaceae bacterium
GCTGCAAAGATAATTGAAAATTATTTGACCGTCAATTTATTTCGTAACAATTTCTAAATTCATCGCAATGACGTTCGTTTTTATAGATCGTAATTACTATAAATCCCATTTCGGTTAGGGTTCTGTACTGAGCCATCAAAGCGTCACCCTGTCATTTCGAACCCTTAGGTAGCCAATGTGCTGGCGTGAGAAATCCCACAGACAAGAACCTGTTGTCCGGGAGATTTCTCCTCGTTTCACTCGTCAAAATGACAACCTTTTTCTTTATTTTTTTTCATTCTTCCCCATTTTCCTTGCCAATCCGGGAGCCACGAATTCCCGAATCGAAGACGAATTAAACAAACTACTGGCTAAATGAACTACCCCCGGGGGGTATCAAAAGGAGATTATTAATCGCCCCAAGGGGCGGGGAATTAATCCCTTGTCCGCCTCAGGCGGATTAAAGAGACTTTCATAAGCCCAGCGTATCTTTCGGCGGCATTATTTTTTCGTCAAGCCGATTTCTTCGGTCATTTTCTCTGTACCTTTGAAACAATGTTAAGTCTGAAGAATTTAAGCATCGGAATGAAGCCGGGGGGACCGGATTTAAAACTGGTGGATAGCGTAAGCCTGGAACTGGGAAAAGGAAAATGTCTGGGGCTGGTGGGAGAGACAGGTTCCGGCAAATCCCTTACAGCACTGAGCATTATGGGGCTATTACCATCCCAACTTCAAATTCTGGAAGGAAAAATATATTATGATGAAAATAACCTTGCTAAATTTTCTGACAAGGAAATAAGACAATGGCGGGGCAGCAAAATGTCTATGATTTTTCAGGAACCGATGACTGCGCTCAATCCTGTGATGCGCTTGGGCAGACAGGTGGAAGAAGTTATTTTGGAACACCGGAAAACAACCAAAAAAGAAGCTCGCAAAGAAGTGCTGGAGTTGTTCCGTAAAGTCAGGTTACCGAGACCTGAAAAGATTTTTTCATCTTACCCGCATCAAATTTCCGGCGGGCAAAAACAGCGGGTTATGATCGCGATGGCCATTGCCAACAATCCCGGACTTTTGATCGCCGATGAACCGACAACGGCCCTTGATGTAACAGTTCAAAAAGAGATTTTGGTGCTTCTCAAAAGGCTGCAAAAAGAACATGATATGGCCATGCTTTTTATCACTCACGATCTGGCTGTTGTTTCGGAAATTGCTGACGAAGTTGCGGTAATGTACCGCGGAAAAGTTGTGGAACAGGGGCCGGTGGAACAAATTTTAAAAAATCCTCAACACGCCTATACCCAAGGTTTGTTGTCCTGCCATCCTCCCGTGAGCCATCGTGTGAGAAAACTTCCTACACTTGATGATTTTTTAAATAGCGATAAAAATTCTCCCGCAAGGGAAATGGAAACAGATGAAAGCCGGAAAGAAAGGCTGAAACTTTTGTACGCAAAAGAACCCATGCTGGAAGTTCAAAATCTGATAAAAGAATATCCGCTGAGCAAAACATTGCTGGGAAAACCAAAAGAAATATTGCGTGCCGTTGATAATGTGAGTTTTAAAGTTTTTCCTGGCGAAACGCTGGGTTTAGTAGGAGAATCGGGTTGTGGTAAAACCACGCTGGGAAGAAGCCTGCTGCGGTTGATTAATCTCGATGGAGGAAGTATTTTTTTTGAAAAAGAAAACTTTTTGTCTCTTTCGCGAAAATCGTTGAACGAGCATCGAAAAGAACTGAACATTGTTTTCCAGGACCCATATTCATCTTTAAATCCAAGACTCAGTATTGGCGAAGCTATTCTGGAACCCATGCAGGTACATAAACTTTACCAAAACCGAAGCGTCAGAAAGGAAAGGGTGATGGAGCTGCTTCAAAAGGTGGGTTTGCAGGAAAATCATTATTACCGTTATCCTCATGAATTTTCAGGCGGTCAGCGGCAGCGCATTGTCATTGCCCGGGCGCTGGCGCTTAATCCGAAATTCATGGTCTGCGATGAGGCGGTTTCTGCCCTGGATGTTTCGGTCCAGGCGGTTGTGCTGAACCTCTTAAATGACCTGAAAGAAGAATTCGGATTCACTTATATTTTTATTTCTCACGACCTTTCGGTAGTCCGTTTTATGGCGGACCGAACCATGGTTATGAAAGATGGAAAAATAATTGAAGTGGGCGATGCGGACGATATCTATTTTCATCCCAAAAATGACTATACAAGGCAACTCATAGGCGCTATTCCACAATTACAACATTAACTATTTTAATAAGAAATACATGTCACAAAAAGAGAAAAAAAACAAATTTCCTGAAAGCAGCCTAAGGGCGGTTTTAATGAGCGCTTTCGCCGAAAACCCTTTTTTAATGTTTAATGCGAAGCAAATGGCTCATCTACTCAACATAAATAATAAACCGGACCGGGAACTCATTTATAAGTTGTTGGTTGAGATGGCGGGAGAAGATCTGCTCAACGAAGTAAAAAGGGGAAAGTTTAGGCTAAACCCCAAACAGTTTGAAAAGTTTAATAAAAAGAAGAAATATTTTACGGGAACTGTTGACCTGAAAAAAACCGGAAAAGCCTATGTTATTCCCGATGACGACGGAGAAGATATTTTTGTCGCATCCAACAACGTGCATCACGCACTCAATAAGGACCATGTCAAAGTTGTGCTCTTTCCCAAAAGAAAAGATCATAAAACGGAAGGACAGATTTCGGAAATTTTGGAGCGAAAGAAAACACAATATGTTGGTATTCTGGAATTAAGTAAGAATTTCGGTTTTGTGATCCCAGATTCCCAAAACATGCCGTATGATATTTTCGTATCGAAAGAAAATTTAAAATCAGCATCGAACGGACAAAAAGTACTGGTGAAAATTGTTGACTGGCCAGAGCATTCCAACAATCCGTTTGGAGAAATTATTGAAGTCCTCGGTACGCCGGGAGACAACGATGTTGAAATGAAATCCATTTTGGCAGATAACGATTTCCCGCTTTCTTTTCCGAAAGTCGTAGAAAAAGAAGCCGCCAGAATTGATGCGGGCATTGCTCCCAATGTTATTGCAGAAAGAAAAGATTTCCGAGACACCTGGACTATCACCATCGACCCGGCGGATGCCAAGGATTTTGACGACGCCCTTTCATTGAAGAAACTGGAAGATGGATTGTGGGAAGTGGGCGTGCACATTGCGGATGTTTCACATTATGTTACTCCGGGTTCGGTGTTGGATTCAGAAGCTTTCATACGCGGAACATCCATCTATCTTGTGGATCGCACTATTCCCATGCTTCCTGAAAAACTTTCCAACGGTGTTTGCTCGTTACGTCCCCGGGAAGAAAAACTGACTTTCTCTGTCGTTTTCAAAATAAACGAACAAGCAGAAGTGTTGGACACCTGGTTTGGAAAAACTGTCATCCGGTCCGACCGGCGGTTTGCTTATGAGGAAGTTCAGGAAATTATTGACAGTGGAAGCGGGGAATTCTCAAAAGATATTTTGAAACTAAACGCTTTGGCAGAAATTATCAGGGGAAAGCGGTTCAAAAACGGTTCCATCAATTTTCATACTCCCGAAATTCGTTTTAAGCTGGATGAAGAGGGCAAACCCATCGAGCCTTATGTGAAAGAAATCGGAGCTGCTAATTATCTTGTTGAAGAATTTATGTTGCTGGCCAACAAAGCCGTGGCACTGCATATTGGGAAACCTGAAAATAAAAAGCCACCCAAAACTTTCGTTTACAGAGTTCATGACCAGCCCAATCCGGAAAAACTCAACACTTTTTTGCAATTCCTTGGAAAACTGGGATATTCCCTGAACATTCAGTCGCATGAAACACTGGCACAGTCTTACAACAAACTTTTGTATGATGTTAAAGGAAAAGGTGAGGAGAACATGGTGGAAAGTATTGCCATCCGAACCATGGCAAAAGCCTATTATTCGACAGAAAATATCGGACATTACGGACTTTCTTTTCCGTTTTATACACATTTTACTTCACCCATTCGCCGTTATCCCGACCTAATGGTGCACCGCCTTCTGGAGCGTTATCTTAAAGGCAAACCTTCGGCCAAAAAAGATGATTATGAAGAAAAGTGCAAGCATACTTCCGAGATGGAAAAACGTGCTGCCGAAGCTGAAAGAGAATCGGTAAAATACAAACAGGTTGAATATCTGCTGAATAAAAAAGGCCAGATTTTTGAGGGATTGATATCGGGTGTAAGCAAATGGGGGATCTTCGTTCAGATCGTTGAAAGCAAAAGCGAAGGACTGATTCGTTTCAATACCATGAAAGATGACTTTTATTATCTCGATGAAGATAATTATCAGATCATAGGAAGGCGATACGGACTAAAACTTCGCTTAGGGGATCCCGTAAAAGTCATTGTGAAAAATATAGATATGGCCAGTCGCCAGCTTGATTTCGAGCTGGTAGAGGAGTCTTAAAAAGTCGATTATACTGAGAAACCTGGGGTTAAACTTCAGCGCTTCCGACAGCCAAATTACGATCAATCTTCTTAAACAGTCCCTGCAACACTTTTCCGGGGCCTACTTCCACCACTTCCTTGGCACCGTCGGCAACCATGTTTTTCATGATCTGTGTCCACCGTACCGGTGAGGTAAGTTGAGAGATCAGGTTGGTCTTGATAATTGCAGGATCTGTAACAGATTGTCCTGTAACATTTTGATAGACAGGGCAAATACCGCGGTTAAATTTGGTGTGGTTGATGGCTTCGGACAATTCCAGCCGTGCAGGCTCCATCAGTGACGAGTGAAATGCGCCTCCGACTTTCAAAAGCAAAGCTCTTTTAGCACCTGCTGCCACTGCTTTTTCCATGGCTTTTTCTACACCTGGAATGGTTCCGGAGATCACCAGTTGGCCCGGGCTGTTGTAATTGGCAGGAACCACAACATCCGGAATAGACGAGCAGATTTCTTCAACTACTCCATCTTCCAGCCCAAGAATTGCAGCCATTGTAGATGGTTCTGATTCGCAGGCTTTTTGCATGGCAACAGCACGTTTGGCGACAAGTTTCAATCCATCTTCGAAAGAAAGGGTTTCGTTGGCAACAAGTGCTGAAAACTCGCCCAGTGAATGGCCGGCGACCATGTCAGGACGAAAGCGTTCTCCCATTAATTTTGCCATAATGACAGAATGCAGAAAAATTGCTGGTTGGGTAACTTTGGTTTGCTTGAGGTCCTCTTCGGTACCATCAAACATAATTTCTGTAATTTTAAATCTAAGGATGCTGTTGGCTTTCAGGAATAAATCTTTAGCCCTGGAAGATTTTTCAAACAAATCTTTACCCATCCCGACATACTGTGCACCCTGACCGGGAAATACATAAGCAATCATAGAATTACTTTTAGGTTATGTTCTTCTAGCGGCGATCGCCAAAAAAGCGCAGCAAAAATAAGAATAAATTGATGAAGTCAAGATATAATGTCAGTGCGCCCATAATGGTCATCTTTCTGGTGTTTTCAACACCTTCCACCATTCCGGCACCAATTCTCTTCAACTTTTGAACATCATAAGCAGTTAGTCCGGTAAATATCAAAACGCCGAAAAAGCTGATGATATAATCCATTCCGCTGCTGTGCATAAAAAAGTTCACTACCATAGCGATAATGATGCCCACAACACCCATATACATGATATTTCCAAAGCGGGTCAAATCTGTTTTTGTGGTATAGCCGAGAACTGCCATGAAACCGAACATTCCTGAAGTGATCAGGAACGTTTTGGCGATGGAAGCACCGGTATAAGCCAATAAGACAAAACTGAGGCTCATTCCCATCAGAACGGAAAACAGTACAAATAATAATGCCATGGTTGATGCAGCCATCCTGTTGATCCTACCGGTTATCAGGAATACAAGCGCTAATGGTGATAATAGAACAATCCATCCGAAAAGGGTCATGCCGCCTTTTACATTATACATGGCACCAATTAGTTGCGGGCTGGAGGCCACCATCCATGATGTAACGGCTGTAATGGCCAGCGCCAGAAACATCCAGCCAAAAACATTGGCGAGATAGGTTTTTGATATCGGTATCGCCTGGGTTTTATTTCCTATTATATTATTTTCCATTTCTTGTCATTTTTTTAGTTTGAACAACTCTGTAATTTTTTAGGATAACTTTGAAGAGATCAGGTGAATGAACTCTTCGCGGGTTTCATTTCTTTCAAAAGCGCCCGTGAAATCGGACGTGGTGGTAACGGAGTTTTGTTTCTGAACCCCGCGCATAGCCATACATAAATGTTTTGCTTCAATAACTACAGCTACTCCTAGCGGGTGAAGTGTTTCTTCAATGGCAGCTTTGATTTGTGTGGTCAACCGCTCCTGAACCTGCAAACGCCGTGCATAAGCTTCTACCACGCGGGCAATTTTACTAAGTCCTGTAATATATCCGTTTGGAATATAGGCAACATGTGCTTTCCCAATAAACGGGATCATGTGATGTTCACACAGGGAAAATATTTCTATATCTTTGACAATCACCATTTGACGGTAATCTTCTTTAAATTTTGCCGACAATAAGATTTCTCTCGGATCGTGATCGTATCCCTGAGTCAGAAACTGGATGGATTTGGCAACCCGAAGTGGTGTTTTTAATAACCCTTCGCGCGTAGGATCTTCACCAATGAGCTTTAAAATTTCCTTATAGTGATATTCCAATTGCTCCAACTTTTCAGGATCATAGGTTTCGATTCTTTCGTAATCATATAATGGTTTAGGCATACTCATATTTTTTAAATATTAAAAAGGCACTTTACAAAAAAGATGCCAAATAAATTCTTTATCCAAAATACTCAACATAGTTGTTTTCTGATTCATAAACTTTGATACAATGTAACTTTGAACCCAGTTCCTGAACCGGTGTTTCCAATTCCTCCCAGATGGCTACGGTCAGGTTTTCTGTAGATGCCATCCGGCCCTTCATAAAACTTACTTCCAGGTTAATGTTTTTGTGGTCAATTTCTTTAATAATTTTTTCCCGGATGAGTTTACTTAATCCTTTCAGGTTGATAAGGAATCCAGTTTCGGGGTCAATTTCACCGCTTACGGTAACAAAAAGCTCATAATTATGCCCGTGCCAGTTGGGATTGGAGCATTTTCCAAATACTTCAAGGTTTTTCTCGTCGGAATACCCGGGTTTAAATAAGCGATGTGCAGCATTAAAGCGTTCTCTTCTAGTAATGTAAATCATGTTTCCTGGTTTGTTTTACAAAAATAAGACTATTAAACCTTTGTAGTGGTTAAAAAGATTTAAAAGTGGTGTTAATTCCTGTAAGCTTTTTATTCTTTGATCCTCCTGGTAAGCGCTGTTGCGAAGATGAAATCATTGAGTTCTTCATTGTCTGTTTTCAAAACTTCCTTGTTGTCTCCTTCCCACCACAGTTTTCCCTTATTGATAAAGGATATTTTTTCTCCGATCTCCAACACCGAATTCATGTCGTGTGTGTTGATTACAGTGGTCATGTTAAACTTCTTGGTAAGTTCCGAGAGTAAACTATCGATTCGTTCGGCAGTCTTTGGGTCAAGCCCGGAATTGGGTTCGTCGGCAAATAAATATTTGGGAATTAATGAAATAGCCCTGGCAATGGCTACGCGCTTCAGCATGCCGCCGCTCAATTCCGCAGGTAATTTCTTGTTTGTCCCGGCCAGGTCCACATGTTCCAGAACAAAATTTACACGTTCCTTCTTTTCTTTGGGAGACATATTGGTAAACATATTCAGCGGGAACATGATATTTTCTTCTACGTTAAAGGAATCGAACAGAGCACCACCCTGAAACAAAACACCCATTTCCTGACGGATTTGCTGCCGCTTCTTTTCTGTAAGGTGGCCGAATTCCCGATCATTGAACAGGATATTTCCCTTATCAACTTCATAGAGTCCAATACAACATTTCATCAACACGGTTTTTCCCGAACCACTTTGGCCGATGATCAGATTGGTCTTCCCCTGTTCAAAAGTCGTGTTGATGTCTTCCAGAACATTAGTCCCTTCAAAACTTTTATAGATGTGCTTCACTTCGATCATGTTAGTAAGAGTTGGGTGAGCACTAAGTCAAATAAAATAATTAAGATACTGCTTTGAACAACAGCGTCGGTACTGGCCTGACCCACTTCCACCGAGCCTCCTTTTACGGTATATCCTTTGTAAGCAGAAACAGAAGTAATGATAAATGCGAATACAACGGTTTTTATCATGGCATAACTGATGGTAAAAGGTTCATACCAGGCGCGGATGCCATTGATGTACTCTGCAGAAGGAACAATTCCCGTAATAACCGATGAAATCCATCCACCTACAACACCAAGGAAAATGGAGAAAATAACCAGAACGGGAAAATAAATAACGGCTGCCGTTATTTTGGGCAGGATTAAGTAATTGGCAGGATTTACCCCCATTACCCGAAGTGCATCAATCTGCTCGGTGATACGCATGGTGCCTATTTCAGAAGCGATCCGGGATCCAACTTTTCCCGCAAGGATCATACTGATAAATGTCGGCGATATTTCCAGCACCATCATCTGGCGGGTGGAAAACCCGATAATTGTATTAGGAATAAAAGGCGAGTCGATATTGTAAGCCATTTGAATAGCAATAATGGCTCCGAGAAAAAGAGAAACTATGGCGACAATTCCAATGGAGTCGGCGCCAATTCTTTTAAAGTCAAGCAGAAGCTGTCTCCGAAACACAAAACCCTTATCAGGCTTTTTAAAAGCCTGCAGCATAATGTATAAGTATTCGCCAACTTCATGAAGTATTTTCATCTGAAAAAGATTTAGAATCAGGAACTCAGAAATAATTTCCTTACGGGAAAAATGCTAAAAAAGAATACTTTTCCAAGCTTCATTACAAAGAGCTAAATTATAAAATTTCATCCTCCGAATGTGGTTCATACTTAAAAATTATCATCTTTGCCGCTTCAACAAAACCATTGTTACTATGGAAAATAAAATCGAAAAACAGTGTCTTTTTTGCAAAAGAAATGATCAGGAAGTTCCTTTGATCCATTTGGATTATAAAGGAATGAGCTATTGGATATGTCCTCAGCATATTCCGGTGTTGATACATGAACCTTCAAAACTTGAAGGAATGTTGCCTGGGGCTAATGATCTTCAGGCCGGTTAAAAAGATTTTTCTGCGTGCTTTTCCCTATACATTGGTAAGGAAAAACAATAAATTTGTAAAAAATCGATTGCTTGAAAAAAATTCTGCTCATCCGTTTTAGTTCCATCGGTGACATTGTTCTGGTGAGTCCGGTAATCAGGGCGTTGAAAACGCAGTTGGGGTGTGAGTTGCATGTTTTGTCCAAAAATAAGTACCGAAGTCTTTATGTGAACAATCCATACGTGGATAAAGTTCATGTTTTTGAAAAAAGGTCCAAAGATGCGTTGCCGGTATTGTTGCCTGAGCATTTTGATTTTATTGTCGATTTGCAGAAAAACCTGCGTTCATCACAGGTGAAAAGAAGTCTGAAGCTGCCTTCTGCGTCATTTCCGAAACTAAATTTGAAAAAGTGGCTGTTGGTCAATTTTAAAATCAACAGGCTTGAAGATGTTCACATTGTGGTCCGGTATTTCCGGGCTGTTGAAAGCCTGGGGGTGAAGAACGACGGAAAGGGACTGGATTATTTTTTGCCTGAAGAAGATTTTGTGAACCTGAAAGATTATCCACCACTGAAGCAAAATGGTTACGTCGGGTTGGTAATCGGAGGCCAGCATAAAACCAAGATGTTTCCCGCTGAAAAAGCGGCAAAGGTAATTAACCGGCTGCCCTGGCCGGTAGTGCTTCTCGGCGGACCTGAAGACCGGGAAAACGGGGAAGCTATCAGGAACCTTTCAGAAAATAAACAAGTTTTGAATTCCTGCAGTGAACTATCGCTGAATGAATCTGCTTCGCTGGTTCGTCAGGCGGGACTTATCATTACCAACGATACCGGATTAATGCACATTGCGGCAGCTTTCAAAAAACCAATCATAAGCATTTGGGGCAATACGGTTCCCGAATTTGGCATGTTTCCTTACGAACCTGGCGAAGAGGAAAAGGTGGTCATTGCAGAAGTCAAAGGTTTAAAATGCAGACCCTGTAGTAAAATCGGTTCTGACCGGTGTCCTAAAAAGCATTTTAAGTGCATGATGGATCAGGATGAGGATTTCATTGTGAATGAAGCTTTGCGTTTATTTCCGTCTGAAAATGAATTCTGATAAAAGCGACCAAAAAAATCTGCAGCTACAACTACAGATTTTTCTATGAAAATTAAATCTCTTAACGCTGAATCCGCGTGGTGTCCAGAACATAAACAGTCTTCTTAAACACGTTGTCGATTTGATGATAAATCGGGTAGAATCCTTTTGCGTTCAGAATATTCCGACCCACATAAGCTTTAAAGAGAATTTCGATTTTTTTCTTCGACACAGCTATCTTTCGTTTGCCCGCCGTGATGCCTTTTTCTTTGGCGTAAGCCACCATATCCTGATACTCTTTATCGTTCATGTTAAAGCCATTGTTGAAGCTTCTGAAATTTTTGAATTTCTCCAAATGATGACGATGGACATCTGTATAATCAAAAGCAAACTGATAGATTAATCCCTTGTTAGCCAGAATATTATAAAAAGAATGAAGTGTGTCTGCCCGTAGGGGAACAAAAATATCCGGCATAATTCCGCCGCCGCCGTAAACAATCTTTCCTTTGGGAGTGACAAACTTTTCAGACTTGTTAAGTTTGATGCTGTCACGATGGCTCAGCTCGCCATCAAAATAACGGTGGTAAGGTTCTTCATAATAAGCCTTGAAATCACCCTTTTTATAAGGTCTTTGGATACAACGTCCTGTCGGTGTGTAATAGTGTGCTACGGTGAGGCGAAGTGCCGAACCGTCGGGGAGCCTTACTTGTTCCTGTACCAGTCCTTTTCCGAATGAGCGACGGCCAATCACAACTCCCACATCATTATCCTGCAAAGCACCGGTAACAATTTCTGCTGCGGAAGCAGTTCCTTCGTTGATGAGAACTGCCACGTTTGTGTGTATCAGTCGTCCTTTGCTGGTGGCAAAAGCATAAGATTTGGGGCGGTGCAGCCCTTTGGTATAAACAATCAGTTTTCCTTCGGGTAAAAATTCATCAGCCACATTAATGGCAGCATTCAGATAACCGCCTGGATTATTCCTCAGGTCAAGAATCAGTTTTTTCATCCCTTCGGATTTTAACTTCTTGACGGCTTTATCAAATTCCTTGTAAGTGGTGGCCGAAAACTTGTTCAGTTTGATGTAACCCACATCTTTGTTTACCATGTACGCAATGTCGAGACTGTAAGTCGGGATTATTCCACGAGTAATGGTAAAATGTAGAAGCTTTGGCAAACCGTGGCGATAAATGCTGACACGGACTTTGGTGCCTTTAGGACCTTTCAGTTTATGAATGGCTTCATTGTTAGTAACTCCTACTCCAGCTATCAGTGTGTCGTTAACTTTTACAATCCGGTCGCCGGCCATAATTCCAACTTTTTGTGAAGGACCGCCCGAAATAGGATTGATGACCATGATGGTATCGTTCACAATGCTAAAGCTGATACCGATTCCTGAGAAACTTCCCCGCAAGGGATCATTCATTTGGTTATATTCAGCAGCAGTAATATATGCCGAGTGTGGATCCAAATCATTGAGCATACCTTTGATAGCATACGTTTCAAGTTGATTCTGGTTTACCGAATCCACATAGTTGTTGTCAATATATTTGATGATGTCATCAACTTTTGCATAATTGCCGTGAGATGGAGCCAGATAAGAAACTCCTGTTGTGTTTTGCGCATTTCTTTCCAGCAGAAAACCCAGACCTACTCCAAAGATTAGTATCAGAGCAAAAGCAATGGGAAGATAGATTGAATATTTTTTTGATTGGTTGTTCATTTTTTAGATTTTGAAGAATGTGCAAATATAGGAATAGAAAAATTGACAACGTAGCAGAGAAATACACTTTTAGGAAATATTATGGATTTAAAATGCTTCCTGAAAAAGAAAAAGGAGACGGCGTTTTCGCTATCTCCTTTTGTACCCGGAGCCGGGGTCGAACCGGCACGAGTGTTACCTCACTGGTTTTTGAGACCAGCGCGTCTACCAATTCCGCCATCCGGGCATGTGATTTCGGAACTTTAGGGTGGCAAAGGTAGAAAATTTATTAAAAGAACTATTTTCTATCTGAGTAATTTTTTTGGCAGCTATTTTTTTGCTGTGATTGAAATAGTTGTGATGTGAAAACATTGAATGTCAATAATATTAAAGTGTGGCTGGTAAAGAATGATGCAATGTCATTAAAGCAGTTTAACAAATTTTGATGGGGGAAAACTGATAATTAACAAACTCGTGCCCATATAAAGTGTAACTTTGCCGAAAGTTAAGATTTAAATAGTTGTGCTTTAGTTTCCTGGTTCATTTCCTGTTGTTTGTTGCTGAGCGCATCTTGATCATTTCTAAATTTTAAACTAAGACTTCTTTGAAATTGGCATTTACAGAGAAACAAAGAAGTTGGCATCAATTGCAAAATACTAATTTATAAGGATAAATAATTTATGGGTAGATCAGCAGAAACATTCAACAAAAAAGAAGTCAGAAACAAGAAAGAAAAGAAGCGAAAAGACAAAGAAAAAAAAAGATTAGCACGTAAAGATGGCGAAAAAAGCAGTCAGGACGACATGATTGCTTATGTCGATGAAAATGGAATGATCACTTCCACTCCCCCCGATCCCACAAAAAAGAAAGCGGTAAAACTGGAAGATATCGAAATTGGTGTTCCAAATCGTGATAATGAGGAAGCAATAGATCCTATCAGAAAAGGAACCGTAACCTTTTTTAATGATTCAAAAGGTTATGGATTTATCAAGGATGCCGAAACCAAGGAAAGTGTTTTCGTACATATTAACAACGTTCTCGACGAAATTAAAGAGGGCAATCTTGTAAGCTTTGAAGTTGAAATGGGCCCAAAAGGACCCGCTGCAGTTCGAGTAAAGCAGATTAAATAATAATGGGCGTTCCTTTACGGAAAAGCCTTAATTTCTTTAAACCCATTCCGGGAAAATATATCGGTGACTGAAAAACCTATTTTTCGGATCCGGGTTTTACCAAGTCATTATTTCCAACTATTGCACTTTCATTATTGGCATCAAGAGCATTTGTTGCTTCATCAAAAAATAGGAAACCAGGATTCTTATAAACAGCCCTTGCTATCAACATCCTTTGTCTTTGGCCCTGGCTCAGATTCTGCCCTTCATTGCCTATAACAGTATTATATTTTTGCACCAACCCCCTATTATTAGGACTGAATTAGTTTACAATTATACAAATTA
>CAZPPK010000076.1:0-13146 GCA_964588415.1 uncultured Lentimicrobiaceae bacterium
AAAAGACTTGCCTTCCGGCAAGTCTTTTCCTCTTATCTGTGATCCAGGCGGGATTCGAACCCACGACCCGCAGCTTAGAAGGCTGCTGCTCTATCCAACTGAGCTACTGGACCAGATTTAGGACGGCAAAATTAGCAAAGAATCCGTTTCTGACAAAAAAATAATCGCCAAAACCGAAAATGTTTATATTAGTCCGTGGGAATTAAGCATAACTTCCATTTCGCGCTGTATTTCCCTGGCTTTTTCACCAGCTTTTACAGCAAAATCAAGACCTGATGAAGCATACAGAATTCCGCGGGAAGAATTGACCAGTAATCCGCAATGATCGTTCATACCAAACTTTGCCACATCATGAAGACTTCCACCTTGCGCTCCCACTCCCGGAACCAGCAGAAAATGTTCGGGAATAATTTCCCTGATCTCTTTCAATGCTTCGGTTTTCGTTGCTCCCACCACGTACATGATCTGATCTGTAGTGCCCCAGCTTTTGGAAGTTTCAATTACTTTCTCAAAAAGTTTCTGACCTTTTGCATTTTCAAAATACTGGAAATTGGAAGCACTTGCATTGGATGTAAGGGCAAGAAGGACCGCCCAGCGGTTTTTATATTCAAGAAATGGAGAAACGGTATCTTTTCCCATGTATGGCGAAAGGGTTACGGCATCCACACTCAATTCATCAAAAAAAGCCTGTGCATACATCCCGGAAGTATTTCCGATATCACCTCTTTTTGCATCGGCTATGATGAAAACATCTTTGCTTTGGCTACGGAGATAATGCAACGTTTTTTTCAGACTTTCCCATCCGGCAGCTCCCTGCACTTCATAAAAAGCCAGGTTGGGTTTGTATGCCACTGCAAAAGGTAACGTAGCGTCTATAATCTCTTTGTTAAAGGCAAAGCAGGGATCAGGGTCTTCTTTCAGATGTTCCGGGATTTTTTTGATATCTGTGTCCAGACCAACGCACAAAAAGGACTTTTTTTTCCGGATCAGCTGAAAAAGTTGTTCATGGTTCATAATAAGAGAACTTATGGAAACCCGTTAATTTTCAATATCTTCTTTAAGCCGTTCTGCGTTTTCCGCCATTTGCAGCTTTTCGATCAGTTCCTGGATGTCGCCATCAATAATGGGCTGCAAATTATACAAAGTCAGGTTAATACGATGATCGGTAACCCTTCCCTGCGGCCAGTTGTATGTTCTGATCTTTGCCGAACGGTCTCCGGTTGTGATCATGGTCTTACGCTTGGAAGACATCTCTTCCAGATATTTATTGTATTCGCGCTCGTAGAGACGCGTTCTCAATACCTTCATGGCTTTAGCCAAATTCTTGATCTGCGATTTCTCATCCTGACAGGTAACCACAATTCCCGATGGAATGTGTGTAAGCCGTATGGCAGAATATGTTGTATTGACTGACTGTCCGCCCGGGCCTGAAGAGCAATAGGTATCTTTACGAATATCTTTGTCATTTAGTTCGATATCGAATTCATCGGCTTCTGGCAGCACCACCACCGAAGCGGCTGAAGTATGAATACGGCCTTGGGTTTCTGTTTTGGGAACACGCTGCACGCGGTGAACGCCTGATTCAAATTTCAATGTTCCATAGGCTCCGTCGCCAACCACGTTAAAGACAACTTCCTTAAAACCGCCGGCAGTGCCTTCATTCATCTCCACCACATCTACTTTCCAGCCTTTGGTTTCGCAATATTTCTGATACATTCTGAACAAGTCACCCGCAAAAATAGAGGCTTCATCACCACCTGTTCCTGCCCTGACCTCCATCACTGCATTTTTAGAATCCTGTGGATCCTGTGGAATCAACAAAAGGCGAATTTCTTCTTCCAGTGTCTCTTCCCTTTCCTGCAACTCAGTCAGTTCTTCGCGCGCCATTTCCTTAAACTCCGGGTCTTTCTCAGTCTTCAGTATCTCTTTTGTATTTTCAATGCTTTCGATGAGGTTTTTGTATTCTTTGTAAGCTTTTACAACCGGCTCAAGGTCCTTGTAGTCTTTATTCAGCTTCACAAAGTTCTTCATGTCCTTCATAGCTTCTGGATCGCTCATTTGCTCTCCAATCTCTTCCCAACTGTTCTTAATTGCCTCTAGTTTGTCTAATATTTCCACCTTGTGCTTTTTTGGTTTGCAAAGATAATAAACTGAAATGAATGTTATTTGTGGAGATAATGATTTATCTGTCGTTCCGTGGGATGATTTCTTTCATCCTTTCAAAATGATTATTGATTTGTGTTCGGAGCAATACTCCTGAAACCCTAACGTGCAGGCTTTATCAACTTAGAAACATACACTGTATCATAAATATCAGGAGGGGTAGGTTGCATGACATGAATAACATATTTTCCTGAACTAACCAGGGTTACGCCCAAAGAATCTCCATTGAGATATTGCATTACCGTTGCGCAGGTATTTTGTCCGTTTTTATATTTTCCCAATACGGCTATGTCAATTTGCTGGCCGTTGACGACTCCCGAAAAGCGAGAAAACGAATAACATTCACTGGGACCAATAGTTCCATAAAATTTAATATTCAACATTTTTCCAATCGCAATGGTGTCTGGATGTTGGATACTATCAACCTGTATGGCGAATTCGGAATAATTCGGATTAGAACTTTCGAGTTTACATCCTCCGGTTAAAATCAAAATCGCAATAAGGCCGGAACCCATCAAACCAAATATTAGCTTTTTCATCTGTAACAGTTTTATTTTCAGTTATTAATTAAGTTTTTATCTAGTCCTGGAAAACTACAAAATTCATTCCACAAATTATCCAAATGCAAAGATATTGCTATCTGTAATAATTTATAAAGCCAGGTGTTTTAAATCTATTGTTTTTCAGAGTTCAAACTGATGCCCGACCTCAATCACCTGATCAGATGGAATTCCGAAATAAGTACTGGCATCACGCGAGTTCTTAGATAAGAACAGAAATAAATTCGTCCGCCATTTGGCCATTTTCGGGTGATCACTCATGAGCAGCTTTTCGCGTCCCAAAAAGAAACTGGTGGTTTCCATATCAATCTCAATACCTTTTTCGCGCACCAAAGAAAGTATGGTATCAATTTTAGGAGACTCCATAAATCCATGGTGGACATTCAAAATGTGAAAGCCGCTCATCACTTTCTCAACTTCCACTTTTTCAAAGTTTGGAACTCTTGGGACATCCTCCGTCTGAAAGTGAAGTAGGAATATTTCGGAATGAATGATCTTATTATGCGTCAGATTCTGGATCATAGCCTGTGGAATCCGGTGTGGATTTCCCGTAAGGTAAATAGCAGTTCCCGAAACTTTCTGCGGAGGGTCTTCAGTCAATTTTTTCTGAAAAGAACTCACAGTTGGGGAAAGGTTCATAATCTGTTCACCGAGTATCTTCCGGCCTTCTTTCCAGGTTAACATCACTATAAAAACAATGGCTGCTATAAACAAAGGGAACCATGCGCCATGGAAGAGCTTTGTAATATTTGCCAGGAAAAACGGGATATCAATTAAAATAAAGATACCGGCCAATCCTCCTGCAACCCATTTACTCCATTTCCATCTTTGCCGTGCCACCACGTAAAAAATAGTGTCTGTTATTAACATGGTTGCAGTAACAGCAACGCCATAAGCTGCTGCTAGCTGGCTTGACGAGCGAAAACCCAGTACCAGGGCAATGGTACACACCATCAATAACCAGTTAACCGGCGCAATATATATCTGTCCGATTTGTGTAACCGAAGTATGTGAAACCTTAAGACGCGGGAAATAGCCGAATTGAATGGCTTGCTGCGTTAATGAAAAAGCCCCGGTGATTACAGCCTGGGAAGCAATTATAGTAGCAGCGGTTGCCAGGATCACCAACGGGATAAGCCCCCAACTTGGTACCAGGGCATAAAAAGGATGAAAAGAAGCTTCAGGACGCATTAGTAGCAGTGAACCTTGTCCAAAATAATTCAACACCAGTGCCGGGAATACAAGGAAAAGCCAGGTGAGGCGGATGGGTTTCTTCCCAAAGTGGCCCATGTCGGCATATAGCGCTTCTGCCCCCGTTACAGCCAGAAAAACCGCACCAAGAACAACGAGTCCGTGTCCTTTATTTACTATAAGGAAATTAAAGGCATGCCATGGCAAAATGGCGTATAAAATTTTAGGATCCTGTGATATCTGGACCAACCCCAAAACAGCAAGCACTGCAAACCAGATAAATATAATTGGCCCGAACAGACCACCCACACTGGCCGTACCGCGACGCTGAATTAAAAACAATCCGGCGAGGATGCCTACAGTAATCGGTACCACAAAAGGTTTAAAAACCGGAGTTACAATTTTTAAACCTTCAATAGCACTTAAAACAGATATTGCAGGCGTTATCATGCCATCTCCGTACAATAGGCAGGCACCAAAAACACCGATGGCAACAAGGCTAAGGCCCTTACTTTTTTTGAAACTAGTCTTTTTTACCAGTGCCGCCAGGGCAAGAACACCACCTTCACCATTGTTATCAGCCCTCAGTACGAAAGTCAGATATTTTATGGTTACGATCATGACCAGTGACCAAAACATCAGTGACAAAATCCCGACAATGTTTTCTTGTGTAACAGGAATTGCGTATTCGCCATGGAAACATTCGCGTATTGCATAAAGAGGGCTGGTTCCAATATCACCAAATACAACTCCCAGAGCAGCAAGGGACAACATGGCCAGACCTTTTGTACTTTTCTTTTTTTTTGAAACATCGTCAAGCTTGGAATATTCAGTTTGGCTCCCTTGTAAGAAACTCATCTTTTGTTTTTTTAATCAACTTGTTTATTGACATTTATAACTTGATAGCAAGCTACTGTATGGAAGTATGGTGTAAGTTCATGTCCACTGAGAAGGTTCTTGAAAAGCTTTCTTTTTAACGAAAAATCGTAATTGTGATTGCCTAGGCTGTACAAAATAGTTCGTTTTTTTCGGCGGCAAAAATACAAATAAAAATAAAAAAAGAATAATAAACCTTAAATTACGCTTATGCCTGTAGAATAGAGCATTACTGTTAAATTAAGCATTCTGCCATCTTCTCAGGGCCTTTTCTAATACCAGTTTGAAAGTAACAATTGTTAACGAAAAAGCAAATATTGATACACACTACCATCTCAAAAATTTGCAATACACAAAAAATCAAATAAATTTTTTCATATTTGCCATTAATAAAATTTCACAACATGGCAAATTCTACGTTTAAAGTGTATAGGTATCGATGGATTATTCTGATTCTTTTCATGGTGATATCCTTTGTTATCCAGCTTCAATGGCTTGCCCACGCAGCTGTGGCACGCCCTGCTGATGTGTTTTACAAAGGGCAGTTTAACCCAAGCTCCTTTTTTAACATGGATTTTCTGGCGATGGTTTACATGCTGGTTTATATTGTCATCAGTATTCCCGCCTCTTATATAATCGACACTTATGGAATTCGTGTCGGTATTGGAATCGGTGCTATAATCGCTGCGGTTTCAGGATTAATTAAAGGAATATACGCTGATAACTTTACCATTATCTTGTGGGCACAGGTAGGCTTGGCCATTGCCCAGCCATTTGTTTTGAATGCTGTTACTGCTGTCACAGTTCGTTGGTTTCCCTTGCGGGAAAGAGGGCTTGCTGCCGGACTGGCAATATTGGCGCAATACCTTGGTATTATTGCTGCCATGCTGATCACACCCCTGCTCATTGGTACCAACCCGGCAAAACCGGGTTATGGAAGCGGATTCCCTCATATGTTAATGTTTTATGGATGGTTGACTTTTGGAGCTGCTGTTCTGACACTGATCTTCTTAAAAGAAAAGCCGCCCACAGCACCTGCTGCTGACGATTTGAAAAGAGATGACTTTTTCAAGGGGCTAAAGGATATTTTGCAACAAAAAGACATGCTTTTGACCATTATGGTTTTCCTAATTGGTTTAGGAATTTTCAATGCCATCAGTTCCATGACCGATGCTATTTCTGCAAACCTGGGCGTGAAAGATTCCAATGGGCTTATCGGAGGCATGATGCTCATTGGTGGAATTCTCGGGGCACTCATTATTCCTGCGCTTTCAGATAAATTCAGGATGCGGAAACGGTTTATGGTTATTTGTACTACGGGTGCTTTACCTGGTGTTCTGGGACTGACTCTTACTAAATTCTTTGTGCATGATGCTGCAACTGCTTACAGTATTGCACTGGCTTCTTCCTTTATTTTAGGCTTTTTCATTTTGAGCGCAGGGCCTGTTGGTTTTCAATATGCAGCCGAAATTTCTTATCCTGCACCGGAATCCGTATCACAGGGATTGCTCTTGTGGGTCGGACAGATATCAGGGATGTTGTTTGTTGCAGGCATGAGTATGAAGAATGACAGATATCTTAACGATTGGATGATCTCATTCAGCCTTTTAATGTTCATTGTTGTGGGGCTTGTCTTAATGACAAAGGAGTCTCCCATGATCATTACAGAAAAAGACAAAATCAGTATGGGAAAAGTAACAAAAGATTAATTCCATTTTTGAGAAACAACCAAAAACTTTTCCTTATTTTGCAATGAAAAAACAAACTGGAAATTGGTTTTATTAACCAGTTTTTTGAATGTGGTTTTTCAATTAGAATATACCCTTTTATGGAAAAGTTCCGGAAATTCATTCTCGTGGTTTTCATCATGTTATCCATATTGCCTGTGCAATCCCAGGCGCAGCAATCAAATAATACAGTTTCCAAACGTCCAACGGTTGGTCTTGTGTTGAGTGGTGGCGGTGCAAAAGGGTTTGCATACATTGGTCTGTTGAAAGTCCTTCAAAAAGCAGGATTACGTGTAGATTACATAGGCGGAACCAGTATAGGGAGCGTTATTGGCGGACTTTATGCATTAGGTTATGACCCGGATACCATTGCCAAAATTGTCAGGACAGAAAACTGGGATCATGTACTTCGCGACGTCGTTGACAGGAAATATGTGGCTTTTGAAGAGAAAGGATATTCGGAAAACAGCATAGCAACACTTCCCATCGATAATAACAAAATCGAATTAAAATCATCACTTTACGAAGGCCAGGAAATTGACCTATTGTTAAACCGATACTTTACAACCGATTACAAAACCACCGAATTTTCTAAACTACCTACCCCATTTATATGCATGGCAACCAATATTTTAAATGGGAAAGCCGTGACTCTGAAAAGCGGATACCTGCCGATGGCTATTCGTTCCAGCATGTCTATACCTGCTTATTTTTCTCCCGAACATTATCAGGGGAAATATCTTATAGATGGCGGGGTTATAGACAATTACCCAGCACAACAAGTGAAAGCTATGGGTGCAGGTTTAATTGTTGGTTTTGATGTACAACACGGACTGACAAAAAATATCGATAAGCTGAATTCAGTACCCAAGGTACTGCAACAAATCACTAGCTATTATCGTGTAGCGGCTAATAAAGCGGGATACAAGATCACGAACCTTTATATTCCTATTTACATGAAATATGATGTGATGGATTTTGATGATTATGATTCCATTATTGCCATCGGTGAACGCGCAGCCCAAGTGAATTTTAAACAGATCAAAGCGCTGGCAGATTCTTTAAACCGGATAGAATACAAACCTGTCAGAAAACACAACACAGTTCCGCTGAATTCCGTAAACATTTCCGAAGTACATTACCGAGGCTATAAACAGATTCCACTTAGGTTTCTTGAAAAATATTTCAACAAATACCGTAACTCAAAAGTAAGTATCAGGAAACTGGAACAAACTATTAACGAAGTTTATGGAACGAAATATTTTGCCCATGTCATCTATGAACTTCAACCGCGCGGAAAATATACCGATCTGCTCATTAGTGTGAAAGAGTCCAGCCCGGGTTCTCTGGGCGCTGCCGTTCATTTTGATTCAGATTATCAAGGAAGTATCCTCCTGAACCTGGTGTTAAGAAATAAGTTGGGAAAAGGTTCAAAACTCTTTGCGCAAACCATATTGGGAAGCAATCCGCGATTAAAAATGCTGTATCTGATTAATAATGGTTCTAAAGTGGGATTGGGTGCCAGCCTCGACTTTTACTCTTTTAACTTTAACAGTTACAACGAAGACATGAAAACAATCGATTATCAGTTTGTGAATTTTTCCGGTGCCGTTTTCATCAATGCACCTCTAAAAAACATTTTTAATTTTCGTTCCGGATTTGAATTCGAGCACTTTCATCTTGAACAGACGGCATTGAACGAAACAGTCAACCAACAACCCGGCGAAATATCCAGTTATGGAAATTTGTTTTTTACTTTTAACGCCGACACTTACGATCGTGCCTATTTCCCAACAAAAGGATTCCGGGCCGAACTGAATTTTAAATATCAGCTCAATATCGCACCCGAAGCAAAAGAATCAACATTTTCCAGCGCCCCGTTCATTTATTTAAACTATAATCAAAATGTCAAAATTTCTGACAAATGGGTTTTCAGTCCGGGATTTTTTGGGGGGATGACTATCGGCTTGATTGCACCTCCCCTACAAAATAAATTCTATCTTGGAGGACAGAATCCCAACAATTACCTGCATAGTTTTGTTCCTTTTACAGGATTGCGTTTTGTGCAGAAAATAGGAAATAATCTTTTAGTTGCACGTGGACGGCTGAGGTATAACATCATAAAAAAATTCTATCTGACAGGCGCCCTTGACCTTGGAGAAATCAGCAATAATTTCAGAGACCCGTCACAGACTTCAGGGCTGATCGTAGGATATGGCATGACGCTTAGCTATGATAGCTTTATCGGCCCCGTGCAACTTTCGCTCATGAACTCCAACCAGCCGGCAAAAGCCATTCTCTTCTTCAATCTCGGTTACTGGTTTTAATATTTGACTGTTTCAGGGCAGCCATCTATTTCAATATTCATAATGCGGGGACAAAATGTCACATCTGACTTCGTGGCACAAGGTTTGATTTTAGCAAGAACATGAAAATTAAGTGAATCATAAAAACCGTAAAAAAATGGCAACAACAAAAGGGAAGATTGAAATTCAGACAGAAAATATTTTTCCCATTATCAAAAAATTTCTTTATTCGGATCATGAGATATTCTTAAGAGAATTGGTTTCCAACGCAGTAGATGCAACACAAAAACTGAAAACGCTGGCTACGTTAGGAAAGATCAAAGAAAACCTGGGTGACCTTACCATTCATATCGAAGTTGATAAAAAAGCCAAAACTTTGACCGTAAAGGATCGCGGTATCGGAATGACTACTGATGAAATGAACAAATACATCAACGAAATCGCCCTTTCCAGCGCAGAGGAATTTGTGAAGAAATTTAAAACCAAGACCGAAGCTGAGAAAAATGCCATTATCGGCCATTTCGGGTTAGGTTTCTATTCTTCTTTTATGGTTTCCGAAAAAGTGGAGATCGTTTCCAAAACATACAAAAAAGGAGGACAGACCAAAGCCGTGCACTGGGAATGTGACGGAAGTCCGGAGTATGAAATGGAAGAAGTGGACAGGACAGAACGAGGTACGGACATCATTCTGCATATCGACAAAGACAATGCCGACTTTCTGGAAGAATACCGCATCAACGAATTACTCAGCAAATATTGCAAATTCCTCCCCGTTCCCATTCAGTTTGGAATGGAAACCATTCACGAACCTGTGGAAGGTGAAAAAGACAAAGACGGGAACCAGAAAACCAAGGAAATTCAACGTCCCAGGATCATCAACAATCCCAATCCGCTTTGGAAAAAATCTCCTTCAGAAGCTACTGATGAAGAGTACAAAGCTTTTTACAAAGAACTCTATCCATATACTCTTGAGGAGCCTCTGTTTCACATTCACCTGAACGTGGACTATCCTTTCAACCTGACCGGAATTCTTTATTTCCCAAAGGTGAAAAAGGATTATGAGATGCAGCGGAATAAAATCCAATTATACAGCAACCAGGTTTTTGTAACTGATTCTGTGGAAGGGATTGTACCTGAATTTCTGACATTGCTGCACGGGGTGATCGACTCGCCTGACATTCCGTTGAATGTGAGCCGGTCCTACCTTCAAAGTGATCAGAATGTAAAAAAGATATCCAGTTACATCACCAAAAAGGTAGCTGATAAACTGAGTGAGTTATTCAAAAATGACCGTAAATCTTTTGAAGAAAAATGGAACGACATTAAAATTTTCATTGAATATGGAATGATCTCAGAGCAGAAATTCTATGAAAAAGCTGAAAAGTTTGCGCTGCTCAAAAACACTAAAGATGAATATTTCACTTTTGAAGAGTATAAAGCCCATGTAGAAAAAACTCAGACGGACAAAGATAAAAAACTGATTTATCTCTACGCTTCCGACGCTGATGACCAATACAGCTACATTCAAACTGCCACTGAGCGTGGTTACGATGTTTTGCTTTTGGATGGTGTTCTGGATCCGCATTTCATCAACACGATGGAACAGAAATTTACCGATATATCTTTTGCAAGGGTAGATTCCAATACCATTGATAAATTGATTGTTAAAGAGGAAGAAGCGCCTTCAAAACTGGATGACAAACAAAAGGAACAATTGAAAACCATTTTTGAAAGATCTATCGACAAGACGCATTTTGAAGTGGCTTTTGAAAATCTCAGCGAAAGCGATATGCCTGTTACTGTTACTCAAAACGAGTTTATGCGTCGGATGAAAGATATGGAAGCTATTGGCGGAAGTCCTATGATGGGAATAGGCGGTTTGCCCGATTCTTACACATTGGTAGTTAATGCAAACCATCCACTGATGGGAAAAATTCTTGAAACTTCGGAAGAAAAAGACCAGGATAATATCGCCAAACAAGTTTACGATCTTGCCCGTCTTTCCAAAAATCTACTTAAAGGAAAAGAGCTTGATGATTTCGTAAAACGCAGCGTGCATATTGTTGAATAACACCAGTTTTAAAACGTTTGTGAAGCACTTGGAAATATATTCCAGGTGCTTCATTTTTGACTTTGAAAGGACCAATATTTGTATTAATTTTGGCCTTTACTAAAAATTTAAATTAATTTAGCTTTAAATCACAAATAATGAAAAAATCCTGGATAGTAATAATAGTCGTAGCACTGATTATCTTTCTGTTCTACGGCTGGACTAAGAACACTTATAACTCGCTTGTAACCAAATCGGAAGCAGTTAGTGCACAATGGTCTCAAGTAGAAAATGTCTATCAGCGACGTGCTGACCTGATTCCCAACCTGGTAAATACCGTAAAAGGTTATGCCACTCACGAAAAAGAAACACTTGAAGGCGTTGTGCAAGCACGTGCCAAAGCCACAGCCGTAAATATCGACGCTAAAAACCTAACTCCGGCAGCATTACAAAATTTCCAACGGGCACAAAGCGGATTATCACAAGCTTTATCGCGCCTTATGGTAGTTGTTGAACGTTATCCTAACCTGAAAGCCAATCAGAATTTCCTTGAGCTGCAAGCCCAGCTGGAAGGCACGGAAAATCGAATTGCTGTTGAAAGAAGGCGTTTTAATCTGGTAGCCCAGAATTATAACACTTACTTAAAAATGTTTCCGAGGAACATACTCTCGAACATGTTCAATTTTAAGGAAAAAGCATATTTCAAAGCCGAAGCCGGCGCTCAAAAAGTACCCGTAGTCAAATTCTAATTAAATAATTCTTTATCATGAGCCCAACAGCAAGAAGATTTTTCTCTACCGAAGATCAGGAAAAAATTGTCAATGCAATCTTAAACGCTGAACTGGATACTTCCGGAGAGATCAGGGTTCATATTGAAACTTACTGTAAATCAGAAGTATTGGACCGTACTGCATTTTTATTTAAGAAATTAAAAATGAATCGGACAGAGCTTAGGAATGGGGTTCTTTTTTATCTCGCTGTGAAAAGCAGGAAGTTTGCCATCATTGGCGATACAGGAATTAACAACACGGTTCCGTCCAATTTCTGGGATGACATTAAAGAGCTCATGGGAAAGAAATTCAATGAAAATCAATTTACCGAAGGTTTGACACTTGGTATCCTTGAAGCGGGTAAACATCTTAAAAAACACTTCCCTCACCATTCTGATGACATCAACGAGCTACCCGATGAGATATCTTTCGACCGGTAATAAAAGAAAAAAACAAATGACATTTAAAAGAATTCAAATCCTTTGGCTTCTGATGGGGTTTCTACTCCTTTTTCAGGCACCATTGATGGCTTCCGATATTCCATCCAGACCTAATCCGCCCAGGCTGGTCAATGATTTTGCGGGAATTTTAACCCAGGGAGAGATCAATACGCTGGAATATAAATTGCGCTATTTTAATGACACTACGTCTAACCAGATAGTAGTAGTCACTGTAAAATCGCTAAATGGGCTTCAACCCTACGAATTTGCCACGAAGCTTGGCGAACAGTGGAAAGTCGGCCAAAAGAAATTTGATAACGGGATTGTGATCCTTATCAAACCCAAATACCAGAGAAGCCGCGGGCAAGCTTATATTACCGCAGGATATGGGCTTGAAGGAGCTATTCCGGATGCGACCTGCAAAAATATTGTTGAAAATGAAATGATCCCGTCTTTCCGTCAGGGAAACTATTACGGTGGAATTAACAAAGCTGTAAATGTGGTGATGAAACTGGCCTCAGGAGAGATCAGCGCCAAGGGCTATAACAAAACCCATAAAGCATCATCGCCTTTTGCCGCGCTGGTTCCATTTATTGTTATTTTTCTTATTTTCATGCTTATACGAATCAGTAATGCGCATTCGTACAGTGTTGGGAACAAAGGAACTTCAATTTGGACCGCACTCTTTTTGGGAAGCATGCTGGGTGGTGGTGGTAATCAGGGTAGCTGGAACAATTTTACCGGCGGCGGTGGTAGCGGAGGTTTCGGCGGCGGTTTTGGAGGTTTCGGCGGCGGCGGTTTCGGCGGCGGCGGAGCCGGAGGAAGTTGGTAATCTGTTTAGCTTAAAGTTCTTAATTAGGGCTCGCTGATTTTCTCACCGGGCTCAACTTATAAAAACCGGACAGAGAACAGTATTTCTGCTAAAATAAAAATTTCGGTTTAGGTTTTTTTGTTTGTCAAAAGTATTTCTGAAGGAAGGTTTTAAAATTGTCTCAACTCAAAAATATTTGATTAACTTTAATCCGCCTGAGGCGGACAAGGGATTAATTCCCCGCCCCTTGGG
>CAZPPK010000077.1:0-13091 GCA_964588415.1 uncultured Lentimicrobiaceae bacterium
GATATAATAATCCTTTTTTAAACCTTATCTGCGACAGTATCACTCCGCCAAGCATTAAAATTCCTCCCATCGCGATTGGAAATGTCAAAGGCTCATTGAGAATGAGAATTCCGCCGATGGCAGCAAAAAGAGATTCCATGCTTAGGATAATTGCCGCATGGGAAGGATGTGTGTTCTTTTGCCCGACTACTTGCAATGTATAAGCCACGCCGACCGACATGATGCCGCCATACAAAATAGGAATGGCGGCCAGCCGGATGTTTTCAAGTGTTGTGGTTTCCATGAAAATTGAAATAACCAGGCTTAAAAGTGAAGCTATTCCGAATTGTATGATGGAAAGCCTGATGATGTTTGTTTTTGGGGCGTATTTCCCAATCATTAAAACATGACCCGCAAAGAAAAAGGCGCTAACCAGCACCAGACCATCTCCCAAAGCAAAAGTCAAACTTTGTCTGACGGAGAGAAAATACAGTCCTGCTAAGGCGATAAGTGCTCCGAGCCAGGTCTGTAAATTGACTTTGTGATGCCAAAATAATCCAAAAACAGGAACCAGAATAACATACAGACTAGTGACGAAACCCGCATTTCCGGCTGTGGTATAAACGATTCCCACTTGCTGAAATGATGAGCCAGCAAATAAAAACAGTCCGCAAAGAATGCCGCCTTCCCAGATAAAAGATTTATCAGCTTTCACATTTTCTTGCTTGGGAATATTCCGGTTGAAAAACAGCAAAGGCATCAGTGAAAAGCTTCCCAGGGCAAAGCGGATTCCGTTAAAAGCAAACGGTCCGATATTTTCCATCCCGGCCCGTTGTGCAACAAAAGCCAGTCCCCAGATCATGGCGGTAAGCAGCAGAATGAAACTGAATTTATTCTTCATTACCATTTAACAGTGCTTCATTCAAAAAATCATTGAATGGCCTTTGTTTCTTAAAAATACTCAGGATAAACCGGTCAAGATCAAGCCTTAAAAGGTCTTTATCTGATAATGACACCATGACCAGAAAGTCTTTGAGCTTCAGAAGTTCAGGATCAGAAAAATCCTTTGGAAAACCCAAGGGCACTCTTTTCAGCTTTTCGCCGGTAATGTTACCGAAAGTGTTTTTGAAATCTGGATTTGATCTGATTTCATTGAGCTTGTCAATGCTGTAATAGACTTCTTTTCGAATGGCCTTGAGTTCGTCGGAAGATGGATGATAAATACCACCGCCGACAAAACTGTTGCCGGGTTCTATATGGAAGTAATAGCCTGAAGTTTTTAATTTCATGCCGAAAGATGCCCCAAAGTTGGTTTTATAAGGGGTTTTATCTTTTGAGAAGCGTATGTCGCGATAGATGCGAAAAAGGCATCGTTTGCCAGTGATATTTTGCACGGAAGGATCGAAAGTCGCCAGTCCAGGAATAAGTTTTTGATCCAGAAACTGTAAAATCGTATTTCGTGATGATTCATACCATGCTTTATTTTCTTGAAACCATTCACGATTATTATTTTGCTTTAATTCTTTTAAGAACTCAAGTACTTGTTTCATAGTAAAATATTGAAAGGGATTTTGATTTTTAAAAAAAAATACTAATTTAGTCCACGAAAATACACAATTGTGTAAACCCTGAATCGACATGTTATTTCCTTTTTTCAAAAAATCTATCCCTTTTGGGAAACGTTTTCTGTTCGTTTTAATGATGATATTTACAGGCAATCTCTCTCTCTTTGCCCAGGATTTACTAATGCCTGTTGGCGCCAGATGTGCAGGGATGGGGAGCTGTTCGGTGGCTCTCACAGGATTCTGGAATATCAATAGCAATCTGGCAGGAATGGCGCTTGTCAAAGATTTCTCAGCAGGAATCAACTATAATGAGAAATTCGGGATGAACGAATTAAGTACCAAGAGCATAGCGGTACTTTTTCCTGCTCATTGGGGTGCTTTGGGAGTCAGTATGGATTATTTCGGCTATTCGCTTTATCATGAAATGAAGTTTGGGCTGGCTTATGCACGAGCCATTGACACTCATTTTCGTGTAGGGCTGAAATTAGATTATTTTCAGACTGCCTTTGGAGATCATTATGGAGATGCAAATAACCTGACTCTTGAGTTTGGGTTTCAATATGATGTATCCAAAAACCTGACACTTGGCGGCTACGTTTTTAATCCGGTTCCAAAATCTAATTCTTCAGACGTTTATTTCAAGCTCCCTTTTATTTACCGCTTTGGGTTGTCTTTTCATTTTACAAAAGATCTTCTGGTGAGTGTGGAAGCAGAGAAAGATTCGGATTTGCCCTTTTTTCAGCTTCGGGCAGGAGTGGAGTATGCAATTAATAATCAGTTCTTTTTCCGTACAGGTCTGACGACTCATCAGGAGATCTTTACAACCGGATTTGGTTATAGATTGAAAGGGTTATCATTTGACATTGCAGCTGTTGTTCATGAGATGCTCGGAATTTCTCCACAAATTTCACTGATTTACTCTTTCGGATCATGAAAAATCTATTTAAATACATAACATCCTTGTTTTTAATAATTTTATTGTTGTATGCTTTTCCGGTGGAAGCTCAGCAAAAAGATACTGTTAACGTCCAAAATGAGAAATTAAGTGATGATCTGGAAGACCTTGCCCGGTCAAATGATGCTGTTATGGATTACTCGGATATGATAGACGATTACGAATATTACAGCCATCATCCTATAAATATCAACGGCCCTGATTTGGAAAAGCTGGTGGAGCTCAGGTTGCTCAATGAAGCGCAATTGTTTTCAATACAGTCATATATAAAGCAAAACGGGGCCGTTATGAGCCTTTATGAGTTAAAATATATCCCGGAAATCAGTATTGAAACGTTACAAAAACTTGCGAAATATATCGTAGCAGGAAAGCCTGAAAAAGAACAAAGACTTTCATGGAAAGATGTTATGAAAAGGGGAAGGCAGGATGTTTTGTTGCGATATGAGCAGGTGCTGGAATCTATTTCCGGTTATGATATCCCTGCGGATTCTGCTTATTTAAAACCAGGATCGGTTTATCTGGGAACACCGCAGAAGTTATATCTGCGCTATGCTTTTAATGCTGCAAACCGTTTTCGGATTGGAATTACAACGGAAAAAGATGCCGGTGAAGTTTTCCTGAAAAGAACTTTTAGTGACAGTGTAAACCAATTGCTCGGGCACCCGCCTGTATTTCCTGATTTTCTCTCTGC
The DNA here is from genome assembly GCA_964588415.1 of uncultured Lentimicrobiaceae bacterium. Lineage (GTDB taxonomy): Bacteria > Bacteroidota > Bacteroidia > Bacteroidales > F082 > Sulfidibacterium. Next base: position 3,191 of record CAZPPK010000077.1, read on the forward strand.
ATTTGCTTTTGTTTCAGATGTTGGCATCATTAAAAAGGCCGTCATTGGTGATTATCATCTTGAGTTTGGCCAGGGCCTGACACTGTGGTCGGGACTTACGTTCGGAGCGTCATCGCAGACCTGCCAGGTTAAATATTTCGGGAAGGGCATCCGTCCTAATACTTCTGCCAATGAGAATCGGTATTTTCGCGGCGCAGCTGTTACTTTACAAAAAAGGGATCTTCAATTCACAGCATTTTATTCTAAGAAAAAGTATGATGCAAATCTGTTATCAGCAGATAGTGTTGGGATCATAGATGTCAGCAGTTTGCAGGAAACCGGATACCACCGGACAATCAAAGAGTTACAGGATAAAAAAGCGTTGACAATTACCGTTTATGGTGGCCAGATGTCTTTTCAGCACAAGCATATAAGAATTGGTGTTGTTTATTATCAGACGCATTTGGATCATCCTGTGGCAGCAAGTACCACTCCGTATAAGCTGTTTGATTTTCACGGGGATTTTCTCACAAATTTTGGTTTGAACATGAATTTTAACCTGAATCCTGTTTCATTCTTTGGGGAAGTTGCAGCAAATCCGGGCGGAAAACTGGCAGGACTTGCAGGGCTCAACGCTTTTTTATCAGATCGTTTTACGTTGACTCTTTTTTACCGGAACTATCCCAAAGACTATAAAGTAATTTTTGCCAGCCCATTTGGCAAAAGTAGTGGAGCGGCTAACGAGTGTGGAGTTTACCTGGGTTTTAATGCGTTGCTAACAAAATTTCTGACTTTGTCTGGCTATGCAGACCATTATTCTTTTCCATGGCTGAAATTCGGAGTAGATGCACCTTCAAAAGGATGTTCTTATCTTCTGAAGATAAACGAATTGATAAATAAAAAGTTATTTTTTGATTTCCGTTTCCGTTATAATAAGAACGAGCAAAATTACACGGATAGTACCGGCTATTTTTCAATTCCTGTTCCCAATAAACACTACGAATTTCGTCTTGAAACTTCTTATTCGCCGTTTAATTTTTTATTACTGAGAAATCGCATTGAGTATGTCAATTATAGTGAGGAAAGCAGCATCGAACAAGGCTTTATGGTTTTTCAGGATATCAAGTTGCGGAAAGAAAATTCCCCCTGGCAGGCAACCTTTCGCTATGCATTATTTAATACAGGCGGGTGGAATAGCCGTATTTATACGTACGAAGATAATGCGCTATATACTTTTAGTATTCCGGCGTTATATGGCCATGGGGAACGGATGTATTTGCTTCTCAGGTGGGAGCGAATAAGAAATATTAAACTTTGGCTGCGCGCGGCAACAACAATCTATTTTGATAAGTCGATAATTGGCTCAGGGTCCGAAACCATTGATGCCAACCATAAATCAACGCTGACCTGCGAACTCCAGTGGAAATTCTAAAGATTGCTGGTCAAATTCAGACAGGCATCAACTATGGGTAAAGTAATTCCCGTTTTTCTCTTAAGTGAGAGGAAAAATACTGTCAATTATAAACTTATGAATTTATATTTAAAGGTATTGTTCCAGTTTCTTGACGAGAACGGCTTTCGGTACAGATCCAACCTGTTTGTCAACGACTTCTCCGTTTTTGAAAAACAAAAGGGTAGGGATATTACGAATGCGGTACTTTCTTGCTACACCTGGGTTGTGGTCAACGTCAACTTTTCCAACAAGGACCTGATCACTATATTCTTCACCAATTTCCTGAACGATAGGGCCAATGATCCGGCAGGGGCCGCACCATACTGCCCAAAAGTCAACAATTACAGGTTTATCTGATTTTAAGACGAGCTCGTCGAAATTGGAATCTGTTAATTCTAATGCCATCGCTTTATTTTTTAAGTGCAAAGATAATTAAGAATCTGTTTTGAAAAGATTTGAAAATATTTTTTTGATCAATAGATTATCCGGGTTTGTCAATTTTTATCAGTTTATAATAATTTGATTTTTAATGTTATATAATATATTTTAAATAATCAGGAACTTAAAGAATAATGGATGGCACCTGTCGATTCCAGCTTGTTCAACAGTATCTGTGCATCTACTTTTGAGCTTTTTGCTTTTAGCCTCACCGGACGATTGTTTTGGTTATCCACAATGGAAATATACAAATCGGTTTCACCTGGAGATGCTTTAACATTGGCTTTTAAATGATTGATCAGCCCGTCGTTAATTTCGTCGGGTTTGAAGAACAGTGTCAGTTTGTTCATGGTCCGTCCCAGGGCATCTTCCAATAAAATAATTTCTTTAATGTTGATATTCAGGTTGTTTGGATCGTAAACGCTGCCTTCGACCCGTGCCCTGATAAACAAATTGTTTCCCTGAACAAGAAGGTGTTTCATTTTTAAATAGGGTTCTGCAAATAGCCGAAGTTCCATGGATCCTGTAAAATCTTCTATTGAGAAAACACCAAAAAAAGTTCCTCTTTTGGTCGCTTTTTGAGCAAAACCAGTAACCATTCCGGCAAATGTGATGTCCTTGTCCTTAAATTCAGCCATGTTGTTGCGCACACTGGCGATATCAGTGTTACAGGCAGCCTGGATAGTGATTTTATAATCGTCCAGCGGGTGTCCTGAAATATAAAACCCCAGCACTTCTTTTTCGTTTTGAAGTCTTATAGGAACAGACCAGGGATCGCAGAGCGGGACGGTTGGATGTTCAAGGTCAACGGCTTCTTCTTCACCGAAAAGCGATGTTTGTGTTGAGAGTTTGTCCTCCTTGTATTTTGCTCCGAATTTGAGAAGGTTTTCCAGAAATCCCTGGCTGTTTTCGTTCTCCTTAAAAAAATACTGCGACCTGTGAACATCTTCGAAAGTGTCGAAAGCTCCTGCTTTTGCCAATGCTTCAAAGCTCCGTTTGTTCACAGATTTCAGGTTCACGCGCTTAATCACATCGAAGATGTCCTGAAAGGGGCCGTTTTCTTCCCGTTCGCTGATAATGTCTAATACGGCATTTCCCCCAACGCCTTTAATGGCAGCGAGTCCAAAACGGATGATCCCCTGTTTGTTTACTGTGAAATTTAAAGCACTTTCGTTTATGTCAGGTCCCAAAACCTGAATTCCCATCCGGTTTGCTTCCTTGATGAAAAACGTGATTTTATCAATGTTGCTCAGGTTTCGGCTAAGAACGGCAGCCATAAATTCGGCAGGATAATGTGCTTTTAAATAAGCTGTCTGATAAGAAACATAAGAATAACAGGTTGCATGAGATTTGTTAAAAGCATATTTGGCGAATTCTGCCCAGTCTTTCCATATTTTATCTGCTTTTTCTTCGCTGATCCCATTCTTCTTACAGCCGTCCAGATACTCAATTTTGAGCTTGTTCATTTCCTCAATCTTCTTCTTTCCCATGGCTTTCCGCAGCGAGTCGGATTGTCCACGGGTAAAGCCTGCCATAAGACGCGACAAAAGCATCACCTGCTCCTGATAAACAGTGATCCCATAAGTTTCTTTCAGAATCTCTTCCATCATAGGCAGATCGTACTCAATTTTTTCTCTGCCGTGTTTACGATTGATAAAATTGGGAATATAACCCATCGGGCCCGGACGGTAGAGTGCGTTCATGGCGATCAGGTCCTCAAAACGGGTGGGTTTTAGTTCTCGAAGGTATTTCTTCATGCCGTCCGATTCGAACTGGAATAAAGCAGTTGTTTCGCCACGGCTGTAAAGTTCGTAGGTTTCTTTGTCGTCAAGCGAAACATTGTCAATGTCAACTTCAATACCCTTGGAGCGCTTGATGTTTTCCAATGCATCTTTGATGATGGAAAGCGTTTTCAAACCAAGAAAGTCCATTTTTAGAAGTCCTATGGATTCAATATATTTCCCGTCATATTGGGTAGCATAATCCAAAACGGACTCCTTAACTGTAGAAATCGGTACGTATTTATCCAGATGTTCGCGGGCAATAATAATCCCGCAGGCATGTGTCCCGGTGTTTCTCACAGAACCTTCGAGCGTCATGGCGTTTTTAATGACCGAGCGTATCTCCGGTTTGCCTTCTTCCAGCTCTTTCTTAAACTCAGGAACTTCTTTAAGAGCGTCTTTGAGAGAAACCCCAGGCTTTTCAGGCACCATTTTTGCCAACCGGTCTGCTTCAGAAAGTGGAAGCTTCTGAACACGGGCCACATCTCGTATGGCCGATTTGGCTGCCATGGTGCCAAAGGTGATGAGGTGTGCTACACGCTCCTTTCCGTATTTTTCAGATACCCAGTGCAATACTTTCTCCCGCCCGTCATCATCAAAATCAATATCGATATCAGGCATGGAGATCCTCTCGGGATTCAGAAAACGTTCGAACAGTAGATCATATTTTAAGGGATCGATTTGTGTAATTTTCAGACTGTAGGCCACAACAGAGCCGGCAGCACTTCCTCTTCCCGGACCCACAGCAACACCCATTTTCCTTGCTGCTTCCAGAAAGTCCCATACAATAAGGAAGTAATCCGGGAAACCCATTGTTTTTATGGTAGCAAGCTCGAAATCAATGCGTTCCTCTAATTCGGGTGTAATGGTTCCATATCGTACTTTGGCTCCCTTATAAGAAATGTCTCTCAGATATTCATTGGCATTCTGAAAAGGTTCCGGAATGATGAATTCTGGCATAATGGGCTCGTGATCAAGCTCGTATTCTTCAACCTTATCTGCTACTTCTTGCGTATTTTCCAAAGCTTCGGGTACATCGGCAAAGACCTTCCGCATCTCTTGTTGCGTTTTGAACCATTCCTGTTCTGTATAATGAAGTCTGTTTGGATCATCAAGATATTTTCCTGTTCCAATGCAGATGAGCCGGTCGTGTGCTCCTGCGTCTTCGGAATTGATAAAATGGGCATCGTTGGTAGCCACTACTTTAAGGCCGTGTTTCTTGGCCATTTTCATTAATTCAGCATTAACATAAACCTGATCGTTGTACACGCGGCGGTTCATTTCCGAGTCACTGCTTTGATGGCGTTGCAACTCCAGATACAGATTTTCACCAAAAATAGTTTTGTATTCCAGCAAGGCTTCTTCTGCTTTTTCCACACCTTCGTTCATGATCTTGTTTGGAATTTCTCCACCAAGACACGCTGTAAGGGCAATCAAACCTTCAGAGTGCTTTTTCAGGAATTCTTTATCAATTCTTGGTTTGTAATAGTAGCCTTCAGTCCATGCGGCAGAAACGAGTGTCATGAGGCTTTCGTAGCCTTGCCGATTCTTGGCAAGCAAAATAAGATGCCAGCCAGAGCCATCCATTTTATTCTCCTTGAGTTTCATGCCTCGTTGTGCCACGTACACTTCACACCCGAGAATGGGCTTTAAGCCAGCCTTTTTGGCTTCCACGTGGAAAGATTTTACCCCGAACATGTTTCCATGGTCCGTTATAGCAACGGCTTTCATGCCATCTTCTTTGGCTTTTTTCATCAGATCGGGGATCTTCGACAAGCCGTCTAAGACAGAAAACTGTGTGTGAACATGCAGATGGGTAAAAGGAATTGCTGTCGAATCAATTTCCTTGGTTACGTTTTCTACCGGTACTATTTCTTCGGGTTCCCGTTCTTCGTAGTAGGAATTCACTTCCAGTCCTATATCCTGAATCGGTTCAGGATGGCTTTCGCGGAAAGCCTGAACCGTAGCTTCTGGAAGGTTTACCATTTTTGGTTCTACCACATCGATACGCAGTAATTCCAAAAAACAACGAGCGGTTGCCTGAACATCTGCCGATGCGTTGTGGGCTGCATCAAAATCTGTTTGAAACAGTTTGAAATAGAGTTCCGAAAGTTTTGGCCATTTGAATTTTCCTCCTCGACCTCCAGGAAGCGCACAATATTCAGTGGAAACTTCTTTAGTGTCAATGATAATTTTATCGGAGATACTACAGGGCATCTCTTTCCGCAGAAATTCTACCTGCATAACCGTATTATCAAACTCAACATTATGGCCAACAATGATATTTGTCCGTGTTAATGATTTGCTGAATATTTCCAGGACTTCGTGCAGGTCGCTCCCTTCTCTTTCAGCTCTTTCGGTTGATATTCCATGAATTTTTTCGGCACCGCGCGGAATGATGAATCCTTCAGGTTTGATGAGGTAATTTTGTACTTCAATGACTTCTCCATCTTCATCATGCAATTGCCAGGCAAGTTGTATCAATCGAGGCCAATTTTCAAAATCTGTCAAGGGGGCCTGATCATTTTTTGGCAAGCCTGTTGTTTCGGTGTCGTAAATTAAAAACATAAATTAGTGGAATTCTGTATATTTCTGATTATCTGCGGTATAACAAAACTTTATTGTGTAAACAAAGTTAAATAAATAGTGTTTCATTTTTGGATGGCTATCCTGCTTTCCTGAAAAAGATTGGGGATATTAATCTATTTTGCCTGTCTCAGACGTAATTACATTGTTAATAAAATTTTAATGTTAGCCGAGTCATAGAATATGAATATTCTTTTCAATAATCGGGAGCATTCATAGAAAACTGTATTTTTACACAGTGGAAAGAAAAGAATCATCAAATCCGAATGACATTTATAGGGAACCGGAAAATAAGGCTACTGCCAAAAAAAAGAGTAGCCGCCCAGTTTTCCTGATTTGTTTACTACTAGCCACGCTTTTCTGGATTTTGATCAAGCTATCAGCTAATTATTCTGTCACTTATCCTTTAAAAGTTAAATATGAACACATCCCGGAAGGAAAACTGCTGGCTGCGTCGGAAGACAGTATTGTCAATGTAAGTTTTAAATCGGATGGATACAATCTGCTGGATTTGTTGATTACTGGAAAATTGAAATATCTTCCTATCGATCTGGGGGAACTGAAAATGGAAAAGATCAAACCCAATTCCTACGCAGTATTTACTCAGGGATTAAAAGAACCTTTGGCATCGCGGTTAAACCTTAATGAATCTGAAATTATCTTTTCAACACCTGACCTGGAGTTGAACCTTGAAAATTTGTTCAAACGCCAAGTGTCTGTTAACCCGAAACTCGACCTTCAGTTCAAAAGCCAGTATGGTTTGTATGCGGTAAAAATTATCCCTGATAAAATTACAATTTGGGGCTCCCAAAAGCAAATTGACAGTATCGATGCACTACAAACCAATCCGATTGACCTGAATGATCTGGATGAAAATAAAAATTTAGTGGTTCCTCTGAAAAACCCTTTACCGGGTATTTTGAAAATTGTACCTGAGCGGGTGAAAGTGGAGCTAAACATTGAAAAGTATACGGAATTCAGCCTGAAAGTCCCCATTGATGTTTCAGGAATTACACCTTTGATCCGCACCTTTCCGCCTTCAACAACATTGTATTTTAATATGTTCCTAAAGGATTATAAAGAATTGAAAACAAATCAGTTTAAGGTGGTTCCGGATGTGAAAAATGTGGATTTAACGAGCGTAAAGACTCTCAATCTGAGAATAATAACCCAGCCGAAAATCACAAGAGATGTGAGGATGGATCCATATTCGGTAGAATTCATTATAGTAAATTAGGAATTATAGAAGAACTATACATGTTAAAAGTCGGACTAACAGGAAATATCGGCAGTGGAAAAACACTGGTGTGCCAAATATTTGAAACACTTGGGGTTCCTGTTTTTTATGCCGATCGTGTTGCACGGGATTTATACAATGAGCAAAAAGTCAGGGAGCAGGTCAAAGAAGTTTTTGGTGCCGGGGTTTACAGTGCTGATGGAAAGCTTATTCCACAGAATCTGGCACGTTTGGTTTTTAATGATAAAAATGCACTTTTCGAAATAAACCGGATCATTCATCCAGGTGTAATAAAACTATATCTTCAATGGCTTGAAGAGCATTCAGAAGAAAATTATTCGTTGCATGAGGCAGCCATATTGTTTGAAAATAAGCTGGAAAAGCAGTTTGATTTCATTATCATGATTTCCGCTCCTGAAAAAGTGAGGCTTAAGCGAGTGATGAAAAGGAATACGCTAAATGAAAGGACTGTCAGGGCAAGAATGAAAAATCAGTGGCCGGAAAAGCGAAAAATTCAAAACGCTGATTTTGTAATTATTAACGACGGGAAACAAATTTTGATCCCCCAAATCTTGAAAATTCATAAACAATTAACGAAGAAAAAATCAGAATAATGGATCTCGAATTTATAACAAAGCAAGTAGTTGAGATCAGTAAGCAGGCTGGTCAGATAATCCGTGAAGAAGTAAGCCGGTTCAGCGAATCAGACGTGGAATACAAGGGGGCTCATGATCTGGTTTCTTATGTAGATAAGAAATCAGAGTCTTTTCTGGTGGATGCCCTGAAAAAGGTAGTTCCAGAAGCTGGTTTTATTGCAGAAGAAAGTCCGGAACTGGAGAAAGCAGAGCGTTATAACTGGATTGTAGATCCTTTGGACGGAACCACCAATTTTATTCATAAAGTTCCCGTTTTTTCCGTTTCGATTGCTTTGGCAGAGTATCTTAAACCCGTTGCAGGGGTGATTTTCGAAATTAATTTGAACGAATGTTTTTATGCCTGGAAAAACGGACCGGCTTTTCTTAATAGGGAGGAAATCAAGGTGTCGGGAACGAATATTTTAGATCAGGCTTTGCTTGCAACAGGTTTCCCATATTATGATTATTCCCGTTTGGATGAATATCTGGCTTTGTTCAAAGATTTGATGAAAAGCAGCCGTGGTGTGCGCCGTCTGGGCTCGGCTGCAGTTGACCTGGCTTATGTTGCTTGTGGTCGTTTTGAGCTTTTCTATGAATACGGACTCAATCCTTGGGATGTGGCTGCCGGCGCATTGATTGTTGAAAGGGCCGGTGGGAGAATTACCACTTTCGATGGAAATAATGATTTTATCTTTGGGAAGGAGATTGTGGCTTCAAACCAGAAGATCCATGATGAATTTCTAATAAAGGCAAAAACCTATTTTGGATAGAAAATTACCTGAACTCTTTGAAAAACAAATAAAAAGCACTTGTTTTCGCGGTGTTTTTAAATAAAAATAAAAGCATGACAAAAGAGAATATAATAAAAAAGGACAGCCCTTCCAGGAGTATTCTGAAAGCCATCAGCTGGAGGTTTATTGCATCAGGTGCGACCTTCATCATCAGCTTTGTGGTGTTTAAAAGTTGGACAAATAAAACTGATTCACAGGTTTTACAATACGCAACAGCAATTGCCAGTGTTGATGCTGTTGTAAAACTTGTCCTGTATTATTTACATGAAAGATTGTGGACTAACATCACCTGGGGGAAATACTGGAGCCGGCGTGCCTGGAAAAATGCCTACAGGCGGATGCACAAAAGACGAGAACACAAAAATGACCTGAATAAAGGAAATCCACAAGACACAGGATCATGATATTTGAAAAAATAAAACTGGTCAGTGAAGACATTACTGAACAAGCTGTGGATGCCATTGTAAATGCCGCCAACCGTACGCTACTTGGAGGCGGCGGCGTGGACGGTGCTATTCACGGGGCAGCTGGACCGGATTTATACAAAGAATGCCTTGCGTTTGGCGGATGCGAAACAGGTTCAGCAAAGATCACAAAAGGATATCGTCTGCCAGCAAAGTACGTGATACATGCTGTTGGACCTGTATGGCGAGGTGGAAATCAAAATGAAGGAAAACTTCTGGAAAAGGCTTATCAAACATGCCTTGAACTTGCAAAACTAAATCAGTGCAAAACCGTTGCGTTTCCAAACATCAGTACCGGAATTTATGGATTCCCTAAGGAGAAAGCTGCTGAAATTGCCATCCGTACTGTGCAGCAATTTTTAAAGGAAAACACTATCCCCGAAAGGGTATATTTTGTGTGCTTCGACCGCGAGAATTATAATATTTACCAAGCCAGATTGGAAAAGTAATATCAATAAATCAATGGTTTAAATAGGATTTCAGTGAAAATATTTTCGTATCGAAATAAAATTCCAGAACACCTTTTGACAAATCATA
>CAZPPK010000078.1:0-13033 GCA_964588415.1 uncultured Lentimicrobiaceae bacterium
AATCAGAAAGCTATTTTAACCAGACAAGATGCTCGTGGCCGAAGGGATACGTTTTTACAGATTTTTTTTGGCTTTTTTGTGATGTATTTGCAGCGGTAAGCTGAAAACCGGAAAATAAAAACACAAGTGTAATGGTAAGGAAATAAAACTTTTTCATGGTAGTGATTTTTAGTTACTACTCAGCAGGTTTAATTTATTAATATTCAATTTGTTAGTTCTTTTTTATTTTTATAAAATTTTCCGTTTTAACTTGATATATTTTGGTATCAATCTGAAATACAATCAATTAATGAAATCGAAAAAATTATTAACAAAAATGTATCTATTTGATTTTCAACATATAAACCTGCTGAGTAGTAACGATTTTTAAGAGTTTGTTATTGATTTTCAGAACAAAGATAAAAAATATTCTTCTTTCATAATTCGGTATTAAAATTTTAGCTATTGAGTTTTGTAACTTTTCGAAAGTTACGAAATCCTCGCCCAGTTAGTTTTCCCTTTGAGCCTTTTACGCATTTCCTGCAACAGAAGGTGGTTTTCTTCTTTTTGCAACCGGGGATCTTCTTCCAGAATAGATGCAGCAATTTGTCTTGTAAAGGCGATCAGGTCGCCGTCTTTGGCAAGGCTGGCGATGTGAAAATCCATTAATCCAGATTGTTGGGTTCCTTTCAGGTCGCCGGGGCCGCGGAGCTTCAGGTCTTCTTCGGCAATGCGAAAACCGTCGTTGGTTTCTACCATAATTTCCATCCGTTTCCGGCCTTCGGTCGAGAGTTTGTTCCCCGACATCAGGATGCACCACGACTGGTCGCTGCCGCGCCCCACGCGCCCACGGAGCTGGTGCAGTTGCGACAAACCAAACCGCTCGGCATTTTCGATGACCATCACAGAAGCATTGGGAACATCCACACCTACTTCAATCACCGTTGTGGAAACCATGATGTCGGTTTTGCCTTCTATAAAACGTTTCATTCCAAAATCTTTGTCATCTGAAGGCATTTGGCCGTGCACCAGACTGATTTGATATTCAGGAAGCGGGAAATCCCTTCTCATATTCTCAATGCCGTCTTCCAGATTCTTCAGGTCCAGTATTTCTGATTCTTTAATCAGAGGATAAACCACATAGATCTGCCTTCCTTGTTTGATTTGTTCGCGCATAAACCCGATAACCCTAAGCCGTTTGGATTCAAAAAAGTGCACGGTTTTTATGGGTTTACGTCCGGGTGGTAGCTCATCAATGATAGAAATATCGAGGTTGCCGTAAACGGTCATGGCCAGCGTTCTTGGAATGGGTGTTGCGGTCATCACCAAAACGTGCGGCGGAATTTTATTTTTCTTCCAGAGCTTGGCTCGCTGTGCAACGCCAAAACGGTGTTGTTCGTCTATGACCACCAGTCCCAGGTTATCAAAGTTGACCGTATCTTCGATAAGCGCATGCGTCCCCACCAGAATATTGAGCGTGTGTTCTTCGAGTCCGCTGTGTATTACCTTTCTTTGCCTCGCTTTGGTGGAACCGGTAAGCAACTCTACCGAAACCGGCATGTCTTTGAGAAAATTGCGCAGCGTGTTATAATGCTGGTTGGCCAGGATTTCTGTAGGAGCCATCATGGCTGCCTGAAAACCATTGTCGATGGCAATAAGCATGCTCATCAAAGCCACCAGGGTTTTGCCGCTGCCCACATCGCCCTGGAGGAGACGGTTCATTTGTTTCCCTGTTTTAATGTCGGCCCTGATCTCACGGATCACCTTTTTTTGCGCTCCGGTCAGTTCAAAAGGCAGGTAATTGTTGAAAAAAGTATTGAACGTTTCGCCTACTTTTTCGAAAACATGCCCTGGCATTTTATCCGCAGTGATAATTTTTTCCAGTAAGAGTTCAAACTGAAGAAAAAGAAGTTCTTCAAATTTCAACCGCCTGACAGCCTTGTCGATAATTTCCGGACTTTCCGGAAAGTGAATGTTGATCATCGCCTCCTTGTGGCTGATTAAATGGTGCTTTTTAATGAGATAACCGGGCAGGTTTTCCTTGATTTCCTGTCTTGTGATGTTTATTAAAACCCGCATCAACTTGCTGATGCCTTTGCTGCCCAAGCCAACATTTTTTAATTTGTCAGTAGTACTGTAGATACCTTCCAGACGGTTTCCGACAAGGTCGTTTTGTTCCAAAGTGACTTCTTCCACTTCGGGATGTACAAAATTGAAATGGTTTTTAAAAACAGAGGGTTTTCCAAAGATCAGATATTCTTTTTCCGGTGAAAACTGATTTTTAATCCATTGCAAACCCCGGAACCAAAGCAGTTCAATGGAACCTGTATCGTCGGTAAGCCAGGCGGAAATGTGTTTTGCTCTTTTCTCACCAATCACCTCCAGATTCGAAATTTTCCCCTTTAGTTGAAAGTAAGTAGTGTCGGATGTGATGTCTTTGATCTTGTAAATTTTACTTTTGTCCACATAACGGAATGGGAAATGATTCAGCAGGTCGCCATAGGTGCGGATTTGAAGCTCTTTTTGAAGCAATTCCGCCCGGTGAGGACCGACTCCTTTCAGGTAAGTTATGGAAGTATCCAGCATATTGTGCATCCTGACAAAGGTAAAAAACAAAAAGTTTATAAAGTGCGCTAAGCCGCCCAAAATAGTGATTGGTGAGTAGTGAGTAGTGAATAGTGAGTAGTGAGTAGTGAGTTGGATGTCCGTCCAACATCCAAACATCATAAATCATACATCAAAAAAGGTTGCCCTTTTGAGACAACCTTTCGGTATCTAAAAACTCATCGGTTTAATATTGCCAGAGGTACTGTTCGAAGTTAAACATCTGCTGCTGTATGCGATTCGATTCTACCAATGCGTTGACGCCCGTTGCGTAGTCTGAAATACGGCGGTCATATTGGTTCTGTTCCTTGTAGATATAACTTGAGAACAACCGCTTGATAAAAACATCGTCGTAACTGAGGCGCATGGCTGAATTTTGCGGATTAAAGGCCAGCGACTGGGCTAAAACTTTCCGCGCTTGTGGATAAGAGACCCAGAAAAGCGGTGTAGGTACTTGCTGTCCGTCGTGTTTGGTCATCATTACCGGACAAAGGGCTTCTATTCTTACCAGCATCTGGGAGCGCTGTTTGTCGAAATACCAGTCTTCTTTTATACGAAGACGCATCACCTTTGTAGGGTCAAATTGCGTTACAATTGTTGTATCATATTCGGCGTAAGGCGGGTAGGGACGTTTCATCACCCGGTGAATAGTGTCTGTTTGCCGGCTCATGATTTCATGATAAGTGATAGGCACCAGCAATTCATCGGTGGAAGAAATATCGTAAGCGGTGATCTTTCCCTGTTTCAATGCATCCAAAAGAATAGTAATAAAAGATTTCCAGTTTTGATGTGCAATGACCGGATAATAAAATTCCTGATTCATTTTCTGGCGAAAATCAATTTCACGCCAAATCCTTTTCGACCACATAATATCTGCTTTTCTCACGCTGGGCAGAGGCATTGGGGCTTTATGGATAATTCCCTGATCTTTATACAAACCATCAACCGGTGTTTCGGCGGTGATCTGCGCTTTCAACAGCGCCGGGCTTAAAAGCAGCATTATTGAAAGTATGTAAAGCGTTGTCTTTTTCATCACCTTATTATAATTGGTTATTGAATTTCTAAACTAATAGGATTCAGAGTCCGGACACTCCCGTCAGGGCCCTTGGCAACAATGTTCTCAAAAAAGAACTTCTGATGAGGTCTTGCATTTCTGATGAGATCATCAATCTCAGTAGTAAACCTGTTTCCGGTAATATTCTTAGGGATCCAGTCGCCGTTTATTAATGTGGCGAAAGTGTATGATGTGACAGTAAAATAGATATCAAATTCAAAATCCTTCATATTTGGAATAATGGCTCCGGCAGCAAGAAAAGTATTTCTGTCAATGCTTCCGTTGGTTTGTCCTGCAATCTGTGCAACCGGATCAGGGACACGTTTTACCCTGAAAAGTGTTTTCCCCAGGGAAACCGTTTTGCCATTAATGTCAGCAGATGCTGAAATATAAACCTGGTTATCAGGAACTTTCTTGTCAATCCTCACTTCCCATATTCTTCCATCCCTGGTGAGTTTACCGGCGGTTATAGAAGGATGAATTTGCTCGTCGGCAATCCCCGGAGACGTGATGGAAACAGGGTTATCGAGGCCGATGTAAATCACATTCATCTTTAGAGGTGCCACAGTAAGGGATGGTGGTGCAACAATGTAACTTCCGCTGAAGTTGTATTTTGCAACGGAATTGGTGGCAGGATTTACCATTTCAATGGTTCCCGCGTATTTATGGATTCCTGATTTTTGTGCAGGAAACAGTAGCTTAACGGTTCCGCCCTTTCCATGAATAAGTTGAGCTCTTTTGATGTTCCGGTTGGTAATACTGTCAACTCCACCCAGAACCCAAACTCTAGGATTTGTTTTAGTATCATAAGCAGCCACCATCACTTCCGCCTGATAGTGATTTCCTTCCAGCACGTAAGTACTTTTGGGGATTACTTTAGCCTCAATATGATCGAACTTATAATCCTTTTCGGTGACAGAACTGTATAAATAACTTAGTGCATCAAATTCTGCTCCTTTTACTTCCGAGATAATTTTATTCATCAAAGTAATGTCAGCGGCGAGGATAGTATAATAAAAGTTGTGATTTTCCCAGTCTTGTTTTTGTCTGTCGGCATTCTGGTAGATTATTTTTTTGTCTCCCAGATAATTGGTAATCAGACCTACTTTGGTGGTATTGTCAGAAAGATTCATCATTTGAATGATTTTCTGCCTGTAATCGTTCATGATCGTACTCAAATGGTACGCTTCTCCATTCTTTCTTGTTTCATTACCAATCAGATAACTCGTTGGATTGTTATAGCGATCCTTTGTAGGAACTTTTTCCAGATCAAGGAATTTGGTTTTAACCATTTTCCCAGGATGGTAGGGATCAGGAATAAGTGAATCGTAGTAGTAGTTCTGCATGACAAAAGCCGAATCTTTCTGATCTGTTACTTCTACAAGTTTTAATTTCAAATGATTCAAATACTGCAAAATCTGATCTGATTCTACTTTTACTGTTTTTGCTTTTTCCCAAAAGGGCCCTACCTTTTCTTTTTGCAGCGCATATTGTTCTTCAAACCGATTGTAAGTAGCCGCAATCTTTGAACTCATGCTTTCATTTGTACTGACCATGCTTTCATTTACCACCAGAAAGGCATCCAACACCTGCTTTGATACATTCAGTGCAAGCAATGCATAAAGCACCAAATACATCATTGAGATCATTTTTTGCCTAGGTGTCTCTTTATATCCAGCCATTTACTTTGTCGTTTTTTCGAGATAGTATCCATTCATTTGAAGAAAATATTATGACTGAACGTTCATAGCAGTCAACATATTTCCATACACTTTGTTGAGTGTGCCCATACGTTTAGTCAGATTTTCCATTTCTAATGCAAAATCAGCATTGAATTCTGTGGTTTTTTCCAGGCTTTGGTAAAGGTTAGTCATGGTAGTTTTCATTTTGTCAGAGCTTTCCATGGCATTATTGGTATCTTTAAGCTGAATTTCATAGATGGCATTGAGAGCAGCCAGATTTTCAGCAATTTTTCTCAATTGAACATTGTAATCATCTCCTTCTACAGCCGTAAAGTCAAGCGCTTCAACAGATTTTGAGAGGATATCGGCAGATTTCTGATAACTTTCTGCCATATTACGGGCTGATTGGGTGGCCTGTTTCACAGTACCTGAAAATTCTTCTGCAGAATCCATGTTGGATTTAAGAACATCGGCAGCTTGAGCGTAAGCGTTGGTCAGGATGCTTGCGTTGTCGTTTACCAGGCTCATCTTTTGTGAATAGCTTCCGGCAGCCTGAACATCTTCTTCTATTGCTTGTCCCAGATTTCCGGCAGATTGTGCTGCTGTTTTCATCTGGCTGGCAAACTCTTTGGTAGCCATGGATGCATCCGAAACGTCTGAAATTTTTGCTGTAGTATCTGAAAGTTTCTCCAATCCGGCTCCCAGGCGCACGATCGTATCCTGTTCGATATTGGCTTTTTTTAACATATCATCCAGTTGCTGGGTAGAAGTTTTTCCTCCCGAAAGGGCTCTTTCTACACCTTCAACGGTATGGTACATTCCTGAAAGCTCAGGATAAACCAGGCTCCAGTCTGGATCCACATGAGGCGGTTCGAAGGATGAAAGAAAAAATACCAAAGCCTCTGTTCCCAGTCCGATAATTAGGGCTAAATCTGCACCAGGATAATGATTAATTTTAAACAAAGCGCCAATAAGGACTACGGAAGCTCCAATTCCGTATACTTTTGCCATGAAATTTCTGTAATTTCTGTTTCTTGTAAAATCAAAAAATGCCATTTTTGTATTATTTTTGTTGGTCCTTTTAATCAATAATATTCATTTCATTTTTAATGATATACTCGTGAAGCGCGATTCGGGTTATCTCCTTTATTCCTTCCCAGATAAGGCTGAATGCAACGGAAACCAATATAAGATTTAGCCGTATCCTGATATTCCCATGCTCTTGTGGTAACCCTTAAATAGTATGCAATATCCTTCCATGAACCGCCGCGGATAACTTTCCTTTTCATTACTGGAGGATCGCTTTGTTTAGCATTGTATGTGTAATCGGGGTTCATATCCCAGGTGATGTTATAGGAAGACGGATCATAAGCGCTGTTGGTCCATTCAGCTACGTTTCCGGCCATATCGTACAAATCAAAACCGTTGGGCGGATAGTGACCGACAATGATCGTGCGAAGTCCACCATCAGCGATATAGTTTCCTCTCAGCGGTTTGAAATTAGCCAGGAAGCAGCCCTTTGCGTTTCGTGTAGAAGGTCCTCCCCATGGATAGGGGCTTAATTGGTTCCCGCCTCTTGCGGCCCATTCCCATTCTGCTTCGGTAGGCAGCCGGAATTCAGATAATTCCACGCCGCCTTTGTGGGAACGAAGTGCATTGTTCAGGAATTGCGTTCTCCACACACAAAATGCCCTTGCCTGAACCCAGTTTACACCCACTACCGGATAATGATCATAAGCTGGATGCCAGAAGTATTTCTCTGTCAATGGATCGTTGAAGGAATAGGTATAATCAGCAATCCAGCAGAGTGTATCTGGATAAACGTTGATGGTAGCGTTGCGAACAAATACTGAACGATTGCGGAAACCTTGTGGACGATTGGCAAAGCTGGCATTTTTTGGATCTCCGGGCTGGCTAAAATCTTTTCTTGCTGCTGCATGTAGATCTACCCAATAATAAGTGTATATCAATTTTCTGCTGTCAATTTCTTTATGGCGGAAATATCTTTCCTTTTCAGGAATATAAAGCTGATTCAATGCATCTCTTACGTCCTGATTTTTACTGTTCCAGTCAATCTTTGTTTTCCAGTTCAATATTGGTGGATCATAGGTTTCGCCGGTTTTTTTGTTTTGTTCTATCAGATATTTTGCGGGTTGAACCTGACCCAAGATAGTCCGGGCAATTGAGTCGCGGACCCAATCCACAAATTGTCTGTATTCATCGTTGGTGATTTCAGTCTGATCCATATAGAAAGCGGATACCGAAACGGTTTTGGGCTGAATTAGATGTCCGTGTGTAATATCTTCGGCGCCGGCACCCATGGTAAAGCTACCCTGAGGGATAAAAACCATTCCATACGGGTCGGGCTGGTAAAAAGGTCTGGAATTTTTTCTGGTACCAACCAGTTCACCGGTTCCTGTATTGCTACAACTTGCCAGTAAGATCACGGCAAGCAAGTATAACAACCCTTTTAATTTCATCTGTTCAAATTTTATTTCTTTTCTTGAAAAATATATCTTATCAGTTTTATTTTTCCCATTACAAATAACGGGTATTTTTATAACTGGTATTCGTCTTTTCAGTTTTTATTTTAAAACAATAGCTTACTGTAATCTCATGACTTCCTGCCAGGCCAACAGGCAGTGTAGGAAGGTCATAAGAATATCCCACCCGTACACCATCAATGAGAACTCCTACCAGAAATCCCACCGATTCTTGCGGGCGGTAATTTATTCCACCCCAAAACTTACTATTGTAAGTAACGGTGGTTGAGATGTTATATTGCGTTGAAGCCAGATCTGTTTGCACCATCAGCGAAGGCTCAACACTAAATTGAGGATGGTTTGGCAAAATAAATGAATATCCTGTGGCAAGGTAAAGGGTGCGGTCGGTTTGATAATGGATTGAAGAACCTGAAGTACTAAGGTTTTTTCCTTTGCTTTCAAAAATATTGGTTGCGGAAATTCCGATGTAAAAATGATTATTTCCCTTAAAGAAGAATCCCAGGTTCCCATCCATCAACATGTCGCCCTGTTTGGCAGTCAGTAGTGTAGGATCGTTGGACTGCACAGGATTAAATTTTGTGAAGTCAATGGTACGGTTGGTAAAATTAATACCTGCGCCAATACCGATGATTCCTGCGTCAATATTCAGGTGATAGCTGTAGGCAATTTGAAGTGCAATGTCGTTTTCAAAACCGATCTGGTCCTGAAGGATAGACATTCCGATGCCTCCGCCTAAGATTTGAAGAGGTGCGTCCACGCTGATGAGAAAATCACGCGGGGCTACACTATTTCCGTTGGAATCTTTAAACCCAACCCATTGCTGCCGTGCGATAGCCTGGGCACGAATCCCTTTTCCCAAACCCGCATACCCTGAGTTAACAAACATATAAGATGTGCTATACTGCGTAAAAACAGGAGCTTGCTGACCAAAGGCCGGGACGCTAAAAAACAATCCCCCCAAGAATAAAAGATATTTTGTCCTGAACAGCTGCTTCAATTTGTTTTCGCGTTTACGTATGCTAAATTATAAAAAATATAAGACCTTCAAAGCGCTTTGATTTTTCCTGAAATGCTTTAGCATTGTTACCTTACCGTTTCCATGTTAGTAATTTTCAAGAAAACTCTTTTGTTTGGTCAACCTGAAGTCCTTTAGCATTCCTGCTTTGATTTGAATTGTGAAGTTCCAGCTTTTCCTTACTCCCAATGGTATCCATGAAAAGCTCATTTCCCAACAATGCAGATTTCTGTAAATATTCACTGATGTATAAGAAAGCTGGTTATTCGTAAAATCCCATCCTGAATTAAAAGAAAATTTCCAATTCCGGGTGAGGCTTACCTGGCCATGGAACCCTAACGTTTGAATCAACGTTTTTTTTGGTGTCCACGCATAATTAATAAAATTTTTTACATTGGAATAAGTGAACTGATAATTCAGGCTCATGGACCAGGGTACTTTCCAGTCAACAGGTTGTCCCGATGGATTTTGCAATCCAAACTGCGATTGTTTAGGTGGGGTGGCACTTGCCTCTGTAGAATCGGAGATGCTTCCTTGTGTCTGCTTTGTTTTTTTCTTGAAATCATCCTGGCTTAACTTGAAATTAAAACTCACATTCCATGCAGAGTTTTTCATCCTGAAAAGTTTGCGGTTGACCTGCCATTCTGTTTTGTTAATATCACGTCCAAGAGAATCGACAGCATAGGGATCAAGTAATCCGTTATATTGAACTGTCAATCCTTTCCAAAGAGTAGTTCTTCCCGAAAGGGAGATGTTTGACATCCCGAGTGAATCGGCAGCTAAATTATAATTTCCAGAAATGGTAAAATTTTGGATAAGTGGTATTTTCTTTAATCCGGTTACAGTGTCTTTTTTGGATGGAACCTTTATCTCAAGACTGTTAGAAATGGAGAAGGTCAAATTTCCCTGTTTTCGCATTGGAGGTGCTCCCCAAAGATAACCTTCATATCTGGAATAAGTTATACGACGCCCTGTAGAATCATTGTAATGACCCACATAACCCCAAAAGCTTTTTGAAAAATCAGGTAAGTAAGAGAATCCGACCGAAGGCGTCACCACATGCCTGATAGCGCGAATGGGGCCTTTTTTAAATTTCAGCATTCCGTAAATTTTTGTAGAAAGCGAACTGCTAAGGCTAAAATCCATTTCGTTATTAAGGCCGGGAACCGTATCTGTTTTTGCATAACTGGGATAAGCTACATTGTTAATTATAATGGAGTCGTTAACCCATCGAGTTCTCAGACTGCTGGAATAAACCCTGTCAGTTATGTTGATGGAGTTGCTTAGTGTAAAATATTTAAGGACTTTTAGTGGCAGACTGATGGGGATATGCTGAACAATACCATTCTGCATGTCGCGGAATGACTGGTTCGAAAAAATTGTTGAGTCTGTTGTGTTAATAGAGTTTTCGGCTTGCATGTTATAGGAAATGCTTAAGCCGTCCAGTAAACCTTTCTTGATGCTGTTTTCTTTCCTGAAAGGATAAAATGTATTTACATTAAAGGTAACATTAGGGAGTACAAGTTGAACACTATGAGTCTGTGTATTTTGAGTATAATTTGATGTTAATGATAATTGAAAGTTATTGCCCCAGTTTCTTTGATATGAAATGCTCGATGAAAAGGTGTTGGAAAGATAGGTATTAGAACTCACAGCCGTATATTTAACATAGTTACTGCTGTATATGTTGACGCTTGCCGAGAAGGTGCTGTTAGGGCGGGCTTTAGCATCCTGTTGGTGCGACCACTGGATATGAAAATCGTGCGAATTCTGGTAATCGGGAGACCCTTTAGTGCTGATGACATTTTGTGCCAATCCCAACGAAAAAGTACCACTGTATTTATATCTGTTTTTATATGTGAAAATGGGCGAAACGGCCCAACTTCCTCCAGTATAAATCTTTCCTGTTATTTTCAGTGTCATTTTTGGATTGATATTCCAGAAATAACCGCCACCCTGCAAATAAAATCCCTGACTTGTAGATTCACCGTAAGAAGGAAGAATCAGTCCCGATGTTCTTTTGGGATTGTTAGGGAAAATACCGAAAGGCAAAGCAATGGGCAGAGGAATCCCTTCTACTTCCATATACACAGGCCCGGTAATTATCACTTTTCCAGGTATAACCCTGGCTTTATGAAAACGAAATGCGTAGTGTGGATCCGGGAGATCGCAGGTTGTGAATTCCCCGTTTTTAACATTAATACTGTTGTCGGGCATCCGTTTCACCATTTTCCCATGAAGAAATCCTTCACTTTGCTTGGTAGTTACACTATGAATAATTCCCTTTTTAGTAACAAAGTCATATCGGATTGTTTTCGCATCAAATACTTCGTCACCCTGTTTGAATTCAGGAACTCCCTGAACTTTTCCTGTGGAATCTTTGATCCCCTTGGCAAAAACGGTATTGTTATTAAAATCAACGGAAATAAACGCAGCTTTCAGATCGATATTTCCGTAAGTGATTTCTGCATTGCCATACAGGTACACTTTTTTGTTTTTCAGGTCCTGGACAATGGAATCATCAGCATGCCTAACAAGATCATATTCCAGTTTTAAGTTTTTTCCGGTGGTATCTTTAGCTGGTGCTTGCACCTTTAATGTATCCACATTTGTTAACGTATCTGCAAATGGCGGATTATCTTTTTTTATCAGGGTATCTGTTTTGGGAAATGTAGAAAGGATTAAACGGTTATGGGAAAAGGTCAATGCTGTTGCATCATTTAAAAAGAAAATGACCAAAGAAAATAACCAAAGTGATGTTAATAATTTACCGTTAAGACCCTGTTTGAACAAATTCTTTCTATTACTTTTGTTAATAATCTGGACGCCGATGCTAATGTTTGCAAATATAGGTTCAATATTTAAATTAGGGTTTTTCAAACGCGGGCTTTTATCAAGTATTGTTTTATATTCATTTTTCTTCAATCCACTGCAAGTTTTAGGCCAAAAAGGGACTAAGATTACTACCATAGTAATTGACCCTGGTCATGGTGGAAAGGATCCCGGCGCATCTGGAAAACATTCCAGGGAAAAGGATATTACACTCGCTGTAGCACTGAAATTTGGAAAAGATATCCGTGAAAATATGAAAGACGTTAAAGTCGTTTTTACGAGAACGACCGACCGTTTTATTCCCTTGTATAAACGTGCTGAAATTGCCAGCAAAAACCATGCAGATCTTTTTGTTTCTATTCATTGCAATTCAAACCCGAGCTCTGCTCCTTATGGTGCAGAGACGTATGTTATGGGTCTGGGTAAAACCAAAGAAAACATGGAAGTTGCTGAAAAAGAAAACAAAGCCATTTTGTATGAAAATGACCGGACTTCCAAATATGACGGCTTCGATTTAAAATCCCCGCAATCCTATATTAACTTATCACTTTTCCAAAATGCGTATTTGAAGCAAAGCCTTCAGTTTGCCCATGATGTTGAAGAAGAGCTAAAGGCCAGGGCTGGAATGAAGCCACGCGGTGTTTACCAGGCCGGTTTTTTGGTTTTGTGGCAGACTACCATGCCCAGTGTTTTGGTGGAATTAGGGTTCTTAAGCAATAAAAAAGATGAAGCTTATTTAATATCCCAGAAAGGGCAGGCAAATCTTGCAGCCGGTCTTTACAGGGCATTCAAAAAGTACAAAGAGAATTTTGAGCGGGAAAATACAGTATCACATCCACCACAGGCCAAGACGAGTACTGTCGGGAAAGCTGTAAATCATGATGGAGTTGAATATAGAGTACAATTCTTTTCAGGGTCTCATAAGTTCAAATATCCTAAAAAGAAATTCCCGAAAGTAAAAAAGATCAGCTATTATTTCCACGGGGGTATCTATAAATATACTTCAGGGCATTTTACCGATCTGAGAAAAGCCAGTGCTCTTCAGAGGTACTTGAGAAAAAATGGTTTTAAAGGAGCATTTGTTGTCGCTTTTTACAAGGGACAAAGAATCAGCACAGGGGAAGCCAAAAAGTTAAATGCGGCTTCCCATAAAAAATAGCTTTCAGAGAAATTGCCCTTTTACAGCTTTTTTGCAAAAACCAAAGATCATTATTCTCATCGGATTGGAATTACAAAGTTTTTATATCCATAACTTTACAGCTTCTCAAACGGGCAATTAACTTTGAAAGATCATTTTTTCAAACAAACTTCCTGTTTTCGTCAATGCAACACCCTGAAAATTTTTCATAACAATGTCGTATAG